>PLEW01000019.1 GCA_003136555.1 Planctomycetota bacterium | reverse complement strand
CACGAGCGCGTGCTGCTGATCCAGGGCGACCCGCCCGAGAGCGAGGGCCTGTTCAGCCAGCTCCAGCGCCGTCTGGCCGCCAGCCTCGGCAGCGATGGGGAGTGGGTCGGGACGCTGATCACCCGCCACGCCGAGCGCATCCGCGCGATGACCTGCGAACGCGATTACCGCGTGCACCACATCGTGCTCGACATCGCGCGCTATGACCGCCTGTGCGCCGGGCTGGCGGAGGAGCTCACCCGGCACGGCAGCCCGACCACCCGCCTGGACGTCGAGGGCGCGCTGGCGCAGGCCCGCCTGCTGGTCGACCGCTCGTTCGAAGGCGAGACGCGCGTCGATCCGGTGGCGCTGTTCCGGGGCATCCCCCATGCCCTGGCGATCCGCCTCGACGGCTCGTCGAGCAGCCCGCCCGTGGATCTGTGCAAGCAGTACGACGACACCGACTCGCCCCTGCCGGGCCTGAGCATCCAGGTCGATCTCGCGCGCGCCTACCCCTTCCCGGGATCGGCCAGCAACCTGATCGGCACCATCGGCCGCGGCACCGACCCCGAGCAGGAGGGGTCGCTGACCACCTGGCTCGGCCGCTCCGGGCTCGAGCTGACCTACGACAGCCAGCTGCGCGGCAAGCCCGGCATGACCTTGAAGGAGCGCTCGCCGGACGGCGTGATCACGCGCATCGATCGCAAGCCGGAATCGGGCATCGACCTGGTTACCGAGCTGGACATGGAGCTGCAGACCCTCGGCGAGGACAGCCTCACGCACTGGTACGAGCTCGCCAAGGAGCTCGGCACGCTCACTCCGCAGATGACCAAGGCGGTCGAGGTCGGCACCGGCAAGGGCCGCGCCGGCCTGGTGGTGATCGATTGCCATACCGGTGCCATCCTGGTATGCGCCAGCACCCCGACCTACGACCTCAACGAGCTGAAGACCAACTACCGCGCCCTGCTCCAGGACCCGGGCCATCCGCTCAACGACCATGCGGTCGAGGCGGAGCAGCCGCCCGGCTCCTCGATGAAGATCTGCACCGCACTCGCCTGCCTGGAGAACAACGCCCTAAACCCGGGCGAGGAGATCTACTGCCAGGGCTTCATGGCCCGCATCGGCGACAAGAAGATCCTGCGCGACCATGCGGAACCGGGCTCCTACGACCTGCCGCACGCCATCCAGGTGTCGTCGAACGTCTACTTCGCCACCATCGCCCATCGCCTCGGCGGCGAGCGCCTGGCGGCCTTCGCCCAGCTGTTCGGCCTGGGCCAGCGCAATTCGCTCGATGTCGACTGCCAGCGGCCGCGCCAGACCTGGGGCGTGCTGCCGATGCCCAGGACCATCGCCATGACCCGCCCGCAGGAGCCGCATTGGCTGCCCAGCGACGACTGGCGCCTCGGAATCGGCCAGTTCGCCACCGCCTCGCCGCTGCAAGTGGTGTGCTTCGCCGCCGCGGTGGCCAACGGCGGCCACATCGTCCGCCCGTACCTGGTCAAACCGCCGGGCCAGCCGATCGTCACCGACCTGCACATCCGCAAAGACTACCTCGAGGAGGTTCGCCGCGGCATGGAGCTGGTGACCTCGAACCACCCGCACGCGACCGCATCACTGCTGGTGCTCGAGGGCGCCAACGCCGGCATCAAGATCGCGGCCAAGACCGGCACCAGCGAATGGGGCAGCGAGGCCAGCCGCGCATCCTACAAGACCCCCGACCACGCCTGGATGATCGGCTATGCGCCGGCCGACAATCCGACCATCGCCTTCGCCTGCTTCATCCACAGCGGCACCTTCGGCGGCAAGGCCTGCACGCCGGTGGTCAAGCGCGTGCTCGAGCGCTACTTCAGCAAGTACGGCCATGCCGGGCATGCCTTCCAGGACCCCGCCACCGAGTAGGTAAAGGTGGCGGAATCCATCTGGTGGTCGGAAGGCAGTCTCAGGTGTGAAACGATGGTCTTGGCAGGTCGCATGGAGTTGGGCCATCCACTCCCATAGGGCAATAGCCTCCCCGCTATGGGCACAGGATTGGGCGGCGCATGATTCGACTCATTAAGTAATTATGTATTGACATAATTGTTGGTAGGCTTAGCGTGGCTGCGTGCGCGACGCGGAATTCGAATGGGAGGACGCGAAGGCCGCAGCCAATGCAGCGAAGCACGGGGTGACTCTCCAGGAGGCCCGGCCCGTGTTTGCCGATCAGCTCGCATTCGAGTTCGAGGATACCCGTGCTGACTGTGGAAAGGATCGATGTATCCGCGTAGGCATGGTCGGCACCCGTCTCCTGGTGGTGGCGGGTGCCTATACTGAACGGGGGCGCAGATTTCGCATCATCAGCGCCATGCCTGCTCCCAGGACCCTCCAACGACTTGGGCAGGAAGGAAACTGCTTCATGAAGAAGAAATCGCCACGTACGCTGCGTTTGGCCCACGTTGCCCCGTTGACCAAGGCCGAATCGGCAGCATTGGCACGACGGGTAGCCGCCGCCCGTGCACGAAACAGAGGCCCGACGTGCGATCAGGATATTCCCGAATCGCTCCCTGAGGGGGCGGTCATCATCCAGGGTCCGGCTCGTCGTGGTCGTCCACGACAGACCGCTGAAGGCAGCAAGCCCGTGACGCTGCGCGTACCGCGCAAGGTCTTGTCATTCTTCAAGCGAGGTGGTCGCGGTTGGCAGACTCGGGCGGTTGCGGCAATGACAAGGGTCATGGAAGAAAGCGAGTAGCGCTAGACCGACAGCGCTCGTGCTGGGGTCAGGTCGCGTCTGCCACTATGCGTCACTTATTACCGCGAGCGCTGTCTCTCAATCAGGGGTGCAGGCATCCATCTCGAGTGCAGGGGGCTTCGAACTGGACACCTCGACCGCTGCTCACCACAGGATGCTGCACGTGTACGGTCGGTACGTCATCCCAGCACCGGTCGCGGACGGCTTCTCCGACCAGGGCTGGTACCAGTCCGTCCTGAAACCGGTCGCGCCAGGCGCTGGACACTCACCGCACCCCGGCGCCGTTTGCCGGGCCGAAGACCCCTGACCGGGGCGCCATTATGCGCCGGCCGACAATCCGACCATCGCCTTCGCCGGCTTCATCCACAGCGGCCCCTCCGTGCGGCAAGGCCTGCACGCCGGTGGCCAAGCGCGTACTTGAACGCAATTCCTCCAAGCACGGCCACGCCGGGCATTCCTCTCAGGACCCCGGCACCGAGCGATGCCCAGGAGACGGACAATCGCAGGCAGACGCGCGCGCGGGAGGTGCGGTGATTGACCCGCTAGGTGCCGGCGCTACGGTTCCCGGCAATGACTATCCTGGCCGGAGCGCAGCACACGCCTGATCGCCGAACTACGGCGCGAACTACTGGTTGAGACCCGCCCTGCGGGTCATCGCGTCGTCAGCCGTCCGCTCCCCCACCTGTCCCTACGAGGTTGCCATGCCCAAGTTCACATTGCCCGACGGCAAGGTGCTGTCCATCGATCAGCCCGCCAACGGCCGCGCCATTGCCACCGCCATCGGTCCCGGCCTCGCCCGCAAGGCGATCGCCATCAAGCTGGACGGCAAGGAGATCCGCGATCTCGACCGCACCCTGACCGAGGATGCGGCGGTCACCATCATCACCGCCAGCAACGACGATCCCGACGCGCTCAGCGTGCTGCGCCACAGCTGCGCCCATGTGCTGGCCGAGGCCATCTGCTCATTGTGGCCGAAGACCCGGCTCGCCTATGGGCCGGCGATCGAGGACGGCTTCTTCTACGACATGGCGATCATCGGCGAGGATGGCTCGGCCCGCAGCATCACCGATGCGGATTTCACCGCCATCGAGGCGAAGATGAAGGGCATCGTCGCCGCCAACCGCCCGTTCGTGCGCCAGGACCTCTCCTGCGAGGCCGGCCTGGCGCGTACCGCCGGGGACGTCTACAAGCGCGACAACGCCGAGCGCGCGATTCAGAAGGGTGCGACCAGCATCTCATTCTATGCCACCGGCCGTGCGGACGATGCCTCGCTGGGCGGCCGCCAGCCGTGGGAGGATCTCTGCGCCGGGCCGCACGTACCGTCGACCGGCGTGCTTGGCGCCTTCAAGATCATGTCGGTGGCCGGCGCCTACTGGCATGGCGACCAGGCCAGCGACCAGCTGACGCGCATCTACGGCACCTGCTTCGCCGATGAGAAGGGGCTGAAGGCCCACCTCGCGCGCATCGAGGAGGCGCGCAAGCGCGACCACCGCCGCCTGGGCAAGGAGATGGACCTCTTCCACATCGATGAGGAGAATCCCGGCCAGGTGTTCTGGCACCCCAAGGGCTGGCAGATCTTCCA
>PLEW01000226.1:1887-60100 GCA_003136555.1 Planctomycetota bacterium | reverse complement strand
TTCTGCGGACCGATGAAGCCGAGGTCCTCGAGCTGCTCGACGTAGGCGGTGGCCTTGTTGTAGCCGATGTTGAGCTTGCGCCGGAAGAAGTCGGCGCCCGAGCGGTTGTAGCGGTACATCGACTGCACCGCCTCGTGGAACTGGCGGTCCGAGATCCAGTCGCTGCCACCCATCGAGCCGCTGCCGCCGCCCCCCTCCATTTGCACCGCTCCCACCTTGAGCACCTCCTCGTCGTAGGTCGGCGTGCCCTGCGCCTTGGCGTGCTCGATGATGGCATTGATCTCCGAATCCTTGAGCCACACGCCCTGGCCGCGCACCGGCGCGCTGGTGCCGGGCTGGAGGAACAGCATGTCGCCCTTGCCGAGCAGGTTCTCGGCTCCGCTGACGTCGAGCACCACGCGCGAGTTCGACTTGTCGACCACGCGGAAGCAGATGCGCGAGGGCAGGTTGGACTTGATGAGTCCCGTGACCACGTCGGCGGAGGGCCGCTGGGTGGTGAGGATGACATGGATGCCGCAGGCGCGGCTCTTGGCCGCCAGGCGCACGATCGACTTCTCGACCTCCTTGTTGACCATCATCAAGTCGGCGTATTCGTCGACCAGGACGACGATGTACTCCATGCGCTCGCCGCCGCCCGGAATGCTCTCCGGTGTCAGCTCCTTCTTGGCCAGGCGGAAGCGGATCTCGTCCTCGCCCAGCTCATTGAAGGCCTTGATGTCCCGCACCCCGGTCAGGCGCAGGGCCTCGTAGCGTTCGTCCATGGTGCGGCAGGCCCACTCGAGCGCCGCGTGCGCCTTGGTCATGTCGGTGATGGGCGGGGTGAGCAGGTGAGGGATGTCCTCGTATCCGGCGAGCTCGACCATCTTCGGGTCGACCATGATGAAGCGCACCTCGCGCGGCGACTTGAACAGCAGGATCGAGCAGATCATCGCGTTCATGCACACCGATTTGCCCATGCCGGTGGCGCCCGCCACCAGCAGATGGGGCATCTTGGCGAGATCGCTGATCAGCGGTCGGCCGACGACATCGCGGCCGAGGATCACCGGCAGGGCCATGGTCGAGGGATCGACTTCCTCGACCAGGTCGCGCATCACCACCGCCTCCTTGACGCGGTTGGGGACCTCGATGCCGATGGTGGTCTTGTTCGGCAGGGGCGCGACGATGCGGATGCCCTCGGTGCCGAGCTTCATCGCCAGATCCTTCTCGAACCCTTCGACCTTCTGCACCCGCATCGACTGGTCGAGCAGGCGGATCTCGTACTGGGTCACCACCGGCCCGCGGGTGGCATTGACGACCTGGACCGCGACATCGAAGTGCGAGAACACCTCCTCGATGGCGCGGGCGATCTGGTTCTTCTCCTGCTCATGCTCGGCGACGCGCTTCTGCGGCAGCTCATCGAGCAGATCGACGGTGGGCAGGATGTAGCCGTCAAGCCCGGTCGCACCGCGCTGTCGCGCCTTCTGGGCGGCGCGCTTGGGCTTCGCACTCAGGACCGACGCCTCCGCGTCCGACTCCGCGTCCGAGGACGCCAGCACGGCTGCCGCCGGGGGGATCGTTTCGGTGCGCGCTACGGGCGACAGGGGTGCTGGTGCGGGATCGGCAGCGAGGGCCTCGGCGGTGCGCTCTGCCTCGGCCATGCTGGTCGAGCCGTTCGCGGACTGCGCGCCGGCGACCGCCTGCACGGCCGCATCCGGCGACTGGAGACTGCGGCGCTGCTGGCGGATCTTCTCGAGCAGGGCTTCGGCATCGGGCATCGCCGTGCCCTCATCGTCGGCGATGCGCCGGGTGATCTCATGGATGGAGGTGGTCGCGCGGGTCTTGATCACCGGCCCCGATGGTCCGGGCACGAAGGGCGGCTTGACCCGACCCGGACGCTCGGGCATGGGCAGCGCCGGTGCCTGCTTCCAGGAATGCACCGCGTTCCAGACCCGTCGCAGGTGCCGTCGCAGCCCGATATGCATCAGCAGCAGGCCCGCCGCCGCCAGGCATGTCAGCACCAGTGCCGCACCCGCGACATCCAGGTTCTGCACCAGCACGCCTTCGCTCGCACCGCTCTCGTAACGGCCGGCGCGGGCGCACAGCCAGCGCCCCAGGCTGCCGCCCAGGCCACCGAACTGGTACTGGTCCCAGCGCAGCAGCAGCCCTTCGCATTCCGCATCCAGGGGGAGCAGGTGCACCAAGCCGCACAGGGCCGGGATCAGGATGGCGGCTCCGGTGAGCCGGCGGCCGAGGTTGTCGAGGTCGGATTCGCGCCAGATCGCCACCGCATAGCCGAGCAGCAGCAGCGGGGGGAGGAAGGCCACCACCCCCCAGAGGAGGATGAAGCCGTGGGCGATCCAGGCGCCCGCCAGGCCCATGAGGTTCTTGCCCTCGGTGCCGCCATTGATGATCTGGGGATGGGCATAGCTGGCCAGGGCCAGGAGCAGCAGGACCGCACCCACCGCCAAACAACCCGCCAGCATCACCCGCACCGGACGTCTCATGTCCATCTCGCCACCTGCGTTGGGGAGCATAGCGCGACTGCCAGGCGAACCAACCGGGTAAGGGAGATGGACCTGGGTGGATCAGGCCGTCTGAAGTTGGCAGCGGCGAGCTCCCGCGCGCCGCTAGCCAGGGGCGGAGACCGGCATCAGCCAGCCGGCATGCGAGGCTGCCGGGACCTGGAGCAGCCAGGCGGCGGGGCCAATTCGCCACTTGCCATGGACTGCGTGCGCCCTACTCTGTCGCCCCTTCACCTTTCCTGATCCCGACGAGGTATTTATGGCTCATAAAATGGGCACCGGTTCCACCCAGAACGGTCGCGATTCGAACCCCAAGAAGCGTGGCATCAAGATCTATGGCGGCCAGGCGGTCAAGGCCGGCGGGATCATCCTGCGCCAGTGCGGTACCAAGTTCAAGCCGGGTCGCGGTGTCGGCCTGGGCAAGGACTACACGATCTTCGCCCTCGCCGAAGGCGTGGTGCAGTTCCGCAGCCGCTTCGTCGATGTCATCGCGGCGCCGGCTGCCGCTCCCTGAGCCNNACCCGCCAGTCCATCCTGCGCATGCAGCGCTGCATGCCTGACGGCCGCAAGGCCACCGACAACGCCGCAGCCACCTGCGGCGTTGCTGCTTAAGGGCAGTCGCGCATATCCCCGTCGGCGCGACCGTGACGGGACAGCTGCCGGACCTCCATCCCGCCCACCCCGCGAGCCGCCACCATGGTCGATCCCTTCGCCCTCAATGACCTCCTGGCCAAGCACGGTCAGGAGCATCTCCTCGCCGAGCTCGCCACCCTGGGCGCGGAGCAGCGCGAGCGCTACCTGGCCCAGCTGGCGAGCATCGACTGGGCCGAGCTCAGCCATGCGGCCGCCCCCCTGCCCGCCGGCGAGGTGGGCGCGAGCCGGGTGATCACGCGCAGCGAGCGCCAGGCACGAGCCGCGACGCTGCGTGCCGCCGGCGAGGCGGCATACGGCGCCGGTCGCGCTGCGGTGCTGATGGTCGCCGGCGGTCAGGGGACGCGCCTGGGCTCCTCCGCCCCCAAGGGCTGCTTCCCCATCGCCCCCCATTCCGGCAAGAGCATCTTCCAGCTGCAGGCCGAGAAGGTGCTGTCGCTGTCGCGGCGCTTCGGACGCCAGGTCCCCTTCCTGATCATGACCAGCCCGATGACAGATGCCGACACGCGCGAATTCTTCCAGGCCAATGGCTGGTTCGGCCTCGACCAGGCCCAGCTGCGCTTCTTCAGCCAGGGAACCGTGCCCAGCATCGACCAGCAGGGCCGGGCGCTGCTGCGCGTACCGGGCATGCTGCTGGAGAATCCCGACGGCCATGGCGGCTGCTTCACCGCCCTGGTCACCTCCGGCAACCTCGCCCGCCTGCATGCCGACGGCATCGAGCAGATCATCTACATCCAGGTCGACAACATCCTCGCCCCGGTCGATGATCCGGAGCTGCTGGGCCTGGCGAGCCTGGAAGGCGCCGAGGTCATCACCAAGGTGCTGCCCAAGGCCCATCCCGACGAGAAGGTCGGCCACCTGGTCCGGGTCGCCGGATCCGACCGCATCGTCGAGTACACCGAGCTCACCCCGGCCCAGACGCGTCTGACCTCGGCGAACGGGGAGCCGCTCTACCGCTGGGGCTCGCCGGCGATGCACAGCTGGGGCGTCGCCTTCCTCGCCCGCCTGGCGGCACGCGGCTACCAGATCCCGCTGCACCGCAGCGCCAAGCCGCTGAAGGCATGGCTGGGCGGCGCGGCGCAGGACATCACCGGCTGGAAGAGCGAGCGCTTCATCTTCGATCTCATCCCCGAGGCGCGCACCAGCCTCGGCCTGGAGATCGATCGCGACAGCGAGTTCGCGCCGGTGAAGAACCCATCGCTGAGCGACGGCAAGCCGATGAACGACAGCCCGGCGACCGCGGTGGCGCTCGCCAGCCGCCTGTATGCCTCCTGGCTGGCCGCAGCAGGGGTCACCATCGCCCTGCCGGCGGAAGCGCGCATCGAGATCAGTCCGCTCTATGCAGCGACGCGTGAGCAGTTCCTCGCCCGCTGGGACCGGCGACTCGAGCGGCTGGACGGCGACTACTACCTCGAAGCCTAGCCTGCCCGGGCCTGTGCGCATCGGCACGCGGGCAGGTCAGCTCCGCAGTCGCACCAGGTGCAGGCCGTCGCGCACGGTCAGCAGGACGTTCTCCACCCGCTGATCGAGCAGGATCTCCTGGTTGAGCGCATCGATGGTGCGATCGGCGGCATCGGCTGGGGCCAGGACGCGACCGCTCCACAGGGTGTTGTCGATCGCGATCAGTCCACCAGGCCGCAGCAGCCGGATGGCTGCGCGGTAGTAGTTCAGGTAGTTCTCCTTGTCGGCGTCGATGAACACCAGGTCGAAGGGCCCGTTGAGCGAGGCCATGGTCTCGAGCGCGGGGCCGATGCGGATGGTGACCTTGGAGCCGTGCGGACTGCGCGCGAGGTAGCGCAGGGCGAACTGCTCGGCGCGCGGATCGATGTCGCAGCTGATGAGCTCGCCCCCGGGGGCCAGGCCTTCGGCCATCGAGAGCGCCGAATAGCCGGTGAAGAGCCCGAGCTCGAGCACGCGGCGCGCCTGCACCAGCTGCACCAGCAGCTTGAGCAGCCGCCCCTCGAGGCGGCCGGTCAGCATGCCATGATCGCTGCGCGTCCTGCGGGTCTCCTCCGCCAGCTCGCACAGCAGCTCCGGCTCGCTGCGGGTATGCTCATGCGCGTAGCGTTCGATGACCGGCGTGACGATGTCCATACGCCCCCCTCGGTCGCCATCCTCCCCGCGCCCACAGCGAGGCAATGCGCCGTGCCGGCAACCCGTACCAGCTGCGGCCTTGGCCGGGCCGCTCTTCGCCCTAGGCTCTGGGCCGCATGAGTCAGACCCTCTACGATATCCTCGACGAGCGCGGTTTCGTCGCCCAATCCACCGATGCGGAGATGCGCGATCGCCTCGCCTCGCCGGTGGTGGCCTACATCGGCTTCGATCCCACCGCCGACAGCCTGCATGTCGGCTCGCTGGTGCCGATCATGGGCCTGCGCTGGCTGCAGCAGTGCGGCCATCGGCCCCTGGTGCTGGTCGGAGGGGCCACGGCGCTGGTCGGCGACCCGTCGGGCAAGAGCGACATGCGCAAGATGCTGACGCGTGCCGAAATCGATGCCAATGCCCAGGCCATCGCGGCCCAGATCGGACGCATCGTGCGCTTCGACGACTCCGCCACCGGCGCCCAGCTGGTGAACAATGCCGACTGGCTCGCCGGCCTCGGTTGGATCGAGCTGCTGCGCGAAGCGGGTCCGCATTTCAGCGTCAACCGCATGCTGAGCATGGATTCGGTCAAGGGCCGTCTCGAGTCTGGCGGCATCAGCTTCCTCGAATTCAACTACATGGTGATGCAGGCCTATGACTTCCTCCATCTCCACCGCAGCCACCGCTGCACCGTGCAGATGGGTGGCGCCGACCAATGGGGCAACATCGTCATGGGCATCGAGCTGGGCCGGCGCAAGGCCGATGCCGATCTCGCCGGGCTGACCTTCCCCCTGGTGACCAAGGCCGATGGCGGCAAGTTCGGCAAATCCGAGAAGGGCACCGTCTGGCTTTCGAGCGAGCGCACCAGCATCTACGACTTCTACCAGTTCTGGCGCAATGCCGCCGATGCCGATGCGGGGAAGTTCCTGCGCTTCTTCACCGCCCTGCCGGTCGGCGAGATCGACGCCCTGGTCGCACGCGACATCAACCAGGCCAAGGAGGTGCTCGCCCAGCAGGCCACCGCCCTGGTGCATGGCGAGCCCGCCGCCGAGCAGGCGCGCAGCGATGCGCGGCGCGCCTTCGGGACAGAGCGCGATGTCGGGGGCGATAGCATCCCGCATGCGGATGTACCGGCGAGCGAGCTCGAGCAGGGCATCGGCCTCGTGACGCTGCTGGTGCGTGCCGCGCTCGCCAGCTCCAATGGCGAGGCGAGGCGGCTGATCGCCGGCGGGGGGGTCAAGGTCGCGGACACCCTGGTCGACGACCCCAACCGCCGGCTGACCACCGCCGACGTGACGGACGGCTACCTCCTGCTGCGTGCCGGCAAGAAGCGGCTCTTCCGCTTCGACCTGCGCTGAGCGCACCAGCCGCCAGCGGCAGCTTAATCCCCGGTGGTGCGCCGGCTGCGCTTGCGTTCGCTGTTCTGCGATTTCGCCTCCAGCCGGCGCTCGATCGCCCCGCGTCCGGGACGGGTCTTGCGCCGCTGGCGCGGGACGGCCTGGGCATCGACCACCAGGGCGCACAGCCGCTCGATGACCAGCGCCTTGTTGGTTCTCAGGCTGCGCGTCTCGTCGCAGCTGAGGATGAGTTCGCCATCCGCGCTCAGGCGGTGGCCTGCCAGCTGCTCCAGACGCTCCTGCGCCCGCGCGGACAGACCGCTGATGCGATCCAGGCGCACGCGCAGCTCGATCTTGGAGCTGGTGTTGTTGACATTCTGCCCGCCTGGTCCACCCGAGCGCGAAGCGGCGAAGCCGAGCGCCGAGGCCGGGACCTCGGCGCCGGGAGCCAGGCGCACCATGCCCCCTCCGACCGATCGCTCGTCCTCCATGGCCGCAGCTCCAGCCCCCTAGACCGCGGGCTCGCCAGGCAGCCCGTTCATCCAGGCGGCGACCCGTTCGCTGTCCGGCTGGAAGATCACCCCACGTTCGGTGATGAGCGCGGTGATCAGCGATGACGGGGTCACATCGAAGGCGGGATTGGCGACCGGCACCTCGGCCGGGGCGAACTGCGTGCCGAGCGGACGGCGCACCTCGTCGGCATGGCGCTCCTCGATGGTGATGCTCGCACCGGTATCCAGGCTGAGGTCGAAGGTGCTGTAGGGCGCGGCGACGTAGAAGGGGATGCGGTGATGGTGGGCGAGGACGGCCAGGGCGTAGGTGCCGATCTTGTTGGCGGTGTCGCCATTGGCGGTGATGCGATCGGCGCCGACGATCACCGCCTGGATCTTGCCCTGCTGCATGAAGAAGCCGGCCATGCTGTCGGTGATGAGGGTGACCGGGACCTCTGCGCGCAGCAGTTCGAGCGCGGTCAGACGCGCCCCCTGGAGCAGGGGCCTGGTCTCATCGGCATAGATCATCAGCCGCTTGCCGGCGCGCACCGCATGCATGATGCAGCCCAATGCCGTCCCCACCCCCCCGGTGGCCAGCGCGCCGGTATTGCAGTGGGTCAGCACGCCACCCTCTTCGGGCAGCAGCTGGGCGCCGAAGTCGGCGATGCGCGCGCACAGCTCGGCGTCTTCGCGATGGATGCGCTTCGCCTCCATCAGCAGCCGGGCGCACATCTCCTGGGCGGTCAGATGCCCGCTATGGCGATCGTAGCAGTCGCGCATCCGTACCAGGGCCCAGCGCAGGTTCACCGCCGTTGGACGGCTGGTGAGCAGACGCTCGTAGGCATGCCGCAGCGGCTCGTCGAGCGCGCTGGTGCCCTTGCCGGCCAGCTGCCGGCGGGCGACCGACGAGAGGTGGACGACCAGGCCATAGGCGCCGGCGATGCCGATGGCAGGCGCGCCGCGCACCACCAGATCGATGATCGCTGCGCGCAGGGACTCGAGATCGCGGATCGAGCGGTAGACCACCTCGCGTGGCAGCAGGGTCTGGTCCAGGAGGATGATCGCGCCATCGTCGAGACCGCCACGCCATTCCACCCCGCGCAGCACGCCGTCGCTCGGGCCGCTGACCACCGCAGGGGCGGTGGCTTTGGCCGGACGTCCTGCCGGCTTGGTGCGGCTGGCGGCGGCTGGCGGCTTGGCCTGATGAGCCGGCTTCGGCTTGGCTGGCCTAGCTGGCTTGGCTGGTTTGAACACGGCACGACCACGACCGCGCGTAGGGGCTGCGGGCGCGACTGAACGGCCACGGGCACGGGTCGAGGCCAAGGACGATGTGGTCTTCATGATGGCACGCTCCGCAGGCCATCCTGGCGCAGGCACCGCACCTTCAAGCAGTGTCGCGCCCCCGGCTGCTCAGCGCGTCGCCGCTCCGGCGAGGCGCTTGGGCTCGCCTGCGAGCTCCTCCCCGGGATTGATGAAGCGTTCGCGCTCGATCTTGAACTGGCGGTCGTGCAGCAGGCGGTAGCGGCCATCGCGGGCGATCAGCTCATCATGGGTGCCGCGCTCGACGATCTCGCCCCCCTCCAGCACCAGGATCTGGTCGGCGGAGCGGATGGTGGAGAGCCGGTGGGCGATGACAAAGGTGGTGCGGCCACGGCGCAGGGCCTCGAGTCCGGCCTGGATCTTGGCCTCGCTCTCGCTGTCCAGGCTCGAGGTCGCCTCATCCAGGATCAGGATGGCCGGGTTGGCGAGCAGGGCCCGGGCGATGGCGACGCGCTGGCGCTGGCCGCCGGAGAGCTTGATGCCGCGCTCGCCGACGATGGTGTCGTAGCCGTTGGGGAAGCCGCGGATGAACTCATCGCACGAGGCGATCGCGGCCATCGCCTCGATCTCGCTGCGCGGGGCAGCGGGACGGGCGAAGGCGATGTTGTCGGCGATCGTGCCATCGAAGAGGAAGTTGTCCTGCATCACCACTCCGAGATTGCGCCTGAAGTCGCGCAGGCCGATGGTGGCGAGGTCGCGGCCATCGACCAGGACCTGGCCCTGGTAGGGGCGGTTGAAGGCCATCACCAGGCTCACCAAGGTGCTCTTGCCCGAGCCGCTCGAGCCCACCAGCGCGGTGGTCGTCCCCGGCTTGGCCTCGAAGGTGATGCCCTTGAGCACCGGCCGCCCGGGATCGTAGGCGAAGGAGACATCCTGGAAGGCCACCGCCCCGGTGATCGGCGGGCAAGGCGCCTTGCCCTCATCGTCGGCATCCTCGGTGATCTGCTTGCGCAGCTCCCTGATGCGGTCGAGGCCGGCGAAGGCCTCGGTGATCTGGGTGCCGATCGAGGCGATCTGGAACACCGGCCCAGCCACCAGCGCGGTCATGAAGATGTAGAACATCAGATCGCCCGTGGTCATACTGCCGGCAATGATCCCGCGCGCACCCACCTGCATGACCAGGACGCTCACCAGGCCGATCACCAGGGTAGAGAACGCGGTGACACCGGAGATGCCGGTCATGGTGGTGCGGATGCGGGTGAACAGCGCATCGACACCGCGGGCGAAGACCGTCCGTTCGCGCGGCTCTGCCGCATAGGCCTTTATGATGCGGATGCCGCCGAGGGTCTCGTTGAGGCGGCCGGTGATCTCGGCATTGATCTTGCCGCGCTCGCGGAACACCGGACGCAGGCGGCTGAAGGCCAAGCTCAGCACGCCGCCGAAGATCGCCAGCAGTACGATCATGCCGCTGGTGAGCTGCCAGCTGACGTAGAACAGCACGGTGATCGCCGTGAGGCCGGTGAACAGGCCGCCGACCAGTTGCACGATCCCGGTGCCGACCAGGTTGCGCACGCCCTCGGCATCGGTCATGATGCGCGAGATCAGCACACCCGACTGGGTCGCGTCGAATGAACGCACCGGCAGGCGCAGCACGTGGTCGTAGATGTTCTTGCGCAGGTCATTGATCGCCCGCTGCGCCGCCACCCCGAGCAGCTGGGCGATGGCGAAGCCGGTGGCGGAATCGACCAGCGCCGCCGCCACCACGAACAGGCCGATATCGGTCAGCAGATCGAGACGATGATGCGGGATGACGGTATCGAACAGCACCTTGACGCAGAAGGGCGCGACGAAGCTCGCTGCACGGTTGATCAGCAGCAGCACCAGCCCGATCAGCAGACGCACGCGGTGCTCGATCAGGAGCGCGCGCATCTCGCTCCAGGCGGTTGCCAGGACGATGCGCGGTTTGCCAGGTTGAGCCATCGCTTGATCTCCTCGTGCGGCGCTAGACGCGCAGCCAGTCCGCTTGCCAGGAGACGATCTTCTGCTTGATCTGGTCGGGTGCCACCAGGCTGCCGGCGCTGACCTCGGCGACCAGGCCGGGCAGCTGCTCATCGCTGGCGAAGCGCAGCGCCACCAGCTGCGGCAGGCTGATGCGGGCGATCTCCGCGGCGTGCCCCGCACCCAGCAGGCGCTCGAGGCGCATGCGCATCTCGTGGCGGATCACCCGGTCCTGCACGATCTGGGCGTTGCGCCGGGCGGCGTAGGCGATCACCAGAACGGCGAACCACACCACCACCTCCCACGCCGCCACTAGGCCTGGATGGCGGACGACATGGATGATGCGGTAGATCAGCTCGCCGGTCAGGACCACGAAGGCGAACTGGAAATAGACCGGGGGTATCCGCCGGTGGTTGGCGTAGGACTGGACCTTCTCAACTGCTGCCATGTTGCCTCCTGCGGTGCCGATCAGGGATGACAGCGGCGGGCGAGCGACATGCAAGGATGCATCCCGGCAACTCGCTACGCCTTCAGGCGTGGAAATGCGGCCGGGGCAGCCGCCGGCGTGCGCGGCTGATGCGGGAGCTGTGGCGCGGGAGCTGAGGTCAGACGCGGGCGGCGATCAGATCGGCGAACTGGCGGAAGAGGTAGAGCGGATCCGCGGGGCCGGGACTGCCTTCCGGGTGGTACTGCACGCTGAATTGCGGCTTGCTCTCGTGCTCGATGCCGGCGCAGGTCTGGTCGTTGAGATTGATGTGGCTCATGCGCACGCCGGCCGGCAGCGATGCCGGATCGACGGCGAAGCCATGATTGTGACTGGCGATCTCGACCGCGCCATCGCGCAGGCGCTTGATCGGATGGTTGGCGCCGCGATGTCCGAACTTGAGCTTGTAGGTGCGCGCACCGTAGGCGAGGGCGAGGATCTGGTGCCCGAGGCAGATGCCGAAGAGCGGCAGGTCGGTGGCGCACAGCGCCGTGACCGTGGCGATCCCCGCGCTCACCGCCGCCGGATCGCCGGGGCCGTTGGAGAGGAAGATGCCGTCCGGCGAGAGCGCGAGGATCGCCTTGGCCGAATGCGCTGCCGGGACCATCGTCACGCGCATGCCGCTGCTGACCAGCAGGCGCAGGATGTTGCGCTTGATGCCGAAATCGATGGCGACCACATGCGGCGGCTTGGCGAACGTCCGGCTCTCCACCTCCTGCCCGAAGGCGGCGGCATCGCTCGGCTCGCGCCACTGGTAGACGCGTCCCGTGCCGGCCGCGGTGGCGAGGTCGAGGCCGTCCATCGAGGCCTGGCGGCGCGCCAGCTCGACCAGCGCGGCATCGCTGTCATCCCTGGTCGAGATCACCGCGTTCATCGCCCCGCTGACGCGCAGCTTGCGGGTGATGGCGCGGGTGTCGACGCCATCGATGGCGACGATGCTCGAGCGCGTCAGGAACGCCGTCAGCGATTCGTCGGCGCGGAAATTGGAGGGCAGATCGCAGCACTGGCGCATGACGAAGCCGGCGACCTGGGCCTGACCGCTCTCCATGTCCTGACGCGAGATGCCGTAGTTGCCGATCTCCGGATAGGTCATGGTCACGATCTGGCCGCGGTAGCTCGGATCGCTGAGCACTTCCTCGTAGCCGGTCATGCCGGTGTTGAACACCGCCTCGCCGCCGGCCACACCCTCGGCTCCGACGCTGCGTCCATGCAGCACCGTGCCATCGGCGAAGGCGATGCGTGCGGCAGGACGTGGCGGCTGGGTCGGGGCAGGCATGGGCATCTCCGGCGGAAAGCTCGCGGACGCTACGGCGCTTCGCCGTGCGAACAAGCGTCGTGGGCGGCCACCCTCCATTCCTCATTCGCTCCCGGGCAGGCAGCCCCGCTGCGCCCGCGCCGGAGGCCATCCCCCGGTCCCGCTCGACCCTCGACCCTAGCGCGGACGGCGCTTGAAGATGCGCTGGGAGCCGACATCCCCCACCCGCTCGATGCACAGCGCCGCCAGTCCGGTCCAACCGGTCTGGTGGTTGGCCCCCAGGCCGCGGCCGTCATCTCCGTGGAAGTACTCGTGGAAGCTGACCAGGTCGCGCCACAAGGGGTCTTCGCGGTAGCGCTGTGCGCCGCCGTCGCAGGGGCGGCCACCGTCCGCCCCGCGCAGGAACAATCCGGCCAGCCGCCGGGACAGCTCGCGCGCCACCTCCCCGAGGGTCATCATGATGCCCGAGCCGGTCGGGCATTCGATGGTGAAATCCGCCTCGTAGAAGGAGTCGTAGCGCTCCAGGGACTCGATCAGCAGGTAGTTGAGCGGGAACCACACCGGGCCGCGCCAGTTGCTGTTGCCGCCGAACAGGCCGGTGGTCGATTCCCCGGGGTCGTAGGCGACCCGGTACTCCTGGTCATGGCTGGAGAAGCGGAACGGGCTGTCGCGGTGCGCGCGCGAGAGCGAACGCACGCCATGGGGCGAGAGGAATTCGCGCTCATCCAGCACATGGGTCAGCACCCGGCGCAGGCGTTCACGCGACGGGATGGCGAGCAGGCGGCGCTGGTTGCCCGGATCCCCGCTGGTCTCGATGTAGGAGATGAAGCGCACCAGGTCGCGGCGGTTATCCAGGAACCAGCGCAGGCGCTTGGAGAAGCCCTTGAAGCGCTCGAGTACCTCGGCGTCGAGGATCTCGACCGCGAACAGCGGGATCACCCCGACCAGCGAGCAGATGCGCAGCGGCATCGCCTGGCTGCCGCAACGCAGCTTGTCGTAGTAGAAGCCATCCTCCTCGTGCCACAGGCCATCGCCGCCGATGGTGTTGATGGCGTCGGCGATCTCGACGAAGTGCTCGAGGAACTTCGAGGCGATGTCCTCGTAGACCGGGTTGGTCTTGGCCAGCTCGAGCGCGATGGTGAGCATGCGCCCGGCGTAGAATGCCATCCAGGCGGTGCCATCGGCCTGCTCGAGGATGGTGCCGCTGGGCAGCGGCTTGGAGCGGTCGAAGACCCCGATGTTNNTTGACCCACCAGGTGAAGTTGATCAGCAGCTTCTGGAACACCTTCTCGAGGAAGGCGGTGTCCCCGGCCCGCGTCTGGCCGCGCTCGTCGTAGGTCGCGGTGATGCGGTAGACGCGCCAGGCCGCCCAGGCGTGCACCGGCGGATTGACATCGCCGAGGGCGAACTCGTAGGCCGGCAGCTGCCCATTCGGATGCATGTACCATTCGCGCAGGAACAGCAGCAGCTGGTCCTTGGCGAACTGCGGATCGACGCGCGCCAGGGGTATCGTGTGGAAGGCGAGATCCCAGGCGGCGTACCAGGGATATTCCCACTTGTCCGGCATCGAGATGACGTCGCGATTGAACAGGTGGTGCCAATCGGAGTTGCGCCCGTGCTTGCGCTCCTCCGGCGGCGGCGGCTGGTCGGGATCGCCGTCGAGCCAATCCTTGACCACGTAATGGTAGAACTGCTTCGACCACAGCATGCCCGCATAGGCGAGGCGGGCCACCCGCCGCTGCTCGGCGCTGGCCCCCGGGGGCGCCAGCGAGAGGTAGTACTCGTCCGCCTCGCGCGCGCGCTCCGCCAGGGTGGCATCGAAGCCCGCTCCGAACCAGGGCGCCTCCGGGGGCGCATCCCGGGTGGCGCCGGCATGCCCCGGGCGCAGGCGCAGCTGCACCACCACCTGCCCGCCGGGCGGCAGGGCGAGGCGGTAGAGGGCTGCGACCTTGGTGCCGATGCCGGCGGGATTCACCGCTGTCAGCTCGCCATCGACGAGCAAGCGGTGGAAGGCGTCCTTGACGTAGGGACCGGCATTGCCTGCGCCGAAAAGCCGTTCCAGGTTGCTCTCGTTCTCGGTGAACAGCAGCTGCGGGGCGACGCCAGTGCTCGCCACCCCGGCGGCGAAACGGCTGGAGCCCAGGGTCTCATGCCGGCCGGAGACGATGCCGCCGGCATCCGTCCACAGCCGCGGCTTGGCCGTGCACCCTTCGTGGCTGCAGCCCCAGCTCCAGGTGTTGCGGAACCACAGGGTCGGCAGCAGGTGGATGGTCGCCGGTACGGCGGCATGGTTGACCAGCGTCAGCCTGATGCAGATGTCATCGGTGTCCGCCTTGGCGTACTCGGCGGTCAGATCGACGAAGCGGTTGCCGTCGAACACCCCGGTATCCTCGAGCTCAAACTCCCCCTGGGTGCGCCCGCGCCGGGCGTTCTCCTCGACCAGCTGCTGGTAGGGGAAGGCCGAGAGCGGATAGCGGTAGAGGCCCTTGCAGTAGGAGTGGGTCGGGGTCGAGTCGAGATACCACCAGCATTCCTTGACGTCCTCGCCGTGGTTGCCCTGGTTGCCGGTCAGCCCGAACAGACGTTCCTTGAGGATCGCATCCTCGCCGTTCCACAGCGCCACCGAGAAGCACAGCCGGCACTCGCGATCGGTGAACCCCAGCAGGCCGTCCTCGCCCCAGCGGTAGGCGCGGCTGCGCGCATGGTCATGGGGGAAGTATTCCCAGCAGGTGCCGTCAGCGGAGTAGTCCTCGCGCACCGTCGACCATTGCCGCTCGGCGAGATAGGGCCCCCAGCGCTTCCAGTTGCGCTGCCTGGCGAGGTCCTCGGCGAGACGACGGTGCTCGGCGGTGCTCATGCTGTGAGCGTGCGCACTTCCCGGGCCGGCGCCAGGGCGTCCACACCGCCACTCATGCCGCGCATGGGGCTGGCGCGCATGGGACGCTCATGGGATCTTGGTCCAGGAGATACGCAGCGGATGCTCGAGCCAGCGCCCGGCGGGCACCCGGCAGACCGTCGGTACGCCCTGCCAGCGGGGATGGCGGTCGCTCGGGATGGTGCCATCCGGCCACGGCTTGGTGGTGATCTCCATGCCGCGCGCCCGCTCGCGCGACAGCCAGGGTGTAGCGGGCCGGCTGCGGTGCTGGGTCCACACGGTCAGCCAGGGGAAGTCCTGGCGGCTCCAGCGGTAGGACAGCTGATGGCCGAGCCGGTCGTTGGCCGCCGTCCACCAGCCGTCCGTGACCGGTGCGCTCAGCACATCGCCGCTCGGCGCATCCTGGGTCGCCGGCATCGCCAGGGCCGCCGCGCGCGGCACCTCGGCCGCGGGAGCGAGGGCGGGGAAGCGCGATCCGGGCTCGCCCACCCCTGGCCAGTTGAACACCCGCTCGATGCCGGCATCGAAGCGGCAGCCATCGAGGAAGGGGTCGCCCAGGCTGACGTGCTCGCACCATTCGACCTCGCGCTCGCCTGGACCGTGGTGGTAGACGCCATGGCTCAGGAGCAGGGTCTCGCCCTCGATGCGGATGCGCTTGCGCACCCGCAGCCGCGCCTCGGGCAGGCTGACGGTGAACTCGGCCAGCCCGCCGTCCGGCTGCGACAGCGACCAGCCCAGGGTGTTGACCTCCCCGTGCACCGGTCGCCGTTCGCCGGGGCGCGGCGGTCCGAAACGGTCGAGGCTGAGGTTGTGGCCGACGATGGTGGCCAGCAGCGAGGCCTCGATGCCGCCGTAGAAGCCGCCGGCACGTGCGGCACCGGGGTCGCTCGCCGGCCAGGTGGGCTGCCATAAGGGGTTGAGGGTGGAGCCGGGATGGCGCAGGCAGGCGAGGTGGCCGCCGACGCGGGTGACCACCGCCTCCAGGCGCGCGGAGGCTATCAGCCAGGCAGCGACGCCGCGCCAGGTGGTGGGGTTCGCTGTAAGTGCGTCCATGCTCGCTCCTGGGCGCTGCGACGGTAGGGCCGCTCAAGCTCCGTTCAACCGCCCCGCCTTCATGTCAGCGCTGCTGGTCAACATGCCGGCAGAGCATCTCCAGCCCCTCCAGGACCAGCGTCGGCCGGTAGCTCAGCCGCGGAACCACCAGGGAGTCGATCAGTAGGCCGCAATTGCCGCCGGTGGCCAGCCAATCGTGCACCCCGGTCTCGCGCTCGAGCTTCAGCAGGCAGGCCGCCACCATCGGGCCATAGCCGATGCCCATCGCTGCGGCGATGGCGCTGGTGGTGGAGAACTGGCGGGCGCTGGCCGAGGGCCCGAGCGGCTCGACCAGCGGCAGGGTCGGCGCCTGGGCGGCAAGGCCGGCGATGCAGGAGCGCGCCCCCGGCAGGATAAGCCCGCCGGCGAAACGCACCGTGCGCTCGAGGTGCGCCTCCTCGGGATGGAAGATCCAGGCCGACAGGGTGGTGGCGGTGCCGGCATCGATGACCACCAGGGATTTGCGCTCCTGGGTGCAGGCGACCAGTCCAGCGACCACGCGATCGGCACCACACTGCGGATACTGCCCGAGATCGGGCAATGGCAGGCCCGCCTGCCCGAGACGGCGCACGCTGCGCCCCTGGGCGACCCGGGCCCACCAGGCATCGAGGACGGTCGCGGTGCTCAAGGCCCCCGGCAGCACCGCCGCCTCGCTGACCGTCGCGGCGTGCGGCTTGAAGAAGCCGTCCAGCGCCTCCTCGGTGGGCGACAGCCGCTCGCTCATCCATACCCCGCCCTCATGCGCCACGGCGAGCTTGATCGTCGAGTTGCCGCAATCAGCCAGGAGGCGCATCGCTCACCTGGGTCTGGGGGGGATGCCACCCGGCGGCAGGGAGCTGCCGCGCCGCTGCGGCGGAGGCGCCCCCATCCGGCCGCCGGCAGCGGCAATGGCCGGCGCGGGATGCCACTAGCGGGCTCCCGTGCCCGTCGAGCCGAAGCCGCCCGCACCGCGGGCGGTGGCATCCAGGCTGTCGACCGGCTGCCATTCGATGCGCGCCACCGGTGCGAGCACCAGCTGGGCGATACGCAACCCGCGCACCACGCAGAAGGGGTCGCTTGAGAGGTTGGCGAGGATGACCTTCACCTCGCCGCGGTAATCGCTGTCGATGGTGCCCGGGCTGTTGAGCACCGCCAGGCCCGACTTGAGCGCCAGGCCCGAGCGCGCCCGCACCTGGGCCTCGAAGAGCGGGGGTACGGCGATGCTGATGCCAGTGGGGACCAGGGCGCGGGCACCGGGCAAGAGCTCGATCGGCGCATCGATCGCCGCCTGGAGGTCCAGCCCGGCAGCGCCGGAGGAGGCGTACTGCGGCAGGGTGAGGCCGGCGAAATGCGGCAGCGTGGTGATGGGTACGAGGGGCATGGCAGCAGCATGCCCACCACATCTGGAGTTGGAAGCCTGAGTCCCCACCAGCCGGCAGTCCGGACGGGTCGGCCTTGCTCCCGAGCCGGGACTGCTAGCCTGCCGCGCTAGGAGCGTGCATGCGGCTCAAGCGTCTCGAGACCTTCGGCTTCAAGTCCTTCGCGGACCGCATGACCTTCGACTTCGAAGACGGCATCACCGCCGTGATCGGCCCGAACGGCTGCGGCAAGTCGAACATCGTCGACGCGATCAAGTGGGTGATCGGCGAGCAATCGGCCAAGGCGCTGCGCGGCGAGGACATGACCGATGTCATCTTCAACGGCTGCGCCACCCGTCGGGGCATGGCCCTGGCCGAGGTCTCCCTGGTGCTCGACCAGATCGGCGACCGCATAAAGCTCGACGGCAACCTCAGCGATGAGGTGGCGATCACCCGCCGGCTGACCCGGGACGGCACCAGCTCGTACTTCCTCAACGGCAAGATCTGCCGGCTCAAGGACATCAAAGAGCTGTTCATGGATACCGGGGTGGGGACCGCCGCCTATTCGGTGATCGAGCAGGGCCGCGTCGGCTTCATCCTCGAATCCAACACCAAGGACCGCCGCATCATCCTCGAGGAGGCTGCCGGGATCTCGCGCTACAAGGCCCGTCGCAAGGTCGCGCTCAGAAAGCTCGAACGCGTCGAACTCGATCTGCAGCGCATCGGCGAGGTCCTCGGGGAGGTGCGCCGGCGGGTCAAGGCGGTGACCCGGCAGGCGGCGGCGGCGTTGCGCTATCAGGAGCTCTCGGCCCAGGCCCGCGAGCTGCGCATGGCCTTCACCCTCGAGGAGTTCGGCCGCCTGAGCGGAGAGCTCAGCGGCCACCTGCGCCGCGGCGAGGAGCTGGCGACCAGCCAAGCCGAGCTGGCGAGCAAGCTCGGCCAGCTGGAGGCCGATCTCGCCACCGCCGACCTGCGTCTGGTGTCGCTGGAGAACGACATCCGCACCCTGGAGGCGACGCGGGCGGATGCCCAGAGCCGGAGGGACGTCGCCGAATCGCGCGCCCAGGACGCCAAGTACCGCCTGGTGGAGATCGATCAGCAGGAGGCCGAGGACCGCAATGCGCTGACCGCCGTCGGCGCCAAGATCGACGCCCTGAGAGCCGAGCACGCCACCGCCGAGCAGTCGATGCAGGCGGTCGAGACCGGCGGCGATGGCGACCAGGCGCTGGCGCAGACTCTGCGCACCTGCCGTGAGCAGCTCGATCGCGCGATGGCGGAGGTCGATGGCATCGTCGCCACGGTCGAGGACATCAAGGCCAAGCAGGTCGAATGCCTGCGCGAACTCTCGCGCGTGGAAGCAGAACAGGGTCGCGTCGCCAGCGGCCGCCAGGCGACCGCAGATCGCCGCAAGCGCCTCGAGGAGCGTTCCGGCGGCCAGACCGGCGCGCTGGTGCAGGCGCGCGTCGCCGAGGCCGCGGCCAAGCAGGCGCTCGACTCCGGCATGCTCGGCGCCGTCGAGGCCCATACCCGGCTCGACGAGGGCATCAGGGCGCGCGAGACCGCCCTGGCCGAGGGCAACCGCCTCGATGGCGAGCTCAACGAGCTGCGCCACCAGGAAGCGCGTGCGGAGACCGGACTGCGCCTGTTCCAGGAGCAGGAACGGCGCGCCGAAGGGGTGTTCCGCGGGGTCAAGGACATCCTCCAGCAGATGGACCGCTTCCCGGGCATCCTGGGCATGGTCGCCGATCTCTGCCGCGTACCCGACGAGTACGTGGTGGCGATCGAGACCGCCCTGGGCGGCCAGGCGCAGAACATCGTCACCGAGACCCAGGAGGCGGCCCGCGACGCGATCACCTTCCTCAAGCGCGAACGCCGCGGCCGCGCCACCTTCCTGCCGCTCGACGACATCCAGGGCGGCGAGCGGGTAGCCGACGACGTGCTGCGCGAACCGGGGGTGATCGGAATCGCCAGCCGCCTGGTCGAGTACGACAAGCGCTTCAAGAACGCCTTCGAGCACCTGCTCGGCAATGTGCTCCTGGTCGAATCGCTCGACCACGCCATCGCCCTGCGGCGCAACCACCGCCTCTACTGCCGCCTGGTCACCATCGATGGCGATGTGATCAATCCCGGTGGGGCGATGACCGGTGGCCGCCAGCAGGGCGCCGAGGCCGGCGGCCTGGTGAGCCGCAAGAGCGAGATCCGCAAGCTCGAGGAGCAGCTGCGCGACCTGACCGAGCGCAAGAAGTCGATCGGCGAGGCGCGCGATCTCGCCAAGAAGCAGGGCTTCGAGCTCTCGCTCCAGGTCGAGGAGCAGCGCCGGGCCATCCAGCAGGCGGACCGCAACGTCGGCGAGGTCAAGGCGCAGCTGATGAAGGCGGAGCGCGACCGGCTCCATCTCGAGGAGGCCACCAGCAGCTTCGGCGCCGAGCTCGAGGAGATCGCCGCGGAGATGGCCAAGATCGAGGCCGAGGCGCGCGACCTGCTCGGCCAGAATGAATGGTTCAGCGCCCTCAACCGCAAGCTGTCGCTCGACATCGTGCGCCTGCAGTCCGACCTCGAGTCCAAGGCCGCCGCCCGCAATCGCGTGCAGGAAGAGGTCAACAACCTGCGCGTCTCGCTCGCCACTACCCATGAGCGGCAGGAGGCGGTGCGCAACCACCTCAGCCACCTGGTCCGCAGCCTCCAGGAGCTCGAAGACCAGCAGGGCGAGCGTGGCCGGCGTCTCGCCACCCACGACCTCAAGCGCGTCGAGCTGCGCACCGCGGAGGCGGATAATAGGCGCATCCATGCCGAGGAGTCGGCGGCGCTCGGATCGCTGAGCGAGCGGCTCAACGCCCTGATCAAGGAGCGCGACCAGCTGCGCAATGGCGCCGAGGAGCAGCGCCAGCTTGGCCGCAGCCTCTCCGCACGCCAGCGCAGCTGCGAGCAGGAGATCCACCAGCTCGAGGTCAAGGCCAGCGAGGCCAAGGTCCGCATCGAGGGTCTCAGCCAACGCATCCTCGACGACTACCAGCTAGTGCTCAGCGAGGCCTTTGCCAACTACCAGCGGCCGGCCGACCTCGATTGGCCGGCGCTGCGCAAGCAGCTCAATGACACCGAGCAGGAGCTCACCGCGCTGGGACCGGTCAATCTCGCCGCCATCGATGAGCTCAAGGAGGTCCAGGCGCGCGAGACCTTCCTCGATCAGCAGTACAGCGATCTCGGCAATGCGGCGGAGAAGCTCGAGGGCATCATCGAGCAGATCAACGATGTCAGCCGCGCGCTGTTCCAGACCACCTTCCGCGAGGTGCGCAAGAACTTCCAGGAGCTCTTCCGCAAGCTCTTCGGCGGCGGGCGGGCGGACCTCGTGCTGGAGCAGCCCGAGGCGATCACCGAGACCACCCCCGAGGGCGAGGTCATCACGCGCAAGGCCGAGCCGCTGGACATCCTCGAGGCCGGCCTGGAGATCGTCGCGCAGCCGCCGGGCAAGAATCCCAAGATCATCACCCAGCTCTCCGGCGGTGAGAAGGCGCTGACCGCCATCGCCCTGCTGTTCGCCGTCTACCAGACCAAGCCCAGCCCATTCTGCATCCTGGACGAGGTCGATGCGCCGCTGGACGAGGCGAATGTCGATGTCTACTGCAGCATGCTGCGGGAATTCGTCCGCGGAGCCGCAGGCAGCGGGCTCGGCTCGCAGTTCATCGTCGTCACGCACAAGAAGCGCACCATGCAGCGTGCCGATGCCATCTACGGCGTGACCCAGAACGAGCCCGGCGTATCGACCAAGATCAGCGTCAAGTTCGAGGAGGTCGGCAAGCTGGGGGATAGCGAACGCGAACTGGCGCCCACCGTGCCGGGAGCCGGTCCCTACGCCGGATGAGCCGGCATGGCGCGGCTACGCCGGATGCAGCGCGGCGGCCCGGCATGCGAGGTGGCGTCCTGACCATCCAGGTGCAGGTTCGGGCGCGATCCGAAGCGCGGCCGGTCGCGCTGGAGCGGGGCGCGGTCGTCGCAGCCGGTCAAGCGGGTGCCGGGGGCAACTGCAGCTGGATAGCCCACCATGCCCGGCTAGGATGGCGGAGGAACGACACCTCGCCCATCCCGCATGCCACCGATGACGCACGCACCCACCTCGGCCCCGCAACGCGATCCGCTCGCCGGCCTGAGCATCGAGCTGGCCGGGACCGGTGACCTGGGGACCATCGCCGCCCTGGCGACGAGGATCTGGCGCAAGCACTATCCCGGCATCATCTCGCAGCGGCAGATCGAGTACATGCTCGCCAGCCGCTACTCCCCGGACAAGCTCGAGGCCGAGGCGGCCAAGCCCGGACACAGCTTCCTGATACTGCGCACGGCCGGCACGGCGATCGGCTACGCCGCCCTGGCCAAGGCCGATGATGCCCCGCATGAGCTGGTGCTGCGCTCCTTCTACCTCGACCCCGAGCTGCATGGGCAGGGCTACGGGCGCGCCTTCATGACCCATATCGTCGAGCTGGCGCAAGCGCGCGGCTTCCACGAGATCACCCTGACGGTCAATCGGCGCAACATCAAGGCCATCAACTTCTACTTCAAGGCCGGCTACACCATCCGCTCCGCGGTCGACCTGGCCATCGGCCACGGCTTCACCTTGGACGATTTCATCATGGTGGCCCGCCTGCCCTGACCCCGACCGGCAGGCGTGGAGGCTCGGGAAAATCCGCTTGTGCCATCTCCACGACCGGCCAACGATGAAAGGCTCATGCCGGTCGAAGGATTGCCGAACCCCACCATCCACCGACTGTGCAGACGCTGCTGCCGGTGGCACCATCTGCACGAAGGGTCCTACGAGGAGGTCTCCTCGTCTGGCCCCTTCAGCTGGATCGTCAATGCCTATCGCC
This sequence comes from Planctomycetota bacterium, assembly GCA_003136555.1. Taxonomy (GTDB): domain Bacteria; phylum Planctomycetota; class UBA11346; order UBA11346; family UBA11346; genus BOG-1363. Next base: position 37,881 of record PLEW01000226.1, on the reverse strand, counting down.
GCCAGGCCGACCCGGATGCGACCATGATCTTCATCTGCTCGGCCTGCAAGCGCCCGCCCGCCACGCCCGCATGGGTGCAGGCGCTGGTCTCGCTGGGCATCATCCTCGCCATCGCGGTGGCGGCATGGTGGCTGTACACCAGCGGGACGATCGACCACCTGCTCTCCGGGATGGGGCATTGAATGCGCCGCTACCAGGTGAAATCGCTGTTCGGGCCGACCCTGCAGGGCGAGGGCCTGCACGCCGGCATGCCCTGCCTGTTCCTGCGCTTGGCCGGCTGCAATGCCTGGGATGGACGGCCGGAGAAGCGCGCGACTTCCGCCTGCCCCTACTGCGATACCGATTTCCTCGGCGGCGAGCCGCTCGATGCCGCCGCCATCAGCGAGCGCCTGGCTGCCCTGGTACCGGAGTCGGGACCGGGACCGGGGCGCTCTGGGCGCGGGAGTACCGGCACCCTCGGCTTGGTGCTGACCGGCGGCGAACCGCTGCTGCAGGCCGATGGCGAACTGCTCGCAACGCTTGGCGCCGCCTTCCGCTGGGTCGACATCGAGACCAATGGCACCCGCCCATGCCCGGTGCGCCCCGCCAATGTCTTCATCAGCTGCAGCCCCAAGCGCATCGCCGGCCAGGAGGTGGTGGTCGAGGCGGATTGGTGGAAGGTGCTGATCCCCGATCAGGAGAGCTTCCTGGAGCGGGCGCTGGCGAGCGGCAAGCCGGTGTTCCTCCAGCCCACCTGCCCCGACCAGGGCCCTTCAGGCGAACTCTACCAGCGCCATCTGGAGCGCTGCCTGGCGCTGTGCTATCGCCATGGCTGCCGGCTGAGCCTGCAGATCCACAAGTACATCGGCATCCCTTGAAGAGCGCCGCTCTCGCTGACGCTCGGCTCCAGGCCATGCCGCATGGCCGTGTCCAGCGCCGGTAGCCCCATCAGGACCTGCCTGTGCCACCTCCCCCCTGCTCCCGCTCAGCGTCCACCTGCTGCTCGCCTGCGCCTGCCTGCTCGGCAGCGCCGCCCGTCTGGAGGCGGCGAGCGCCCAGGCCCCCCCCGCAGCGGTCGATGCCGCGATGCAGCACTGGCTCGATGACCGCGCGCGCCTGCGCGCTGGACGCGCTGGCCTGACCGCCGATGCCATCCACGACCAGCTCGAGCGCGCCCGCAAGGCGCTGAAGATCGCCCTCGAGATCGTCGACAAGGCGAAAGACCACCGCGTCCCGGGCCAGGATCTGCTGTTCGCACGCATGGCGGCCTTCATCCATCGCCTCGATCCGACCCTGGTCGACACCTTGCGCACCGCCGCCGCACAGCTGGCGCAGGAGCCGGGCGCCGCCGAGGCCAGGGCGAAGGCGGCATGGGCGACCCTGGTCGAGCCCAAATGCGAGCTCTTCGTCCTGCCGACCGAGCGCCTCGGTCAGCTGGCGCTCGATGCCGGGGTCTACGACATCGCCCACGACTGCCTCGACCAGGTCCTCACCTTCGCGCCCGACCACCCGGGGCTGCGCCATGCCCTCAACCTGACCAAGGTCGGCGATCGCTGGTATGGACCGAAGGACATGGAGGCGGTCAAGGCCGGCTTCATCTGGGACGCAACCAGCGGCTGCATGCTGGCCAGGGAGCGCGCCCGCTATGAGCGCGGCGAGTAGTTCGACATGCAGGAGCGCCGCTGGACCACCCTGGCGGATGCCGAACGGGTGCATGCCATGCGCGACAAGCCCTGGGTGCTGCGCACCGAGAACCTCGAGGTCCGCGGCACCGCCTCGCTCAGCCAACTGGTCGAGGTCGCCAACCGCCTCGAGACCTTCTACGGCGAGATCTTCGCCTCCTATGCCTCCTTCTTCGCCAAGGACAAGAGCGACGTGAGGCTGATCTTCGGCCTGCTCGACCATGATCGCCTGGCGGTGAGCGGTGCGCGCAACCAGGAGGACTACCGCGCCTCGCTGCCCAGCGGCATCGACGCCGGCTGGTCGGCCGGCATGTGGATCCCGTCGGCCAACTCCTCCTTCTTCTTCGCTGGCCACCAGGAGGTGGTCTACCACGAGTTCACCCACCAGGTCCTGCATGCCTTCAGCCACGTGAACAACGGCCCCGCCTGGCTGGTCGAAGGCGTGGCAGCCTATTCGCAATCGCCGCGCTTCGAGCACGGCGCCATGCGGCTGGGCATCCTGAGCGAGATCCGCCAGGTGCAGTGCTACTTCGACCAGCGCGCTGCCGGCCGCGCCCTCTCCCTCGAGCAGCTGATGGCGATCGCGGTCACTGCGGCCTGGTCGGCGACGACCCAGCCGGATCTCACCTATGCCGCAGCCGGGGCAGTGGTGGAGTGCTGCATGGAGGCCGCCGGGCGGCGCTACCGTGCCGACTTCATCGACTTCCTGCGCGACAGCTACCTGGGGCGCACCATGGGCCACTCGCTCGGACTACCTGGGCATCAGCCATGAGGCCCTGCACGAGGTGTTCGAGCAGTGGCTCAGGACGGCCCAGGACCCGTGAGGCATGCCAGGCCCATCGGCGTGGGGTCAGCCCGGCGTCCGGCCGATGGCGATGCCGACCCCGGCGAGCAGCCGGCGCTGGGCCGCCCACATGCGCGACTGGGCGGCGCGGGTGCGGTCGTCATAGCCGAGCAGGTGCAGCAGTCCATGCACGATGTACAAGGTCAGCTCATCGGCGAGTGGCACCGCCCTCGCGTCCGCCTCGCGCAGGGCCACGTCGACGCAGACGGCGAGATCGCCGAGGTGGATGGCGCCGCGGCGTCCTGACGCCGAGCCATCGGGGAAGGTCATGACATCGGTGGCCTCGCCATCGGCGAAATGCTGCAGATGCAGCGCCGCCGATGCCGCCTGGTCGACCAGCAGGACGGTCAGCCGTGCCTCGCCGATCCCCGCGTCGGCCAGCGCCGCATCGAGCACGCTGCTCAGCCTGGGCCGATTGATCCGAGGTCGGCGGCCCGATTCATCGATGATGATGGTTCGCAGGCGCGGCACCCCCGATGTCTATACCCCAGCGGCATAGCGCAAGGACGAGGATCCCCGACCGCATCCCCCGGTCGGCGCATTTGGGCGTGGACATCTCCCGCAGGCGACCTCCAATCGCCGGCCATGGATGCCCCCGCCAGATCATGGATCAGCAGCAGCGACGGCCTTGCCGATATCGCCCGCACCGCGCTCACCGCACCCTGGGTCGCGCTCGATACCGAGGCCAACTCGATGTTCGTCTACCGCGAGCGGGTGTGCCTGCTGCAGCTGAACCTGGGCGGCAGCCTGGCGCTGATCGACACCCTGGCCCTGAACGCACCGCAGGATGACGCCGGCGTGCGCACCCCCAGCAGCGCGCTGTCCGCGCTGCGCCAAGCCTGCGAGGATCCGGCCCTGACCCTCTACCTCCATGGCGGCGAATACGACGTCGGCTGCCTGAAGCGCGATTACGGCATCAGCCTGCGCGGGGTGTGGGACAGCCAGCAGGCGGCGAGCATGTTGGGCTGGGAGAAGACCGGATACGGCGCGGTGGTGGAGAAGGTCTGCGGGGTGGTGCTCGACAAGGCCTATACGCAGTACGACTGGGCTACCCGACCGCTCGCTGCCGGGGCGGAGCGCTATGCCCTAGATGATGTGATCTTCCTGCCGCAGGTCTGCGAGCACCTGCGCGGCCTGGTGGCTGCCGCCGATCTCGACGAGGAGGTGACGATCGCCAACCAGGCGGTGGAGGCGACCACCTGGAGCGGTGGCTTCGACCCCGCGGGCTTCTGGCGCATCAAGGGTGTGCGCGAGGTGCCCCCCCAGAGCCTGGGCGTGCTCACCGCGCTCTACGCCTGGAGGGACGCCCTGGCCAAGATCGCCAACCTGCCGCCCGGACGTCTGCTCAACAATGAGGTGCTCTTGGTGCTCGCGCGCCAAGTCCCGACCAATTTCCAGCTGCTCAAGAAGCTTGGGCTGCGCAGCTGGTTCCTCGGTGCGCATGGCGAAGCGCTCATCCAGGCGCTGCGCAGCGCCGCCAGCACCCCGCCAGCGGTCCCGCCCCGGCCGCGCCAGCGCGAGGTCGCCCCCGAGGAGGAGGAGCGCGAGGCGCGCCTGAAGGATTGGCGCCGGGGAGAGGCCGAGCGGCGCACCCGTGCCGAGGAGCGTGCGGTTCCGCTGCAGGTGGTGCTGCCGGCCAAGGCCCTGGAATACCTCAAGCAGCACGGGGCCGACCAGCTCGAGCAGGTGCCGCAGCTGGGAGGCAAACGCATCGCCCGCTATGGCGACAAGCTCACTGAGCTCTGCCGCCGCTCCTAGCCGCGCACCACGCACATTCACTTCATCGTGCGGACGAATTTTGAGGTGCTGACGTTCTTCGCCGGCGCCAGCATCTTGATCATGCCCAGCAGGCTCTCGGCGCTGGCGGGACGCTCATCGGGGCTCTTGCTCAGGCAGCGGTCGATGGCGACTGCCGCCTGGCCCGGCAGTTCGGTGCAGCGCGAGCGGATGCTCGGCGCCTCCTCCTTGAGGTTGGCCTTGAGGCGGCCGGTGCGGCTGTTTGCATGGAAGGGCGGCTCTCCCGAGAGCAGGACGAAGGCGCATACCCCGAGTGAATAGACGTCGCTGGCATAGGACGGCTGCTCGCCCTTCATCAGCTCGGGCGCGAGGTAGGTCGGGGTGCCGAAGACGCGCGACTTGGAGGGTGAGAAGATGCGGGCGAAGAAGCTCTTGGTCACCATTTCGCGCGCATTGCCGAAATCGACCAGCACCAGATTGCCGGTCGGACGCAGGATGACGTTCTCCAGCTTCAGGTCCGCATGCACCACGTGCTGGGAGTGCAGATAGGCGACCACCTCGACCAGCTCGAGGAAGGCCGCGAGGTGATTGAAGTTCTGCTGCTTCTTGCATGCCAGATGCAACGGTTCGCCGGCGATGTAGTCCATGGCGAAGCTCGTCCGCCCCCTGATTTCGCCCATCCGGCGCGCCGCAGGCAGTCCATCATGCTGGAGCCGCTGGAGATAGCCGAATTCCTCCCGGAAGCAGGCATGATGATACTTGTCGGCCTGCATCTCCGGGCGCATGACCTTGACTGCCACCGCACGCTGATCTTCCTGGTGGGTCGCACGGTAGACTTCGGCAATCCCCCCGGCACTGATCATGTCGCGCAGGATGTATGGTCCGAATGCAGCGTTGATGAGCGTACTGACCATAGGAGTTATCCGCACCGTGAGTCAAGGCTGCAGCGAAGGATACCTGACACCGATGGCATTGCCAGCGCAGGCCTGATCCATCCCCTGTTCGATGGCTCAACACGCGTGGACATGCCGATCGAAGCGCTTCAGGGCCCCTCGCATGCGACGATTGCATCATATCGATGCCCGCGATGACGATAGTCAGGCCCGGCCTGGTGCGAGGCGGCCACTGGCCACCTCCCAGGCCATCAGCAGGGCATATCCCGCGGCGCGACGCTGGATGCGCTCGCGGCTGCCCGAGACCTGGATCGTCCTGGTCACCACCCCGTGGCGGACGGCGACCGCGAGGCAGACCGTGCCGACCGGGCGGCCGGGGGTCGAGCCGCCAGGTCCGGCCACACCGGTGGTCGCCACCGCCACATCGGCGGACGACCAGCGGCGCGCGCCGATGGCCATCTGCCGGGCTACTGCCTCGCTGACGATGCCATGCCGTCGCACCAGGGCAGCCGATACCCCCAGCAGCCGGCGCTTGGCCTCGGGATGGTAGGCCACCAGGGATTGGCGCAGCACCCGCGACGCTCCTGGCACCGCCCCGAGCTGCGCGGCCACCTGCCCGCAGGTGCAGCTCTCAGCGGCGCTGATGCTCCATCCCCGCCGGGCCAGGCGATCCACCAGGCTGGTGGCGATGCCGGGCTTGGGCAGCAGGTAGGGAGCGATGCAGCGGCGCAACGCCGTTCGGCGGGCGGCGACCTCCGTCGCCGTGCCGACGATGCGCAGGGTGATGTGCCCGAGGTCGCTGACGGTGATCCCGACCTGGGGCCGGTGCTCGGTCAGCAGATCGCCGATCAGCTCCTGGGCGGTCGATTCGCCGATCCCGGCGAACCACAGCTCGGCGATGGTCGGCGGCCGCAGGCCAGGTACCAGGCGAGGCAGGCGCGCGCCCAGCCGCTCGAGCATGGCCACCATCTCATGCGGCACGCCGGGCAGGCAGGCGACCGGACAGCCGGCGATGCGCATCAGTATGCCGGGGGCGGTTCCCCGGTCGTTGTCCAGGATGTGCGACCCGCGCGGGAGCAGCGCCTGCCTCCTATTGCTCTCCGGGATCTCGAAGCCGGGGCGCAGCCGGGTGAACCAGCGGCGCACCTGCTGCCACGCCCGCGGCCGCAGCCCGAGGGCGGCGCCAGCGACCGCGGAGAGCGCATAGCGGGTGCGATCATCGTCGGTCGGTCCGAGGCCGCCGCTGACCACCACCAGGTCCGCCCCCTCGGCCGCGCTCGCGAGCGCCTGCTCAATGCCCTCCTGGCCGTCGCCGACCACCTGGATGCGCTCGACGTGCAGGCCTCGGTCGGTGAGGAAGCGGCTGATGTGGCTGGAATTGGTGTCGACCGTGCGTCCGAGCGTGAGCTCATCGCCGATCGCCAGGATGCGGGCGATCATCCATCTCCTCCATGCATCGGCGATGCACTCTGGTGGCCTGCGCCAGCCTCGGTGCCGGGGGGGAAAAATCGAGGGCCATGGGCCCTGGCGGGCCTGCCGACAGGATGCGGTGATCGGCTGGCATTGTTCCGCCTGGATGCATCATGGCCGCGATGATCGAAGAACTGCTGTGGCCGGCTGGGGTGACGTTGGGTGTAAGCCTGGTATCCACCCGCGTGGCGATGTGGGTGGCCGGCAAGCTCCAGTTCCTCGACCGTCCCGGCGGCGAAGCGCACAAGCAGCAGGTCGCCGCCGTCCCCTACGGTGGCGGCCTGGCGATGACCGTGGCGATCATCATCGGCCTGGTGGTGATCCATGACCAGCCGCTGATCACCAACGTGCCGCTGGAAGGCGGCAGCCCGGACCATGGCAGCCTGCTGCCGATCTATCTCGGCGCCTTGGCGCTTCTGGCGGTCGGCTGGTACGATGACCTGCGACCGCTCAGGCCGTGGGTCAAGCTTGCTGCCCAGGCGCTGATCGCCGCCGCAGTGGTGCCCGCGGCCGGCCTGGGCATCGATTCCCTGCGCCAATATCCTCCGCTGTATTACGGCGCGGCCTGGGCCTGGCTGGTGCTGGTCTCGAACGCCTACAATCTCCTCGACCATGCCGACGGGCTGTGCGCCAGCGTCGCCTGCGTCAGCGCCCTGGTCCTCTTCAGCGGCGGCATCATGTCCGGGGATCTGGAATTCGCCCGCTGGTGCCTGGTGCTGATCGCCGGCCTGATCGGCTTCCTGGCCTGGAACCTGCCGCCGGCGCGCATCTACATGGGCGATGCCGGCTCCCTGCCGCTCGGCTTCCTGATCGGCGCCGGAACGCTGTCGGTGACCTTCTGGCCGAGCGGGGAGAGCGGCAGCCCGCTGGCGATCCTCTCCCCGGTGCTGATCACCGCCCTGCCGCTCTTCGATACCGCGACCGTGGTGGTCAAGCGCCTCGCCCGCCACCAGCCGATCATGCAGGGCGATCGCAACCACATCAGCCATCGCCTGCGGCGCCTCGGACTGACGCCGCGGCGCAGCCTGCTCACCGCCATCCTGCTGCAGGTCGCGCTCGCCGCCGGGGCGCTGCAGCTGCGCACCGAGAGCCTGCTGACGGGCATGGTGGTGATCGCCCAGTCGCTCGCCATCTTCGTGGTCGTCGTCTTCCTCGAGACCACGCGAGACCACCATGGCTGAAGCGCAGGGGCGCTCCCGGCTGGAACGCACCCATGATGCACTGGTGGTGGCCCTGATCACCCTGCGGCCGCTGATCTGGAGCGGCGACGGCACCGCCTGGGACAGCCTCGCCTACCAATGGCTGGTGGCCATCGCCGGCCTCAGCCTGGTGCTCGAGGCATGGCTGGGCTGGCGCACCAGCTGGCGCTGGAGCGCGGCCGGCATCGCCGCCCTCGTCTTGTGGCTGGCGCTCCTACCTGCCGCCTGCCAGGCCCCCATGCCATCGTCCGCGTGGGGCCTGTGGGGCATGTTGGGCATCGACCTGGTCCTGGCGCTCTATCTCATGCAGGTGCTGCCGGGACGCCTGCACCTGGCGTGGGGCGCGTTCATCGCCGGCTTGGCGCTCGAGGCGCTGATCGCCTTCCTGCAGCAGGCCTGGGTGCTGCCGGGCATGCGTGCAGCGCTGGCAGCTGGCGATGCGCAGCTGGTGCGGCTCGAGAACAGCCATAGCGATCTGGCCGAACGGCTGGCCAACGGCCGGGTATTCGGCACCTTCACCCTCGCCAACGCCCTCGCCGCCTATCTGCTCCTGAGCCTGCCGCCGCTGCTGGCGGCGCTGGTGCGCCCCGGCGCCCGCTGGCCGAGCCGCGCGCTCGCCGCGCTGGTCGCCGTGGCTGGCCTGGCCGCCGCTGGCGCGACCGCCTCCAAGGGCGCCTGCGCCGCCCTGGTGCTCGCCGGAGCGGCGGTGGCGCTCGGGGCGCTGCGGGGCCGGAGCCGCTGGCTGGCGCTGGGCGCGCTCGCGCTGGGCGCCGGGCTCGCCTCCGCCCACCTGCGCTCCAGCCTTTTCGCAAGCACCGACGTCCGCCTGGGCTATTGGCAGGGCGCCCTCACCCTGATCGGGGAGGCTCCGCTGCTCGGCCATGGGCTGGGCGGCTTCGCTTACCAATCGGCGCGCGCCATGCCGATCTGGGCCGAGCCGAGCCGCTATGTGCACTGCGAACTGCTCGAGGCATGGAGCGATGGCGGTCTGTGCGCCGCGCTCGCGCTGCTCATCCTGTTCGTCCTGCTGGTGCGTTCTGTGCGCCTGGCGCCTGATGAGCGCCTGGAGGAGGAGGCGGGCCTACGCCCGCTGACCGCCGCCCTGCCGCTGGTGGTGATCATCCCCTTCCTCTGCGCTGTCGGCATGCTCGAGAGCAACCTCTCCTGGTGGGACGGCGCGCGCAGCGATGCCGGCTGGATGGCCTGGGTCATCACCCTCGCCGGGATCGCTGTCGGCGTCGTGGCCCTGGCTGCGCGCCTGCCGCTGCCACCACCCTGGGCCTGGCGCATCGCCCTGGGGGCATTCGCCCTCCATTGCCTGATCGACTTCGATCTGCACAGCCCCGGGCTATGGGGTACGCTGACGATCGCCTGCTGCATGGCCGGCGGCCCGGCACGCTGGTGGACGCTCAGCAGGCCCAGGCTGCTGAGCGTCACCCTGGCGGCCGCCGCCCTGCTCATCGCCCTGAGCTTCGGCATGCAGCGCGCCCTGCAGCTGGGACAGGGCGACGTCATCAGCGCGCTGGCCGCCGATTGCCGCGCCGCGGTGGCCGCAGGGCGGGATGCCAGCGCCCCGCTCGCCGAGCTGCAGGACCGTCTCGGCTCGCCGCCGGCGCCGGACTCCGATCGCACCGCCGGCGCGGCCGTGATCGCCCTGGCCACCGCGCAGCTCGACACCATCGCCGAGACCTGGCCGGCCTGCTATGAACTGGCCATCGCCTCCGTCGCCCTCAGCCCCCCTGGCAGCGAGCGGCTGGCTGCCAGCCAGCACCTGGTCGGACGCTGGGCGCTCAGCGGGCCGGCGCATGCACTGGTCGCCCAGGATCTCGCCGGCAGCGGCATCTACACCCAGGCCATCGAGGAGATGCAGGTGGCGGTCCGCCTGGCACCTGCCGATCTCAACCGCCGCGGACAGCTGGTCCATCTCCTCGATCAGGCCGCCGACCACCAGGCGGGCCACGCCATCGAGCTGCACCGCAGGGCGCAGCAGGAACGCGACCTGCTCACCCGCCTGCTGCGCATCGTCAATCCGCGCAACCTGCCCTAGCCGGCCGGCGCATCCTCGCCATCGATGAAGCGTCGCAGCAGGATGGCGGCGGATTTCGCATCGACCTGGCCCTTGGATGCCGGCCAACGCCCCTCCTGCCTGAGCGCCTCCTCGGCCTCGCTGCTGCTGTAGCGCTCATCGACCTGATGCACCGGCAACGTGCACACCTTGCCGAGCTCACTGAGGAAGTCGCGCACCCAGCGCACATTGCTGCCGGCCTCGCCATTGGCATGCAGCGGCAGGCCGATGACCAGGGCCTCCACCCGCTCCCGGCGCGCCAGCTCGGCCACCACCTGGGCGGCCTGCTGGTCGCTGGTGCGGGGGATGAATCCGAGCGGCCTGGTGCTGATGCCCAGCCCATCGCTGACCGCGATGCCGATGCGCACCCGGCCGTAGTCGATCCCCAGCAGGCGCATGGTGGCGGGTCGCTCCGGCATGGCGGCATCCTCTGCGCGCCCAGGCACGAAGGAAGCACCCGGGACCGAATCGCCAGTGGCGCAGGCGGTGCCCCGGGGTATTCTGCCCGTTCGCCGCCAGACGGCCGCGTCCGGCGCAAGCCGGCCGAGGAAAGTCCGGGCTCCACAGGGCACAGTGGCTGGTAACTCCAGCCGTCTCCAGTGGCAAGGGGATAGGGACAGTACAACAGAAAGCGAACCGCCTGCGCCGGGCAACCGGCGTCGGTAAGGGTGAAAAGGTGGGGTAAGAGCCCACCGCTCCGGCCGTGAGGCAGGAGGCATTGCAAACCCCACTGGGAGCAAGCCCAGACCGCGACGAGGTGCTGCCCGCACCGTCCGAGCCGCGAGTAGGGTGCATGAGTGCCAGTGTCAACGCTGGCTCCGAGAGAAATGGCCGTCCTCGACAGGACCCGGCTTATCGGCGGCCTTTGCACACACCACCACCCCCGGCCGCAAGGTCGGGGGTGGTGGTTTGCCGACCCTGCGCTCGGCCGTCAGGGACGCGGCTGGCCGTCCACTAGCGGCATCGCATCGCTCAGCGGCAGCTCGCCGCGGATCATCCTCGAGGCAGCCCCCACCAGCTTGAGGTAATGGTCGCTCGCCAGTCCCTCGTTGGTGAGGAAGGTCGAGGCGCCGACCGGCGGGTTGGCGGTGCATTTGAAGATCGCCGTGCCCTCATCCATCTCGTCGAACATCGCCTGGTAGACCATCGTCGCACCGCTGCGCTTGGCCGCGACGTACTGCGACCACAGGAAGCGCCCCTGCAGGCGCGGCACCGCGTCGCTGCGCGCATCGCCGCGCAGGTTGTGCCAGCTGAAGCCGGGGAAGACCACCGGCAGGAAGGCTTTGCGGTGCTCGGCGCACCAGGCCACATCGCCGACCCAGGCCTCCTTGGCCAGGCGCGCCGCCGACTCCGGGCTGTCGCAGCGGCCGACCGCCCACGGACTGACGATGTCGGCCGCCAGCACGACGTCATGCAGGGCCTTGTCCGGCACGCTGTCGCGGTTCAGCGTCCGCCACCAAGTCGGCACGCCGAGCATCACCGTGCACCCGCCGGCGGGTGTGCGCTTGAGGAAAGCCACCAGGTCCTGGCACTCGGCGAGGGTATAGCGGCGGCCATCGTTGAAGCCCACTCCCCACACCGCCACCACCGGCCGACCCTGATCATGGAGGTAGGCCTTGTCGCTGGTGATGTGCATGCGCTCCACCAGGAGCGACCAATCGGCCTTGACCTTCTCCATGTCGCCGGGGCCGATGCCCGAGAGGTCGTACATCACCGCATAGACCCGCCCGTTGCGATTGGCGCCTTCGCGGCAATGGTCGAGCACGGTGGTGAATTGGCGCAGGCCGGCGGGATGGATGACCTCGCCGGCGAAGCGCTGCACGAACACCCCATCAATGCCATAGGTGCGCATCCAGGAGAAGTGCCGGATCACGGTCTTGGCGTTGAAGGCGCTGTAGACCTCGGCGGCTCTCCCGTCAGCGAGATGGAACGGCGTGGCGTAGCGCTCATCTGGATCGAGCTCGCTGACATCGGGCCACAGGTCGATGCAGCAGCTCCCGGGCTTGAAGCCGTCCTTGCCATGCCAGTGGTACCAGCCCCGTCCCAGGCCATCGCCCTCGGCGGCGAACCAGCCCTGGTAGCCGCACATCACCTTGCCGGCCATGGTGCTGGCATCGATGCCAGGGAGCGATTCGCCGGCATAGGGGTGCATGGTCTCGATGATGACCTGGTCGCGGCTGGGCGCCTCGCCCGCCTGGCCGGCGCACGGCGTCAGCTCCGCCGCCAGCGCAACAGCCGCCAGCACCAGGACCGCACGCATGGCCGCCAGCATCCGGCACCGGCGCAGGAAGGACTGCTCAGCCATCAGCATCGGCCCACCTCAATCAGTCTGCAGAAGGGATGCACGCGGCCTGCATCATCCGGCGCTTCGCCACCGTCACCAGCGCAGGACCGCGGTCCGCGGGGTGCCGCGGCCGGGGCGCCGGGCGGTAGGATTTATAGCGTTTATACTATACTTTTCTCGTTCCAGCTCGTTGACCGGGCCTACCTGGCCCTCACGGGGCGTTCTTCAACATGCTGCTGCCATGGCAGTTGCATACCTTCAGCAGGTTCAGGCCGCCGCCCGCCCGCGCGCTCGACGGAACGCTGACAGATACGCCGCCGGGAGGCGTCCTGGCAGATGGCAGAGCGCGCACGCAGCCACACTGCCCGGACCGCCGGGCGGCCGCTGCCTTCCCCCACCCGATGCATGGCTGCCTGGCGGCCGACGGGCGCGGCGAGCAGATCCGCGGCCAACGGCGCATGCACAGCCACCATGTTCATATCCATTCGTGGACAGTAACGGCGCGGCGGAACGCCGTCCTGGTGCCGCCCTGGCCACCGACGCCCGCACCCCGAACAAGGCAAACCCGAACAGCTGAGAAGCCGCGTGCGAAAGTTCATGCCACGGCATGCGTCTTGTCCGATAGCAGCTGCTGCTGGTGCGACGCGCGATCGGATGGTCGATCGCCTGGCCACCTGCCACAGCACCCGTATGCCCGTGCACACATCCTCCCCCTGCCATTCACTCCTGAAACGCATTCCCTCTGCGAGGTATCCCATGTCCCAGCGACCGCCATCCCCTTCCCTCCTCCGTCCCGCCCGGCGCGCACGCTGGCTGGTCGCCGTCCTGGCGCTGGCCCTGTGGGCAGGCGCCCAGGCGAGCATGGTCGCCGCCGATCTGGCCGCCCCCCTGCTCAGCTTCGCCCCGGTGGTCAAGCAGGTCGCGCCCAGCGTGGTCACCATCTTCACCAGCAAGACGGTCAAGCATCAGGCCACCCAGCTGCCCCCCGGCTTCGACGATCCGTCGATGCGCCGCTACTTCGGCATCGACCCGCAAGCAGGCGGGGGAGGCGGGGGAGGCGCAGGCCAGGAGCGCGATCTCAAGGAGCAGGGGCTGGGCTCGGGCGTCATCGTCAGCGCCGATGGCATCATCCTGACCAACAACCACGTGGTCGCCGAGGCCGACGAGCTGAAGGTCGCCCTCTCCAGCGGCAACGAGCAGTATGAAGCCAAGGTCATCGGCACCGATCCCAAGACCGACATCGCAGTGCTGCGCATCAGCGTCGGCCATCCGCTGCCCGCCATCACCCTCGGCGACAGCGCCAAGGCCGAGGTCGGCGATCTCGTCCTGGCCATCGGCAATCCCTTCAACATCGGCCAGACCGTGACCATGGGCATCATCAGCGCCCGCGGACGCGGCGTCGGCCTGGCCGACTACGAGGACTTCCTCCAGACCGATGCCTCGATCAATCCCGGCAATTCCGGCGGCGCCCTGGTCGATGCCAGCGGCAAGCTCATCGGCATCAATACCGCCATCCTGAGCCCCAGCGGCGGCAATCTCGGCATCGGCTTCGCCGTTCCGATCAACCTCGCACGCAACGTCATGGAGAGCCTGGTGGCCAAGGGCAAGGTGGTGCGCGGCTTCCTCGGGCTGAAGATCCAGCCGGTCACCGCCGACATCGCCAAGGCCTTCTCCCTGCCCTCCGAGGATGGCGCCCTGGTCGGCGACGTGGTCGTCGATGGACCGTCGGCAAAGGCCGGCATCAAGTCCGGCGATGTGGTGACCGCCTTCAACAGCATCCACATCGGCGATGCCCGCCAGCTGCGCCTGCTCGCCTCGCAGACCACTCCAGGCACCACCGTCGCGCTGAATGTGATGCGCGATGGCAAGCCGCTGAACGTCTCGGTCACGCTGCAGGAGCTGTCCCTCGCCAAGGGCGAGCCCGCCGACCATGACGGCTCCGCCCACGCCCACCAGGCGGGACGTGCCAGGCTCGGGGTCGCCTTGAGCGATCTCGATGTGCCGGCACGCGAGCACTTCGCCGTCCCCGGGCAGATCCAGGGCGCCCTGATCACCGAGGTCGTGCCTGGTTCACGGGCCGAGAATGCCGGCCTCAAGCCGGGCGAGGTGATCATGGAGGTCAATCGCAAGCCGGTCGCCTCGGCCAGTGAGGCGGTGGCGGCGATCGGCGAGAGCGAGGGCACGGTGGTGCTGCGCATGTGGACCAAGGAGGGCATCCTCTTCATGGTCGTCCACGCGCCCAAGTGACCGCGCACGCCCGGCGCAGCGCATCGCGCTGCGCCGGGCCGCTGTGCGTCGACCGCAGGCCGATCGGTTTCACCCGATCGGCCTGCGGTCGTTCATGCTCAGGCGCGCTGCGCCGAACGGGCTGCCGGCAACCGAGATCGCTCCCGCCTGAGCGCATACCTGCGCTGCCGATGCGGGCAGCTCAGGGTTGGCGCTCGAGGATCAGCACCCAGTCCTTGGCGTCGGCCCGGTCGGGTGCGGGCACGCTCCAGGAGCCGGCCGCATCGGGGGTGATCGCGCCCAGCTCGGTGGTCGCACCGGAGACCGGATCGACGATCTGCCCACGGTAGCTGGCGTGCGCAGCCAGGCCGGAGACCGCCGTCCTGCAGTGCTCGGGGACGTAGATCAGGCGCACCGCGTCGGAACCGATCGCGAAGGGGCCGTAGGTCGGACGCGGCGGGGCGCCCGGGGCGCTGTCGGCTTCATAGGCGGACCACTCCGGGTGCGGCTGGAACGACTGCCAATCGAAGCGCTCGAACAGCCGCTTGCCCAGGCCGACCTGGGACGAGCCGGGCAGATGCATCGCCTCATCCCACGGGATGATGCCATAGCCGTTGCTCCCGGGTGGATGATGGGGCGACGGGCCATGCGGCTGGCCGCGCCGGTTGAGCTGCCAGATTCCATTGGCGCCATAGGTGTGGCCGGCCGCGCCGTTGGTCATGCACAGCCAGAACATCTGCCGCGTCCAGGCGGTCGGCAGGGTATCCCCGAGCATCTCATAGGACGCCTCGCCATTGATCACCGGCATCACCGGATGATCGGCGTAGGACGTCTGCATGGTCGCCACCGTGGGAGCGACCGCTTCGCGCTGACCGTGCGGCGTCTGCAGCAGATCGATGTCGAGCAGATCCACATCGTCGGTGGCATGGCGGGCTGAGAGGCGGCCGATGCCGGTGGGATGGATGGTGAGCAGGCGATGGTAGGGATCGTTCGCCTTGATGTAGCGCATCACGGTGGTCCACTGCGTGACCTGGGCGCGGGCATCATACGGGAAGCCCTTGGCCAGGTACCAGGGCAGGTTCGCTTCGCCAGCAGCGCACCAGACCACCGGCATGGCGCCATAGCGGGCGATGATGTAGCGCCAATGCTGCTCCATCTTCTCCACTCCCATCCACGACATGAAGTAGCCCCACGCGCCGACGATGCACGGCACCATGCCCTGGTCGACCAGGTAGGCCAGGCGTCTGTCCACGGCATCCCAGTACTCCGGGTGGATGCGCGCATAGCCGGTCTCCCAGGGGTAGCCGGCCTCGTTGGCGCCGCGCGGATCGAAGGGGTGCATATCGGGATACAGGCCAGCGACGATCTGGATCACGGTGAAGCCCTTCTGCTTGCGGTCCGCGGTCAGCTGCTGGAACTCCTCCGGCCACCCCAGGCGTTTGCACAGCCCCATCCACCAGGTGTCGCCCAGCCAGAAGAACGGCGTGCCATCGGCATAGGTGAGGTGGCGCTTGTCGGAGCTGACGCGGATGAAGCCATGCTGGTAGAGCGGATGATCGCCGACGTATGGCGCGATCGAGATCGCCCCCTCCTTGCCGTTGAGGTCGGCATTGCCGGCGTCGGAGCAGATGCTCTTCCAGGAGTGCGTGCCGACCTGCGGCGATGAGTAGCGCACGCGCCAGACCTGCTTGCCATCCCAGAAGGCCGGTATGCGCCTGATCGTCTTGTCGGGAGCCGTCACCTCGACATCGAGCTGAACATCGTTGAAGGGATCGGCGTAGTCCTTGCCCGAGACCAGCGACCATTCGACCACGCGGTTCGCCATCGCCGCGCCGCCACCAGCGCCGCCGCTCGCGGCAGTGTCGTCGGCGGCGGGTGCCGCAGCCATCAGGCTGAGGACGGCGGCCAGCAGCAGGGTGACGCGGGCGCGTCGCAGGCGGCGGATGGTCATGGCAGGTCTCCGAAGCAGGCGGTTCGTATCAGTCCGGTGGTCAGCAGACGCTCGCTCGTCGTGAGGTGGGCGCAGCCATGCCGCCGGCATCCCATGGCTGGTGGGCCACTATTCAAGAGTGATCATGGGTGCTGAAAGAGCCGGAGCGGAGAACCGCGTCAGCATTGTCCTAGCAGCTGACGCCGATCATCCAGATCCGCAGTCTCGAGGCGGAACGCCACAGCGCGGAAGTCGATGTGCTGGAGGTCCACCGCGCCACCTGCCGCCGTCCCTGAAGCGCATGGGCGGCATGCCCAGGAGCGACAGGATGCTCGCGCCCGCAGCGGCCCCGGTCCATCCGCACGGCGCTGCCGGGTGCACCCACCGCCAAGTCCCTCTATCTGCGCAGTTGCCGCTGAGGACACCTCATCGCGACCCATCAGCCCGCAAACCCCGTGACCGTCCCGGCCGTCGTCGGCGCCAGCCGACGTGCGCCAGGATGTTCCGGTCATGGGCACGGTCATCCAGGGGCACGACTCGATCATTCAATGACATGGAGTACCGTCTGTTATGGATATCGTCATGGGCAGCGCTCCCGCATGGTGCCACACCTGGAGACCCACCAGCCGAGCGGACCTAAATTTTAGTAAACAGCGCTGGACAGCTCCGGTACCATCTCCGCGCTGCGCCGGGCCGCGCATCCTCGACACCCGCCAAGGTTCCCCACCATGCTGCGCTCCCTCATCGCGATCCTGCTCATCTGCTCGTGGATGCAGGCGGCGGATGCACCGCCAGCACCCAGCCCGGTGCCCAAGATCCCGCTGATCACCGCCCATCCGGACTCCAGTGGTTGGCCGCATCTGCTGGCTGACGACCTCTCGAATGCCGATTTCCCTCCCGGCATCTGGTCGATGAAGGACGGCATCCTGACCGCGACCAAGGACATCAACCTGTGGACCAAGGCGGAGTACGGCGACTGCGTCATCGATCTCGAGTTCCGCCTCGATTCGGGGACCAACAGCGGCCTGTTCCTCTACAATTCCGATCCCACGAACTGGATGCCGACCACGGTCGAGATCCAGATCCTGGATGACCTCGGCAAGGAGTGGCGCAACATCCCTGCCAATTGGCGCTGCGGCGGCTTCTTCGGCCATCTCGCACCTCGCGCCAGCCTGGCCAAGGAGCCGGGGGCATGGAACCGCATGACCACCGCCTGCCGCGGTTCCCAGATCACCACCCTCATCAATGGCGCATTGGCGAGCGATGTCGATCTCGACGCCTGGACGGATGGCAAGCGCAATCCCGATGGGTCGGAGATTCCGCAGTGGCTCCAGGGGCAGCCCTGGGCCACCCTCCCCCATCATGGCCGCATCGGCCTGCAGGGACGCCATGCCGATGCCGGCATCGCCTTCCGTTCACTGCGCATCCAGGTAGCCGGTGCCGGCAAGCCGTGACGCCGCGATGGGTGCCAAGCGCACCGCCAGCTGGCACCAGGTCTCCAGCGCCCCTGGCAGGCGAGATGCGGCTATCGCCGTGAACACGTCCAGAGGCGGCGACCCGGATGGTCACTCGCCTCGCACGCGAGACCGCATGTCCGACCGCCAGCGCCCGATCATCGCCGCCACCATCCTCCTGCTCCTGCTGATCCAGGCGATGACCGACGTGGCCGCGGTCCTCGCGGCAGCCGATGCGCGCGATCCGCTGAGCACGCCCGGGACCCGGACGCTCACCTGGCCGGCTCGCCAGCTGCGCGGCTATGGCACGGTCTCGGGGACCTTCGTGGCCGATGACGACGGATCGATCACCCGCATCGCCTGCGACGATGCCGGCAAGGCGGCGCTGCTGCAGGCGAAATTCCTCTCCGATCTCGCGCTGCAGGGCGGGACGACCGCCCGCATGGAGGGTGATCCGGCCCTGACCGTGCAGATGATCGACAGCCAGGGCTGCCTGACCGCCAGCTGCTCCGGTTCCAGCGTGGTGATCGTCGCGGCGCGCGACCTCAAGCGCCTGCATGCCGCCCTGGCTCGCGCCGCGGTCAGCGGGGCGACCACCCCGCAGGTCGCCGTCCCGATGTATCTCGACCGTTGGGATCGCTTCGGCTTCCGCCATTACTACTGGCCCTGGCAGCAGCCCCCCGGCTACCATGGTCCTGGCTATGATGCCGTCTCCGAATTCGACTATGCGCAGGCGCAGGCGCGCGCCGGCATCCTGATCCCGATCAGCGGACTGGCCACCGACAGCGCCGATGGCATGGTCAACAGCGGCTGGGGCGGCTGGGTGGAACAGGAGGCGGCTCGCCATGGCCTGCCGGTCGACATCCACCTCGGCGCCAATGCCGGCTATGAGCCGACCTGGCTGCTCAACCGCTTCCGCGCCCAGACCCAGCTGAAGATGCCTGGATTCACCGGGAACTTCCACGACCTGCTCAGCCCCTATCTGGGCGGGCAGGGGGTGATGTCGTGGAACGCCACCACCGGCGAGGATGCCGAGCTGGGCGTGCTCCAGACGCAGGTCAGGCGCACCGCCAAGGCGGGCAATGTCATCTCCTATCTCGAGCCGCATGGCGAGACGCGCCATGGCGCGCAGGACCTGCTGCTGGAATACGGTCCGGTCGCGGATGCCGCCTACCGCCGCTACCTGCGCGGACGCTACACCACCGTGGCGGCGATCGCGGCGCGCTGGCAGCGGGATGTCCCGTCCTTCGATGCGATCCACATGCCGGAACTGGCGTCGTTCGCGGGACTGGTGCCGGAGGCGCTGGATGTCGCCGGCCGCTGGCGGGTCGGATATGAGGAGCTGACCTCACCGTCGACGGCGACCTACCAGTACGATGCCTTCCATGCGCTGCCGTCGACGCCGGCACCCGAGGCCTGGTACAAGCCCGGATTCGATGACTCCTCCTGGCCGGAGGTGGCCGGCGGCGGCAGCGACAAGCAGCTGTTCCTCGCCAAGCGCCCGGCGGTGTTCCGCCGCACTTTCGAGGTCCCCGCAGCCTGGCGCGCCCGCCATCCGCGGGCCTGGCTCTCGGTCTGGGACCTCACGCAGGCGCAGCACTCCGCGATCCGCGTGGTACTCAACGGACAGGAGATCGGCGTGGGTACGCTCACCCAGGCCACCCCGCACTGGTTCAGCGTGGATGCGACCGCGGCGCTGAAGGACGGCCGCAACTCCCTCGCCATCCGCCTGCCGCAGGGCGCCATGGCCTACCGCACCTACCTCACCCCGGTGGAACCGCTGCAGTACCCGTACCTTGGCGAGGGCCTGAATGCGCAGTGGGTCGATTTCATCGACTTCACCAGCTGGTCGCGCATCGAGGCGATCAGGCGCGGTATGGAGATGATCCGCCAGGCGGCCCCCGATCAGCCGATCACCCTGATGCACCCCGACGACTATGCTGATGGCCTGAAGAGCCTGGCGGTCGCCTACGGCGGGGAGTTCCACAATACCGGCTACATGGCCGCCTTCTGGGCCGACAGCAACCCGGCGCTCATGCGCGGCGCGGATCTGCCGTATTCGCTCGAACCAGGCGCACCGGCCAAGGATGTGGCGGAATGGCGGCGCTTCTGGGGCCTGTGGCAGACCGAAGGGGTGCAATCGGTGGACTACTTCATCCACCTCGGCGACATCCTGTGGAACCCCGAGATCAAGGCCGACTACGAGGCGCATCGCCGGCAGATCACCCTGATGGGCCAAAGCCATTATGCCAAGGCCGAGGTCGCCTGCCTCTATTCCGACCGCGTCGCCCAGCTGACCGGCTTCCCCTGGGGTTCGGCGCCCAATGCCAATCTCGGCAGCGGCTACTGGCAGTGGAATCCCGCTGCGGTCCTGCGCGGGCATTACCCCTATGACGGCCTGAGCCAGGGCTCGTTCGCCAGCGGCGATGCCGATGCCTATCGCGTCATCATCGATGCCAACACCTCGATCATGGACGAGTCGCAGGTCGCCGAGATCGAGCGCTGGATCCGTGCCGGCGGCACCCTCATCACCCTGGCGCAGACCGGGCGGCACACGCCAGAGAAGCCGGACAGCTGGCCCATCGCGCGACTCACCGGCTACCGCGTCACCCATATCGATCGGCTGGGCGCCGATGGCAGGATCGAGGAGAGCGGCCGGCTCGCACCCGCACCTGGACAGGAGATCGCAACCGCAGCGTGGGAAGGCATCGCGGCCAACGGCCTGCACCTCGAACGCACGGCCGCGGATGCGCACGATCTGCTGCTCTGGCATGATGGCGGCGTGGCTGCCGGCATGCGCCCCCTGGGCAAGGGGCTGATCGTGCAGCTGGGGGCGAAATTCACCGGGGCGCGGATCTTCGATCGCGTCGAGCCGGGCGGCGACAGCCCCGAGGTCAGGCATCTGCGCGACCTCTTCACCGCGCTGCTCGTGGCGCGCGGCATCGCCCCCGAGGCCGGACGCGTGATCGGAGACGCCGAGCAGGTCTGGCTCCGTCCGGCGGTCACCAACAATGGCCTGTATGACACCTGGACGCTGTTCAACTGGTCGAGCAGCCAGAAGCAGACAGTGGCGATCTCCCTGGGCAAGGACCGCCATCCCGCCTTCGCCATCGATGCGCGCACCTCCGCCCGCCTGGCCATCCAGCCGGGCAAGGACGATGCGCGCATCGACGGCATCGCGCTCGAGCCCCTGGAGACGCGCGTCTTCCTCACCCCACGCGGCGAGATCGAGCATGCCCCGCTGTCCTGGTTCGCGCTGCAGCGCAACTGGTGGCGCGGCACCACCTCGCCAGCTCCGCTCAGCATGCCCGCCGGGGTCGGCTCGCAGGCCTACGACCTCACCCCCGCCTGGCGCTTCCGCCTGCTCGACGACGGCGCCGACGCGGGTGCGCTGCTCGCCACCGGCTACGATGACGCCAGCTGGCCGGCCTCGGCCATCGGCATCTGGGACGTCGCGCAATCCGGCGGCCACGCCCATGCGGTCTACCGCAAGGCCTTCACCGTGCCGAGCTCATGGGTCGGCGGCCGGGTGTCGCTATGGCTGACCAGCTGGACCGGCTCCTCGTTCGTCGACCGGGGTCGGGTGCTGCTGGATGGCCGCGAGATCAAGGGCGACAATGACGGTGCCGCCATCGCCGAGGGCCTGCCATCGCTCACGCCGGGTTCGTCGCACCAGCTCGCGGTCGACATCCACAGCCGTGGCGTGCTCGCAGGCCTGCGCGGCCAATGCTGGCTGTCGTTCGAGCGCCCAGCGCAAACCGCCATCAGCCTGGCCGGTCGCTGGGTGCCATCAGCGGATGGCCTGCGCTCCGGCGAGCCCATCCAGCTGCCCGGCGACTACAGCGCGCAGTTCCTCCGGCGCACCGTCGCCATCGATGCGGCACTGCTGGGGAAGGAGGCCGTGCTCACAGTCGAGGGCGACCGCTCGCTGGTGGGCGTGCTCGTCAATGGCACGCTGGTGCGCAGGCACCATCACCTCATCGGCGAGCGCTGGAGCCTCGCCATCACCCCCTTCGTTCATTGCGGCGGCGAGAACGAGATCGAACTGGTGCGCTGGGGGGGTTCGGGCAGCGGGCGGGTGCGGGAGGTCACCCTGGGATTCAGCGACCCCCAGCCCTGAGTGTCCAGCCCGCTGCACCGGGGCGAGCCGCCTAGGAATGAACTGGGCCGCCGCTAGGATGCCGGCGCACCGACTGACAAGGACCTTTCCACATGAAGCGAAGCCTCCTCCCACCCCTGCTGCTGGCCATGCTCTGCTGCCTCGCCATCGGCACGCGCGCAGATGAGGCCTCCGCCCTGCCGCGCAGCACCCCGGAGCGGCAAGGGGTCTCCTCGTCCGCCATCCTCGCCTTCATCACCGCGGCTGATCATGACATCGACACCATGCACAGCTTCATGCTGCTGCGCCACGGGCAGGTGATCGCCGAGTCCTGGTGGCGCCCCTTCGACGCCAAGACTCCGCACATGTTCTATTCGCTGAGCAAGAGCTTCACCTCGACCGCGGTCGGCCTGGCGATCGCCGAGGGCAAGCTGTCGCTCGACGATGAGGTGGTGAAGGCATTCCCCGAGGATGCCCCTGCCGAGCCCTCCGCCAACCTGCGCTCGCTGCGCGTGCGCGACCTCCTGCGCATGCTCGCCGGCCACCAGACCGAGGTGCCGATCTGGGACGACAAGCCGGGGCAGGCGAACGAGGCCTGGACCAAGCGCTTCTTCGCCCAGCCGATCGCCTTCAAGCCTGGCACGCGCTTCCTCTACGATTCACCCGCGACCTACATGCTCTCGGCAATGGTGCAGAAGGCGACGGGCGAGAGCGTGCTCGCCTACCTGAAGCCACGGCTGTTCGATCCCATCGGCTACGCCGATCCGACCTGGACGGCAAGCCCACAGGGGATCTCCGCCGGGGCCTTCGGCCTGATGGGACGCACCGAGGACATCGCGCGCTTCGGGCAATTGTACCTGCAGAAGGGCGCCTGGCAGGGTCGGCAGCTCATCCCGGCGAGCTGGGTCGAGCAGGCCACCACCCTGCAGACAGGCAATGGCAGCAATCCCAAGAGCGATTGGGATCAGGGCTACTGCTTCCAGTTCTGGCGCTGCCGCAACCACGCCTACCGCGGCGACGGTGCATTCGGGCAGTACTGCATCGTCATGCCGGACAACGATGCGGTGATCGCCATCACCAGCGGCGTCCATGACATGCAGGCAGTGCTCAACCTGGTCTGGGACAAGCTGCTGCCGGCGATGAAGGCGGAGGCCCTGCCCGAAGATGCGGGAGCCGTCCACGCACTCCAGTCCGCGATCTCAGGCCTGACCGTCAGCATGCCTGCCGGGCAGCCCGCCTCGAGCCTGGCAGCCTCGGTGTCGGGGATCTGGTACGCCATGCCCGAGAATGATCGCGGGATCACCGCGGTGGCCCTCGATGCCAGCGCAACCGCCACCGCCCTGCTCGTACGCACCGCAGCCGGGGAGACGCGCACGCCTATCGGCATCGGCTCCTGGAGCCAGCCGGGCCCAGGCTTCGCCAACGGCATCGAGCGCATGCTCAGCGTCCCGGCGCATCCCCTGGTCGCCGCCAGCGGCGCATGGACGGCGGAGCAGGTCTTCACGGTGAAGCTCGCCCTCAGCCAGACGCCCTTCTCATCGACCCTGACGCTGACCTTCCATGATCACCAGCTGACCCTGGCATCGCAGCACAATGTCGCATTCGGACCGACCAGGCTGCCCGAACTGACCGGACAGGCCGCGAGCGGGAAGTAGGCTGGAGCCGGCGGGCGCGCCGACGGCCTGGGTGCTGCGACGCGCGGTACCTCCAGGACAGCCAGGCTCGCCGGGCTGAGGCCGCGTCAGTGCGCGTCGCGGAAGCGGATCATGTTTCTCGCGCCCTCGTCCCAGAGCTTGAGGCGCAGGCAGGCGAGCACATCCCGCGGACGCAACGTCGTGCTGATGGGATGCTGGAGCTCGGGGATGGCGGCCATCGCCTCCGACAGGCGGTAGAAGGGGATCGCCAGGTTCAGGTGGTGGACATGGTGGTAGCCGATGTCGCCGGTGAACCAGCGCATGATTCTGCCGAGCTTGAGGAAGCTGGAGGTCCGCAGCGATGCCCGGTAGTTGGTCCACTCGTCGGTCTTGAGGATCTCCATGCCGGGGTAGTTGTGCTGGGCATAGAAGAAGTAGGCGCCGATCGTCGCCGCCATCGCCACCGGCACGATGAAGGCGAAGATCGCCATGGACGGCCCGCCCCACCACCACAATCCGGCGATCAGCGCGCCGTGCGCGATCACCGCGAAGATCGAATCCCACAGCTTGCGCGGATGATCGATCATCGGTTCGATGGTCAGGCTCCAGGCGAACACCATGGGATAGGCGAACAGGATGATCAGCGGGCTGCGGCTGATGATGTAGCGCAGCCGCTCGACGAACGTCGAATTCTTCCACATCTCGCGGGTCATGATCGGATACGATCCGCTATTGAGGACCAGCACCTTGCCGACGATGGAATGGTGGAAGTTGTGGCTCATGCGCCACGACCTGGGGGGTGCCAGGATCAGATAGCCATAGGCATGCAGCAGGATCTTGGCCAGGACCGAGTTGCGCAGCAGCGAGCCGTGCATGAAGTCATGGTAGATGATGAACACGCGCACCATCACCAGGGCGCCGAGGATCGAGCAGGCCAACCGCGCCGGCCACCAGGGGGCCATCGCGGCGATGACCAGGATGCCGGTCATCATGACGCTGGTGGTGGCGAGGCACCACCAGCTCCGCCAGCGGTTCTCGATGGTGAAGGGGCGGGTGGCCGCCAGGACCTCACGTTCCGATCGCGGACTGGTGGCGACCTGAGTGGTCCGCTCCAGGCACTCTACACCTGCTTCCATGATCGCCATGTCGATGGTATCCTTCACCGTTGCGAACCCCAGTCTATCGCCGCCTTCCTCATCCGCCAATCGATACCGCGGCTCTGCGCTCCGCCGCACCGTCATGGCCCAGCCGGTGTCTCAGAGGCTCTTTTACCCCCTCGCCACCCCCCTACCCTCGAGCTCGATGCGGGTGTCGGCGTTCGTGGCGGACGTGGACAGCGTTGTGGGAATCCAGGTCCCACGCGGCTTCCAGCCAGTCGATGAGGGAACCGGCACCGGGCCGGTCGCACCCGATGCGGCCGGAATGCAGCTGAGACTGCTTGCGGGGGCGGTCGGATCGCCGCACCTCAACGTCCAGCCCTGCCCTTGCGGCGGCGGGCGGTGGGCTGGTCGTGCATACCCACGGACAAGGCCCAGCCCAGCACCATCAGCAGGAGGCCGGCGATGCCCCCACCTGATCCACAACGCCCTGTGTCGTTGGTGTATATGCCATCTCGTCCATTGCCGAGCTGATCCTCGACCGTGAGAGTCAATGACGCCGTGCCGCTACCGGACGCATTGGTCGCCGTCAGGGTGAGCACCGAGACCCCCACCTCCGTCAGGGTACCCGAGAGCACTCCAGTGATGGCATCGAAGGCGAGTCCGGCAGGAACTGGGCTGAGGCCGAATGACACCGGGTTGCCGGTCGCCACGATGGTATAGGAGAAGCGCGTACCAATGCGTCCCGAGGCGGTGGCGCTGCTGGTGATCGTGGGCACCGACGGGGCGATGGTGAAGGTGACCTGGGCGGTTCCGGTACCAATACCGTTAGTCGCACCGACGGTAGCTACGCTGACACCATTGGCGGTCGGGGTTCCGGTGATGGCGCCGGTCGCCGCATTGATGCTTGTGCCCGCTGGCAGTCCGGTCGCGGAATAGCTGGAGGGCAAGCCGGTGGCGGTGATGGCATAGGCGAGCGGCTGGCCCACGGTACCTGCTTGACTGAGGGCGCTGGTGATGGTCGGTACACCAGCCAGCACCGTCAGGGTCGCCGTCCCGGCATTGCCGGCGGCATCATGGGCGGTCACCACCAGGGTGGTGGTTCCAAGCCCCAGCACCGGGGTGGTGAAGCTCCAGGTCGGTCCGAGGGCCAGGCTCGCGCTTGCCGTCGTCGCCCCGGTCAGGGTGTAGGAGAGGGACACCACCCCGACATCATCGCTATCGCTGCCACTGAAGGTGATCGGCGCGGTGGAGGCGACAGAGAAGTTGGCTGAAGATGGAGAGGTGATCGATACCGCCGGAGGCGAGGTGTCGATGACCGTCACCACGACCGTAGCGGGGTTCGACACGCCGGTGTAGTCCTGGCCCTGGAAGACGAAGGTGTCGGTACCGACGTAGCCGGACGCCCCGGTATACTGGTAGGTGCCCGCAGCTGCATCCAGGAGCACCACGCTGCCATGCAGAGGCTGGGACAGCAGCGATATCGTCAGCGCATTGCCGAGGGCATCGAGCGCCGAGAGCGTACCGGGAGCTGGCGTATGCACGGACGCCTGGAGCGTACCGGCATAGGCGATGCGCTGTGGGTTGTAGATGGCCACGCCATTGGCGGTCTTGCCACCCGCTTGGGTGAATGGTCCGGTCACCACGATGCCACCGGGCGTCGATACCGCTTCATAGGTTTCCCCATTGGTGCCGCCGGGCACGGCCGACCAGATGGTGCCATTCCAGAAGGCGGCATTGCCAGGGGTGTTGGTCCCGCTGCCGAACGCGTAGATGCCACCGGGTGCTGGAACCAGCGCCTCATTCCCCCCGGTGAATGAGCTCCCCAGCGATTGCCAGGAGGTGCCATTCCAGCTGGCGATATTGGTCGCCGGGTTCCCACCGGCGGTAGTGAATATCCCGTCCACATAGAGCACGCCATTGCTGACCATGGACTGAGACGCATTGGCATTCACACCGCCTCCGGGGAGTGACAAGGAGGTGCCATCCCAGCTCACCAGATAGTCATTACCGGCTCCACCCAGGCCGCCATAATCACCACCGATGATGAGATCGTTGCCATATTGGACCAATGTGTAGACCCATCCTCCCGTGCCGGTGCCGATGGTGCTCCACTGCGACCCATTCCACGATTCGACGAACGGGATGAATCCCCCCATGCCATCGCTATAGCCTCCGCCGACGACGAGCTGGCCGTTGTAGATGGTCGCGGCATAGGGGTAATTGGGCAGTCCCGTCCCCAGCGCCGACCAGGCCAAGCCATCCCAAGCCGCGACATTGGTGGCGGAGACGCCACCGGCGGTGGTGAACTTGCCGATCTCGAAGACCGTGCCGCCGCTGACGTTGATGTCATCGCCGGCGCCATTCAGGCCTGCGCCGAGCGGAGCCCAACCGCCGCCAGTCCACTCGGCGATGCCGCTGGCGGAGATGCCATCGACGCTGGTGAACACTCCCGAGATGTAGACCTGCGAACCGCTGGCCGTCATGCCCCAATTGCCCGAAGAGTCATTGAAGCCGACTCCTGTACCCAGGGGTTGCCAGGCATCATTGCTCGAGGGGACCGTCGCGGGAACCGGCAGCCCACGGCGGATCAGGTTGTTGAAGGTGTCGGCGATGTAGAGGCGATGGGCACCATCGACGGCGATGCCTTCGGGCCCCAGGAAGCTGGCTGCCGAACCGGTCGCATTCGTGCTGCCGGTGACTCCGGCAGTGCCGGCGATGGTCGATACCTGTCCGCCCACGACGAAGGATCGGATGATCGAGGTGTTGTAGTCCGTGACATAGACGGTGCCATCCTCATCCACCGCGATTCCAGTCGGATAATTGAACGTCGCGCTGGTCAGCACCGCGCCATTCTGCGATCCCGGCACACCGACCTGACCGGCGATGGTGGATACCTGACCGACTGGTGTGATCAAGCGGATCGTCTCGTTGCGTTGATCGCACACGTAGATGGTTCCGCTGCCATCCACGGCGATACCGCAGGGGTTGGAGAATCGTGCAGCGGGTCCAAGGCCATCCATGCTGCCCGGCGGACCGGCCGTACCGGCGAGGGTGGTGACCTGCCCGAGCTGGGTCACGCGGCGGACGGTGTTGTTCCCCTGGTCGGTGACGTAGATGATGCCGTTGCCATCCACTGCGATGGCGGCCGGATTGGCGAACAGGGCATTCGAACCGGTTCCATCCGCATGGCCATAGACCTCCGGCTGCCCGGCGATGGTGGTGACCTTCCCCTGCGGCGTCACGGTGCGGATCAGGTTGTTGTTGTAGTCCGCCACATAGACCATGCCGCTGGCGTCGACGGCGACCCCGGTTGGATTGAAGAATGATGCGCCGCTGCCGGTCCCGTCCATGCTCCCCGGCGCGCCCGAGCCAGCGAGGACGGAGAGGGTGCCGTCCGGCGTCAGCTTGCGGATGGTGTGGGTATTGCAGTCGGAGATGTAGACATTGCCCTGGAGATCGACGGCGGTGTTGACCGGCTTGGCCAGCGGTGCATATCCCGGCTGGAAGGTGATCGTCGAGATGGCGACGCCGGCGCCCAAGCCGCAGCCAGCCTCGCTCCCGCCCGCAGCGATCCTCAACGACCGTGGCCATGTTCCATTCCCCTGCTGATTACGGCATTCTGCAAGGACTCTGGTACCACGCCAGCGGATCGGAGCAATTGCGAAGAGCATATGGTGCCCGGAATCGGTACGTGGAAGGCGCTGCGGCGGGTTCAGCTGCGCAAAAAGCCGTGACCGGCTTTACCACCCCGACCCGAAGGCTGGCCTCGCCATCACCAGGCTCCGCCGTCGCGCAGCGCGTCGTCCAGTGGGTCGGACCACACCGACGGCTCCTCCCCGATGGAACCGGCATGTCGCCTTGCGCAGCCAGCCCTCACCAGCCTATACCACCCCGGACGAGAGCTGGCCGCATGTCCCCTTATCCGTCATCCGTCGCCATTCGCATCCAGTGGCGCATAGCGGACGTGAATGCTTGCCTTCCCGTCCGCGGTTGGGTAGACACCGCATATCCTCACATGACTGCTCATGCATGGCACTATCAGGAATTGGACTGCAGGGCAGGACATCGGCACTCATCATCTCCAGTACTGGCCCTCTCCTGGCAAGGACTCCCATGCTCTGCACCCCCCCCTCTGTCGCCGCCGGCTCAGCGAGCGTCGCGGCAGGACCGGCAGATCCGCTCGCTTGGCGACCACCCTTGCCACCGTGGTCGCCGGCCTGGCCAGCAGTTCATGCCTCGCTGCCGCGGAACCGGACAAGAGCCCGTTCGAGATCTCGGATCTCCGCCTGACCGTCGGCATCGTGCCGCAGACGAGGGATGTCCAGTCGGACGTCGATCAGCCGCAAACCGGCATCAACGAGCAGAATGATGTCGGAGCGATGGGCCTCGGGGTGCGCGTCGAGCTCAGCATCACCGAATCCTTCGGCGCCCTGGGGCCATATGGCGGCTTCTTCTGGGCCGTCGGGGTGATGGATTCCCAGCAGAGCACTGACGCCAACAACCCCAACGCCCGCCTCGGGCTGACCGGTCCAGTCAAGATCGATGCCATGGGTGCCGATGCCTTCCTCGGCTAGGCGTTCGCCTTCACCAGGAATACCCATGTCGAACTCGGCCCCTTCATCGGCTTCGGCAGCGCCGATATCAGTGATTCCTGCCTCGTCGTCGGCAGTAAGACCCAATCGGAGGAATATTCCGCTCACGGCGCCTACCGCGAATACGGTGCACGAGCCACCATCGTCTACACCTCGTTGGCGAACAGCTTCCAGGTCGCCTTCGGCATCAGCTACATGGCCTACCACACCTCGACCCATCTCCAGTTCATCGCCGCCACCGGCGGTCAGGTCAATGAGCAGGTGACCATCGATTCCACCGGCGTATCGCCGTCCATCAGCGTCGGGATGCGCTTCTAGCACGCTCCAGCACCCCCTCCGCTCGCTCGGGTGGTCAGCGACTGGATGCAGCGTGATGGAGGACCTTGCCAGCTACGTCTGACTCCTGCCGACCGGGATGCAGCGTGGCCCCCGCTCTTGTGCTCACGTGGAGCACCGCCGCATCCCCACACTAATTCATGCCCAGTATCAACCTCGAGACTGACTGCACATCCCGGCCACCGCTAGATCTGCATCCCTCATCGGTAACTGATGTTATGGAAAATGATGGTACGCTAGCCCAGAAGTGGTCAACAAAATATTTTGCTTTAGTATATAGTGAAATATTAAGAGGTCGCGCCAGCATGGCCCTCCATCCAACCCGCCAGAATGCCATCCTCGATGCCCTGCGTCGGGCGATCCTCGATGGCTCCATCGCCCCGGGACAGCGCCTGCCGACGCGCAGCGAGCTGGAGTCGCGATTCGCAGCCAGCAGCGTCACCGTCCAGCGTGCGCTCGACATCCTGATCGCAGACGGCTTCGTCCAGCCACGTGGGCGCAGCGGGACCTTCGTCGCTGATCATCCGCCCCATCGCTGCCATTTTGGCCTGGTGATCCCCGGTCGGCTCGCCGAACAGGATCGCTGGCCGCATTTCTGGCGCGCCCTGGCGAACGAGGCTGCCGTGCTGTGCGGCAATGGGCCGCTCCAACTATCGGTGTATTCCGGCATCGCGACGCGAGACGAGACCTACTACCCCGCCCTTCTGCGCGATGTGCAGGCCCACCGCCTCGCCGGGCTGATCTTCGCCGCCAATCCCCACTACCTGGTGAATTCTCCGGTGCTCGATTCTCCCGGCCTGCCGCGCGTCACGATCGGCATCCGCGACGGCTCGGTGCTGCCATCGGTGATCAACCTGGATGCCCAGGGGCTGCTTGCGCTCGCGCTCGAGCGCTTCGCGCAGGCTGGCCGCCGCCGGGTGGCGCTGCTGACCGTTCCCGGCATCGATGCCGAGCAGCGCGAGTTCTTCCTCGCCGAGGCTGCCCGTCGCGGCTTGGAGACGCGCCCGGAATGGCTCCAGGCGGCGGTGATCGACTACCCCGCCTGGGCCGAGAATGCCATCCGCCTGCTCTTCCGCCCCGAGCACGCGCTGGTGCCTGACGCCCTGCTCATCACCGACGACAACCTGGTCGCCCCCGCGACTGCCGGACTTGCGGCCCTCGCCCTGCGCTGTCCCGCGGATGTCGACGTGGTGGCGCACGCCAACTTCCCCTGGCCAACGCCCAGCGCCCTGCCGATCACCCGCATCGGCTTCGATGCCACCGACATCCTGAAGCAGGCGCTCATCGATCTCGAACGTCAACGGCTGATGCCGGAGCGCTCCACCTACAGCACCGTACCGCCGATCCTCGCTGCGCTCGATGCACCGCCGTCCCCCCAGTCCAATCGTGATGCCACGCTTCGACCGCCATGCTCGAGGAGCTGACCATGCGTTCTTCACTCGTCATCCTGCTCTGCCTGGTGACCGCGGTGCACGGCGCCGCCGCCGAGGTGGTCGCCAGCGGTGTCCCCATCCAGTACACCCTGCCTTCCGAAGGCTCGCCATCGAAGACCTGGCGGGTGACCCTGGCGATCATCGATCCCAAGAATCCGGCCTGGATCATCAGCCAGTTCGCCGCCGGGGTGGTGCATACGGTGACGGCCGAGAACGACGGGCGCTGCAGCGACATCTGGGATGGGCTGGACGACAATTTCATGCCGGTGCCGCCAGGGACCTATGCGGTCAAGGGCATCTGCATGCCTGCCGACCGCTGGGCGGTCGATGGGGAGTTCCATTCGATAGCGCCCCGCTTCGTCGGCGGGGTTGGCGACTGGCTCCCCTCGCCGGATGACGCCGCCACGCATGGCGAACCCTTCCATGGCGATCCGGTGAATGCGCCGATCGGCGATGTCGCGGTGAGTCCTGAGGGGATCGCGGTCTTCTACTACTCCTACCTCGAGAATGGGCTGAACAATCCGATGATCGACCTGCGCAAGCCCCCGGGACCAGGGCAGTTCCTGCGCTCCTTCCCGTCCGGTGGGGCCGGCGGTGGCAACAGCACCTGCACGGATGGCCAGACGGTATGGAGCTTCTCCTCGGACGGAGGCTCGCATGTCTACCGTCCCGATGGTGCGCCCTTCGGCTCCAGCCCGCGGGCGATGCGCAAGAACGGCTACCAGCCGGATGGCCAGGTGACCGCGATGGCGGCATGGCGCGGCCGGACCGCCACCAGCGTCTTCATCGCCCAGCGGGGGCGGCTGGTGCGACAGGGCGAGTACAACTGGGTCGAGAGCCAGGATCCAGTCGATGTGGTCACCGTGCACGCCGGGGAAGGCGGCAAGATCCTCGCGACCATGCCCCTGCCACGGCCGCGCGGCCTGGCGGCGCGCGGCGGACGCGTCTACGGCCTGCACGCCGTCGCCAATGGCTTCGCCGTCAGCAGCGTAGAGCTCAAGGATGGCCTTCCCGTCGGCTCATGGCGGCAGGTCATCGCCCTGCCTGCCGGGATGGAGCCGGGAGGTCTCGCAGTCGATGGCGCCGGGCGCATCTACGTAAGCGAACCATCGGCCAACCACGTCCACCAGTACTCCCAGGATGGTACCCGGCTGCGCAGCTACGGCCATCTCCCGGCGCAGCATCCCGGAAGCTATGATCGCGAAACCTTCATGATGCCGGAGAAGCTCGCCTCATGGACCGATGCTGCCGGTCAGGATCGCCTGCTGGTGGTGGAGAAGGCCGGCCCCTGCCGGGTCAGCGAATGGAGCGCCGATGGCGCGCTGCTGCGGGAATACCCCAGCCTGCAGACCACCGCCAATGACGGATGGGCGGTCGATCCGGCCGACCCACGCCATGCCTACATCAGCGGTCAGCGCGGCTGGCTCTCCCGCTACTCCATCGACTATGCCAGCGGCCACTTCACCCTCGATGCGGTATGGCCCGACGTCGGCACCGATCCCCACCTGCCCGGCTTCGACCATGTGCGCATGGTGCGCATCCAGGGGCTGCCCTTCCTGGTCTGCTCACCGCGCAACCACTATGCGATCTACCGCCTCGATGGCGAGCGCTGGAAGCTCGCGGCCGGCATCGTCAGCATCGCCCAGGCGTCAGGACCGGCGCAGCACTACCTCTGGCGGGACCAGAATGGCGATGGGGTGGTGCAGGAGAGCGAGTTCCGCTCGACGCCGATGACCCTGCCTGGCAACATCCTGCGCTACCATGGCGAGCAGATCGGCGAAGATCTCGCCCTGCTGGCCATCGACCAGGGGGGACGCGATGCCTGGCGCCTGCCGGTCAGCCGCATCGATGAGCATGGCATCCCGGAATTCGGCGGCTGGAGCCGGATCTTCAGCGATCCGGTCTTCGCCGCACGCGCCACCAACTCGGCAACTGCGCTCTTCGGCGCCAACGAGCTGGCCGACAGCTTCAGCAGCGACTGGGCGCAGTGCGATGGCACGCCGGAAAAGGGCTTCTGGATCTCCGCCCGCGGCGGGCGGAATTTCAGCGCCAACCAGGGGGCGCAGGAGAAGGTCTCCGCCTATGTCGCCGACGGGAAGGGCGGCATGCGCCTGCGCTGGCGCGTCGGACGGGCAGCGGTGAGCGGAACGCCCGCCTCGGGCGAGACGCTTGGCGCCATGCACATCCGCGCGCCCATCAATGGCATCCTTCCGGTCATCGACCAGTCGCGCTGCGGCGTCCTGCTCTACAACCAGGATGGCCTCTATGTCGATACGCTGTTCCCCCCGGGCGGCAGCCGCCGGGGGATCTACGAGCTCCCGGGTGAATTCTTCTCGGGCATGGTCTATGCCGATCCCAAGGATGGCGGCATCTATGTCGGCGTCGGCAAGGATACCCCGCAGGTCTTCCGCTGCATGGGATGGACGCTGCACGACAGCCCGGTGCGGGCACTGGCGGATCTGCCTGCACGGGTGGAGATCGCCCTGGCTCAGATCGCCAATCCCCCGGAGATCGCCCTGGCGCTGCGCGGTGGCGCTGGAAAGGCACGCATCGCACGCTTCGCCCCTGCCTTCGGCGGGGTCCAGCACGATGGCACGCTCAGCGGCTGGGAGCAATGCGATCCGGTGACGTTCAGCGCCGACAAGGAACGCTCAGTAGAAGTGCGCTGCCTGTGGGATCCAGGACATCTGCATCTGCGCATCCATGCCCGCACCGGCACCCCCTTCGTACCCAGACCCCTGCAGGCGCTGGAGCGCGTCTTCGCACATGACCGCGCCAGCGACGCGGTGAGCATCTACATCCAGGGGGATGCCGCTGCCCAGGCCACACGAGAGACCGGCGGGCGTCCGGGCGATATGCGCATCGTCCTCGGCCTGTTCAGCGATGGCGGACGGGTGCGTCCTGCCGCGATCGGATTCCATACCTCCTGGAGCGGCCCCGGTGCCAGCCCCCAGACCTATCAGACCCCGGTGGGCAGGGCGCAGTTCGCGCATGTCGGCGAGCTGGCCGGTGCGATCCTGGGTGGCGCGAGCGATGGCGATGGCAAAGGGTATGTCGTCAGCGTCTCCATCCCGCGCGACGCCATCCCTGGCCTGCCGGTGTTCTCCCCGGCGCTGCGCACCACCATCGATTTCGAGGCGACCTTCGGCGGGCATGCCAAATTCTGGTGGGCCGATACCGACGGCTCGGCGAGCCGTGAGACCTTCGACGAACCCACTGAAGCGCGCCTCTATCCCAGCGCCTGGGCACCGCTCGAGTTCGCTGTACCCGCCAAGGGCGGGCTGGTGCTGAGGAATTGGCTGGTGTGCGGGCCGTTCGGGGGACCGGGAGCGGAGCAGTTCGTCTCAGACCCCCAGGGTGCGATGAAGGACACCGTGCGCGCCTTCTTCGAAAAGGCTGCCTATCCGCCTGATAACGGTCCCTTCGATCCGACGGCGGTATTCAAGGGGGCGATGATCAGCGGCTGGTGGCCAACCGAGGCGGAGGCGCGCTGGAAGCCGGCCGAGATCGAACCGCTCGATGCCCGCCTGTATCTCGGCAAGGGCGGGGCGCAGGTCTGGTATGCCACCACCTGGGTGCACGCCGAGGCGCAGATGCCGATCCAGTTCATCGTGCACAGCATGCCGCAAGCGCGCGTCAAGCTCGCCATCGATGGCGCCGTCCTCTTCGACGGCCTGGCGAAGCAGGAGATCGGCAATGCCTGGCTGACGACGACCGTGCCGACCACCCTGGCCACCGGCTGGCACCGCGTGCAGCTGCGCACCTTCGACTGGGGCTATGGCACGGAGAAGGTCGGCTTGGCGATCGATGCACCGTTGGAGGCGCTCTGGGGCATCCGCTGCACCGGCCATCAGCCGGAATGACGGGGCATCCTCCGGCCGGCACATCACTCCGGTAGGCGAGCCGAGAGAGCTCAGGTAGTGGCCGTTTCGAATCCGATACGCCTGGCCCAAGAGGGTTCGGCTTGGGTAGCGCTGGGCTGGAATAGCGGACTGCGCCACAGCTGCCGATGACCGATGACAGTAGCTGCACTGAACCGGGCTCAGCCCAAGTCCGGGACGAGCCTCGGGGAATGGGCAGCCAGACATCATGCCAACACCCTGTTCACCAACGGTCGCTCTGCCATTGTACCGCAGCCTCGTGGTCCAAGACTGCTGCGGACAAGGAGCCCTTCATGAGCGCACGCACCATAGCCGTCCTGGGTTCCGGCATCGTCGGGGAGGTACTCGCCAATGGCCTGCTGAAGCACCGCTACGCGGTGGTGCGCGGCAGCCGCGACCCGGCGAAGCTGGCGCCGTGGTTCACGGGGGCTGCCGGCACGGCATCGGCCGGGACCTTCGCCGAGGCGGCCGCAGCGGCGGAAATCATCATCCTCGCCGTCAAGGGTTCGGCGGTGGAGTCGCTCGTCTCCTCGCTGCCGCCCGCATCGCTGACCGGCAAGGTGGTGATCGATGCGACCAATCCCATCGCCGATATCCCGCCGACCAAGGGGGTGCTCACCTTCTTCACCGGTCCAAATGATTCGCTGATGGAGCGCCTGCAGCGCCTGGCTCCGGGCGCCTTCCTGGTCAAGGCCTTCTCCTGCGTCGGGAATGCCTTGATGGTGAATCCGTCTTTCCTTGGTGGCAAGCCGAGCATGTTCATCTGCGGTGACAGTGCGGAGGCCAAGGCGGCCGTGCGGGAGATCCTCAACNNATCTGCGGCAATAGCGACCAGGCGAAGGCCGAGGTGCGCGGCATCCTCACCGCGTTCGGCTGGGAAACCGAGGATATGGGTTCGGTGGAGAGCGCACGCGCCATCGAGCCCCTGTGCATGCTGTGGTGCATACCAGGCTTCCTGCGCAACCAATGGGGGCATGCCTTCAAGCTGCTGAAAGCCTGATCACAGGCGATCGGGCTGCCGAGACGAGCCCGCTTGCCGGGCTTCCCAGCTTGGCGCTCGCCATCTCCTCGCCGCCATCCCATCCGGCAATCCGATCGATGCGGATTGAGCATGTTGTTTGTGATCGCCAGGTCGACGAACTGGTCGCCGGTCAGC
>PLEW01000226.1:0-1837 GCA_003136555.1 Planctomycetota bacterium | reverse complement strand
GTCATCGCCTGGATGATCTCGGCCGAGCCGCAGGCGTAGCCCAAGTGCCAGCCGGTCATGCCGAAGGTCTTGGAGTGCCCGACCAGCACCACGGTGTCGGGGTAGACCTCGGCCATCGAGGTCATCGGCTCATAGCTGAAGGCGCGGTAGATCTCGTCGCTGACCACGGCGATGCCATGCTTGGCGCAGACCTTTGCGATCGCCTCGAGCTGGCTCTTGGGGATGATGCGGCCGGTGGGGTTGGCCGGCGAGTTGGGCAGCAGCAATTTGGTCTTGGGCGTGATCAGCTTCTCGAGCCGATCAGCATCGATGCCGAAGCCGGTCTCATAGGTGTCGAGGTAGACCGGCCGGCCGCCGAAAAGGTTGACCAAGTGCTTGTACAACGCGGAATGGTGCTATGAAAACGCTACCACAGTCCCGAACTTTTTCCCAAAGCCCACTGCACCCTGGACTTGGTCACGGCCTTGGTCACCGCTTGCAGCCCTGCGGGTTGAACTCATAGATCATAGGCGCCAGCTGGTCATGAGTTATAGCTCCGAGTGCCGGACCAAGTCCGGAGTTGCAGAATCTACCAAAGCCCCAACCATCAGGAATCTCGGAATGGATTCTCAATCAGCACCCCACGTACCACTTGGCCATGATTGAGGTCTTCCGTCCATAGGCGTTCGCATTGGGCCTTTTCCGCACTGACGATGATCAGGGCATCCCAGAACGACAGCGTATTCAGCACACTGCAATCGATGGCCTCATTGATGAGCGTGGGCTGGATCGGAATCACCTCGAAATGCTCGAAGTCGTGGAGAAGGCCTTTGGCCACGAGTGGCTCAATCCCAAGCTTCCGTGTCGCAGCCACGTAGAATTCCTGCATGACCTGTGTGGAAATCACAGGGCGGACGACTCCCGCTCCTATGGCCCGCAGGAGAGCGATGGCACGGGCCTGCTTGATGGCCTGCCCATGATCGGAGGCATAGACAAGTACGTTGGTGTCGAGGAAGACCTTAGACATCGTACAGATCGCTGCGCTTCCAGCGCTGGCCCTTGGAGTTGCCCCCCGCCTTCTCCAGATGCGACAGGCATTCCTCGACCCATAGCTGATTGGGACTGGTCACCGTGCGAGACAGCAGGTCGCGGATGAATGCGTTCAGGGACAGCTGGTGCTGTTGCGCATAGTCCCTGCTCGCCTGCAGGAGGTCGTCATCAAGAGCTATGGTGATATTTGCCATGATCACAGGATACGTGGACACTGATTCAGTGCAATCCGTGACTGCACTTTAGCAGCCCGCGGACTATCGCAGATCATTACCAGCGTATTGACAGCATGTTAAAAATTTTTCAAGGAATGTGATAGCGCAGGCCATCGATTCCACGAGTAGCCTTTGGGCGAAGGCATTCGCCATCCGCACAGTTCATCACGAATGTCTGTCAGTTGCTCTTGGGCGTGGGCGTCCTGATTGAGGACCCGTCCCGAAGTCGAATGCATTCCCCGACCGCCCTTACTCATTGGAACTGGTACCGCATTGACACTCACGCATAGCCCAAGAACCCACTGTCCGTTCCCTGGCCCTGCGCTTCCCTGTCTGCGGTCATGCGGTACCACACCTCAAGGGAATGACACATGACCGAAGATGTCGCCAAGCCGATTACACCAGCTCCGCCACCCACACCGCAGCAGACAGTCATTACTTCGCCTGTTGTTGTCCGGGTAGTTGAGGCGCCACCAGCAGACTCGCTGCAATGGTGGGGACTAATCATCATTCCTCTCGCGCTTGCTCTTGCCACAGGCGGCCTGATCTTCCCCCGATTTTGCGGACCGGTGATCTTCCCCCGATTTTGCGGA
>PLEW01000252.1 GCA_003136555.1 Planctomycetota bacterium | reverse complement strand
CAGAACTTATGAATTGATCTATAGCGCATGATCGATGAGCCCTTGACCGGATGCTTGAGCTCCCCCTTCGCCTCGCCGGGCTGGCCCTTCGCCGCGGCAGACCAGTCGATGACCTCATAGGACGGCTTGCCACTATCGCCGGCATGCAGGAGCGCCGAACAGGCCAGCAGCAGGAGGACATAGCGCATGATACATCCTTGACCATGGCAGACCGCTCAGTGGATGGCGGTCTGGAGCACAGCGTGCTCAGCGTACGGAACCAGGTACCTGGGCCAACGCGTGCACACGCAGTGCCTACAGATGACCCTGGTAGGAATGATCGGTTGGCCCGGTGCATGTCCATGGATTTCGCCTCATTAGAGACGATGTCCCCCGGAAGCATGCCTCAGGGAATTGCGTCATAGCGGGCACATGGATGGTGCAAGAGGTGCATGTGGTAGCACCACCACATCCAGGTGAGATGCATCGCCGTGCAGTCGACATCCCCACGCTGTCGATAGTCCTGCCGCTGTGCTCCCCATCCATGTGCCTGACGAGCATCCCGCACCATCGCGCCACCACAGGCCCACAGCGGTGACTGGAGATCGCCACGGGTATCGCTCCCGTCAAGGTGGCCACGTCTCAGACACCATCCTCGTCGACGAGCGTTGCGCTGTGGTGGTCGACATCCGGCGCCGAGACTGCCAAACGTCGTGGTGTGAATGCCACGGCATCAGCGCCATTTGTCACTGCCTGCACATACCGGACGCACTGAGGGAATGCCATGCCACAACAACGATATGCCTCTGGTCGATGGCTCTGTCTGGTGGCGCTCCTGCTCGTCTGCCGTGCCCAGCATGCCCAGGGGGCGACGCCCGCACCCGTGATCCTGCCACCCGATGTCGATCAGACCTGGTTGCGCACGACCCCCAAGGGCGCGCCGCGCCTGATCGCCTTGACGTTCGACGATGGTCCCGCGCCCGGTACCGGGGATGCCATCCTCAATACCCTGAAGGCGGTGAAATGGCTGGCCACCTTCTGCGTCATCGAAACCAACGTCCAACAGCACCCGGAAATGGTCAAGCGCATGCTTGCTGAGGGCCATGAGGTAGCGTCGCACTCCTGGTCGCACAAGAATCTCACCCAGCTGGATGCTGATGAGGTCGGCCATGAGGTCGGCGACAGCCTGAACGACCTGCGCACGCTCTTCAAGATCGATGTGCACTGGTTCCGACCCCCGTTCAGCGCCGTGACGCCCGCCATCCGCGATCGCATCCGTGCGGAATTCGGCTGTGCGCTCCTGGGCCTCACCACCGATAGCGAGGACTGGAAGCGGCCGCCGGATGGCACGATCACCAAGAATCTGCTCGCCGACCTGCCGGATGGCTCCGTCATCCTCTGCCATGAATGGAGTGAGCAGACAGCCAAGGAGCTCCCCTTCATCATCTCCGAACTCGTCAAGCGCGGATACCGCTCCGTGACCATCTCCCAATTGCTGGCCACTCGGCGGAAGCACTAGCGTCCGCCTGATGCCGTCGTCGCTGAGAACGGCATCCCACCGGGTCTGACGCAGCGCGCATCTGTCCGCGTATCCCTCGGCTCACCATGGCGATACCGCACATCCCCGAAGAAGTCAGAAGACACGGTGCCGGGATGCCCCGGGATAGGCACTGGTCCTCGCCGCACGACCGGCCACCATGGGCACGAGCAGGCCACCACGATCCCCTGGTGGACCACCGACAGGGATGCCATGGACCACAATCGCCCGCGTTTCCCTGACCAAGACATCGTGCTGGTGGTGCGCAATCCCCATCGCGCCGGCTCGCTGGGCAAGCTCCTCAGCGTCATTGGCGAAGTCGGCGCCCTGGTCGGCGACCTGACGACCAGGACGGTCTCCCCCCACCACAGCATCCGCGAGGTAACGGTGTCGGTCTACGACGACGATCACCTCTCACAGGTGCTCGGCGCGATTCGCGCCAATACCGCCGCCGAAGTGCTCGAGACCTGCGATCTGGTATTCGCCCGCCATCAGGGCGGGAAGATCCACTGCGGCCGCCGCAAGGATATCACCCTCCTGGCGGACCTGCGCTACATCTACACGCCTGGAGTGGCCAGGGTCTGCCGCGCCATCCAGCGCGATCCGGTGAAGGCCCTGGAGCTCACCGGCATCGGCAACAGCGTCGGCATCCTCACCAATGGCACACGCGTCCTCGGCCTGGGCGACATCGGACCGGTCGCCGGTCTGCCGGTGATGGAGGGAAAGGCGGTCATCTACGACCAGTTCGTCGGCATCAGCGCCGTCCCCATCCTCATCGACACCAAGGACCCCGAGGAGTTCATCGAGACCGCCGTGCGCATCGCACCGACCTTCGGCGGCATCCACCTCGAAGACATCCGCATGCCGGACTGCTTCCGCATCGAGGACGAGCTCATACGCCGGCTCGACAAGCCGGTGATGCACGACGATCAGCATGGCACGGCCACGGTACTGCTTGCTGCCGTCTTGACCGCACTGCGTCACACCGACCGTGCCGGGCGGAAAGACATCACCTGCGCCCAGATCGGCCTGGGCGCGGCCGGCTTCGGCATCGCCCGCCTGCTGATGCACAGCGGTTTCCGCGTCATCGGCGTCGACCGCAATGAGCAGGCCTGCGCGCGCCTTGAACACGCCGGCGGCGCCACCGCCAGCCTGGTCGACGCCATGGCTGCCGCCGACATCGTCATCGCCACCACCGGAGTGGTGGGATTGATCACGCCAGCGATGATCCGCAAGGGGCAGATCATCCTCTCGTTGTCGAATCCGATCCCCGAGATCTTCCCTGAAGAGGCGCTGGAAGCAGGCGCCGCCTATGCAGCCGATGGCAAGAGCGTGAATAATGCCCTCGCCTATCCCGGGCTGTTCCGGGCTGCGCTCGATGGCCGATTCAAAGCCATCACGCCCGCGATGAAGATCGCCGCCGCTCGCGCCATCAGCGCCCTGGCCGGCTCCGACGAACTGGTCCCCAGCCCACTCCATCCGGAAGTCCACAAGGCGGTCACCGCTGCGGCCGGCGAGGCCGCCAAGCGCGAACGCCTCCCAGGCCGCGCGTGATTCCCCTTGCCCAGCTCCGGATCACCGGGCGGCCCTCGGCCTGCCAACTCCATGCATGATCGCGAAAACCCATGAAACTCTCCATGATCGTCAATCCCTTCACGGAGGAGAACCTCCAGCGTGCCGCACAGATTGGCGTGTCCGATATCGTCTTGACGTATCCCGGACCGGGCGTCCAGAGCCTGCTAGAGGCCAAGAAGGTCGTAGAATCCTTTGGGCTCCGCCTCACGCATCTGGAGCGGAAGATCCCCCATCTGGACATGGTGCACCATCTGCCCGGATGCGATCAGCAGATCGAGGGCTTCAAGACCATCATCCGCAACATGGCCGAGGTCGGCATGGAGGTGCTGTGCTACAATTGGATGCCAGACGAGGATTGGCAGCGCACCAGCTGTGACGTGCTGGAGCGGGGTGGTTCACGCGTCACGGAATTCGACAGCGCCCAAGTCGGCCGCAATGTGACCGATGCCGATGGCCGGCCCCCCACTCCCACCTCCGCACGCAAGCTGTGGGAGCATCTGAAATACTTCCTCGATGCCGTGCTGCCGGTGGCCGAGGATGCCGGCATCCGCCTCGCCCTGCATCCGGATGATCCGCCGCTACCGGAACTGCTGGGCCAGCCGCGCATCATGATCTCCAACGAGGCCCTGCGCCGGGTGGCCGACCTGGCTCCCAGCCCCGCGAATGGCATCTGCTACTGCGTCGGCACACTGCAGCCCGCAGGGGTGGACCTGCTGGAGGGCATCCGCATGCTCGCAGACAAGATCGTCTTCGTGCATGCGCGCAATGTGCGCGGCACCGCCGAGCACTTCATCGAGACCTGGCCAGACAATGGCGACATCGACATGCCGGCTGTCATCCGTGCACTCGACGCCATCGGCTATCGTGGCACCATCCGCCCTGATCACGCCCCATCGATGGCCGGAGAGGACAACCGGACGCCTGGCTATGAGATGCTGGGGCGCCTGTTCGCTGCCGGATACTTGCGCGGTGTCATGCAGGCAGTGCTCTCACCGGCCATCCGCACGCAGGGCCGCCACAGGGTCTGAGCCCGGCAGCACACGCGGTGATGGCCGTCACCGCGCTCACGCAGCCGGTGCGCCAATGGACAGGAATCCGGACGGCGAGGCGCATCCTGCCCAAGTCTCAGGGCGATTTCTTCTTCTTGCTTGGCTGTGCATCGTACTGCCCTTCGAGCATGAAGG
This sequence comes from Planctomycetota bacterium, assembly GCA_003136555.1. Taxonomy (GTDB): domain Bacteria; phylum Planctomycetota; class UBA11346; order UBA11346; family UBA11346; genus BOG-1363. The sequence continues at coordinate 27,942 of PLEW01000252.1, read as the reverse complement.
CGACGCCCATCGGCGCCGGCTGGTAATCGTTCTTGTCGCGGCCGCCCTTGCGCGTCCCGGCAGCGACCAGCTCGAAGAACACGAAGCGATCCGCCTGGCTGTCAAAGATGGCCTTGCCATGCAACGTGCTGGCGAAACCGTATACGCCAGGCACATCGACGCGATGATCACCGTAGATCATCAGCTGAGGTGGAGTGGTTGGCATATATCCGTCGGACGCCTCCTCGGTGACGATTTCGCCATGCAGGCGAATCGTCACCAGGGAGCCGGAGCTCGCGGTGACCTCGGTGGTCATCCAGGCGCTCTTGATCGCCGCATCGCTCTTGTAGCCGCCATTGTTGCCCTTGGTGAAATCGACGAGGAAATGCCGTGCCAGCCGCTTGATGGTCGCATCCGCGACCTCGCCCTTCTGCAGGCCGCCGGTGGGCAGGAAATCATGCGCCTCCTTGGCAGTCATAGTGAGGAATTGGTGGTTCCACATGCGGCGCTCATCGGGCTTGTCACGGGGAAGGTCGCGAGCGACGACATAGAGGAACAAGCCGGACTTCGCCATCAGCTCCGGCCAGGCCGGTCCGGGCTTCGCGAGCGGTATGGGTTTCGGCTTATAGCCCTTCTCCTTGACCAGGCTCTCCCACTTCGCCAAGGCCGCCTTGATCAAGGATACCACCGGCTCCTTGGGCCGCGAGAGGAACTGGAAGCCGAGGTTCTGGCCGTCGGGACCGAACAGGTATAATCCGTGCGCCCCTCCACCCGAGGTCGGACCGCCTGCGGCATGGAACCAGTCCGAGGCCGGGGATTTCCCGGTTGCCAGGGTCCACACTTCAGCGGTGGTACAGACGAAATTGCGGCATAGCTCCTGAACTTCCGGATCTCCGTACACATCCTTGCGCGCAACGATGGTGTTGATTGATGGCGGGAAATCCACCAGGCCAAGCGGATTGCCCTGGTCGGACCACAGCAGAATGGGCCGATTGAGTGCCTTCGCCTCGGCCACCGAGGTCATCAGATCATTGCCCCAGCCGATATCCTTCCACTTCAGCTCGTCTGGGGTCGGACGGACCAGGTCGATCATCATCCGGTAGTTCTTATCATCCAGCTTGGGCAGGTCGCTGGTCGTTGGTGCAGGCTTGCTTGACTTGGACGGATCCGCCGCCGCCAGGCTGGTGCAGCTCAGGACGAGAGAGGCAACGATGAACAGCAGCCCCAGGTCTCCCGCGCGATGGAGGCACGCCACCCACATGATCAGCGAGCACCTGCACGCGCCATGGCTCATGCGGATCGGTGGAGAGGGCATGCCAGAGGCATCAATCGGCGCTAGGCCGTCGAGGCCCGTCGGATGATGCTTGGATGGCGGCCTGATGGGGGTATCGGCCATGCTGATTGTTAACACGTGTGTTCGGCCAGCCCGGCTGTGCGGGCGTCGAAACGGCACCTCGCACGCCTATGGGGCGCAGCCATGGCCAGGACTCCGGCGCGATCACAGTCGGTGCAGTCAGGACTGCGCCGCATCCCCAGTCCTCCAGCCGCTGACAGCTGTCGGCCCATTTGAATCGCTTTAGACAATGGGGTCTCCCAAGCGGAAAATGGCATCAGGGAATGGAGCCGCAGTGGCGCAACATGTCAGGAAATCTCCGAGCGGGTACGCGAGCCGAGTTAAATGTCCAATCGCTTTGTTTACAATATTTTATGTATTCATCTTCGCCTCGCCATGCCTGCATTCCTGCGCATGGATAGCACTGTTCGCTCGCCGAACTACGTCGGAATGATCGTCTGAAAGTTGTGATTGAAGTGATTCATTACAGGACCGCAGATCACCCCACTATCGGGGTCATGTGCATGACGGTGCGGAAGACCCGCGCTGGCATGCGACCCAATTAGGGGCTCGCTGGGCTGCTCGTCCTGGCCCGTGCGGGTGCGGTGGTGCGGCGGACCACCAGCTGCGTCGGTACCAGGCGTGTGCCGAGCTGACCCACTGTCCCGGTGACGCGCTCCAAGAGCAGCTCGACCGCTGCTGCTCCGACGGCGGTCAAGGGGACGCGGATGGTGGTGAGGAGGTTGTTGCCATCCGCATCAAGCAAGGGGTCGGTATCATCGAAGCCGATGAGGCTGATGTCATGCGGCACCTGGATGCCGGCCTGCTCGAGTGCGATATGCGCGTGCAGCGCATTGGCGTCATTGATGGCGATGATGGCTGTGATGGCCGGATGGTCACGCACCATGCGCAGGAGCTGCGCCTGCGCACGCTCGTCATCAGCCTGAGGTGGGGGCCTGCGCACGCCGCCGGCAAAGACGGACGGATCGTTCCAGCGGCCGGTCAGCTCCAAGGTATGGCAATGCTCCTGGGGTGTGAGGCCTCGTTCCTGCAAGGCGCGGTAGGCGCCGGCGCGGCGCCGGCGCGAGCGCGGCTCGGTATCATCGTAGATGTACAGCAGGAGGGAGCGATGTCCGAGGTCGAGCAGATGGCGGACCGCATCGTAGGTCCCCTGCTCGTCGTCGGTCAGGATCGCCGAGCATCCCGACCGTGCCTCGATGGAGACGATCGGACGGTCGCCGAATCCCTCGTCCTTGCGCAGCCAGGTGATCACCGCCGGGGCGGTGGCGGGGCCATAGGTGATCAGGCCATCGACATCATGCTGGGTGATGGTGGGCAGGGCCGCCCGCTGGGCATGATGAGGTGAATTGACCGTCAGATGCGTGAGCGTGAGCAGCCCATAGCCGTCGCGGTCGGCGACCTCGAGAGCGCCGAGCATGATATCCTGGAAATACCGCCAGCGGTAGAAGCTCAGCGGCAGTGACAGGGCGATCAGGCGGCTCGGGGCCCGGCTGTCATAGCGATGCATCACCAGGCTGCGCGCCGCCGCATTCGGCCGGTAGCCGAGCTTGCCGGCTGCCGCCACGATGCGCTCGCGCGTGGCATCGATGACCCGGCTGTCCCCCCGGAGCGCGAGGGAGACCGTCGAGGTCGACACCCCGCAGTGGCGCGCGAGGTCGACGATGGTGGCGCTCGGTTTGCGGGGTTTTGCCATGCTCGCTGCGGGGTTTTGCGGAGGCTGGAATGGGCTGGCGTCGATACGTATCTTATGTGCCGCCATTGCCTAGCAGTTTCCGCATGCGCGCTGTCATGTACAGCTGCAACGATGGGCTCGTTAACCGGTAGTATATACGTATCGATAGCCTATATACACGTGTCGATAAGCCATCCGGCGCACCCGCATTCGGAGGAGCTGCCTTGCGTGACCAGCTGGGAATGATGATGCGCGCGGTGACCATGCGATGCACGCTGCTCCGCTCAGCAGGACGAGGCGGAGCATGAGCGGCGCCAGCGGATGGGTCGTGGGGCTCATCGGTCTCGCCCTTTGCCTCGGCCGGGCCGCCGGCGTCGACGCCGATGGAGGGCTTCAGCGCTTCCTCATCGACACCCTGCATAAGCCCGGCAACAGCGGAGCCGCCATCGTCCTCAGCCTCATCGGCCACGACGGCGTCAAGCTCATGGATGCCGATGCGCTCGGGTTGACCATCAGGCATGGTGCAGGCGGCGCGCTCGCATTGCCCTGGTCGATGATCTCGGAGCAGGATCTCATCGCCACCTGCCGCCCTTACGTGGCCAAGGCTCCGAGCCGCATCCAGGCGCTCTACCTCGCCGCGCAGATCCGCCAGGGGCATGGCGGCGAACCGGACTGCCAGGACCTCCTTGCCCAGCTGCGGGTGTCCGATTCCGCGGCGGCGGAGCTCATCGATTCCCAGCCTGCACCCTCGTCACCCGGGCACCTGCCGATAGCACATGCCTCTGGTGATGGCGCGACCGAGCATGCCACCGCAGACGGGACGGCACAGCGAGCCGTCGAGGCGGCGCCAGTCGAGCCGCCAGCCGCACCCGCGATTCCGGTCGCCGACGCGGCTGAGGAACCGTCGCCCCTGTTCGACAAGCACGGCAAGATCAATAAGGCTGCCTATGTCCGGGCCGCATTGGACGGCAGCCCGGCAGCGCTGGACCGCAGGATGGGGCCTGATGCGGCCAGCCTCATGAAGTCCGATCACAGCAAAGCGCAGCCGCAGGGCGAGCCCAAGGACAGCATCTGGTCGCCGCCGCTGTCGTTGTTCAAGCCTGCCCGCAATGGCCAAGGCATGAACTGGGAGATCGGCGGCCCCGCCAACACCGATCCTGGCGATTACAGCAGCACCCATGCGCAGGTCCTCTACATCCCCGACAAGGCCAACGACCCGGGCGTGGACCGCATCTCCATCCTCGAAATGGGCCACAATGTCTTCACCTATCGCCCTGAGCCGACCTGGTGGGGCGGTTCGCATCCGGAACCGTCACTCGCCACTCCCGCGTGGGTGCAGGCCTGCGGCGGTGCGCTCGGCTCTCCGGTGGCGATCGCCCGGGCCTACGGGAACTGGAGCAATAGCGCCCTGATCGTCTTCACTTCGGGGCTGGTCGGTACCGCCGGGACCTGCACGTCTCAGAATTCGTGCCCCTTCCTCGTGCTGCCCAAGGGCAAGATCCCCACGGCCATTTCAATCACCAACAAGAACGAGTTCGCGCTCATCACGGTCTGGGATGTCGAACAGTTCAAGGGTCAAGTCGCGGTCATCGCCCTTGAGAGCATGCATACCGATGGCCTGATGGCCCTCTACGAATGGCATGTGCACAATCCGTGCTTGCCCAATGTCGGCGGCTTCACCAGCATGAAGCTGCTCGGCTTCATCGATCTGCCGTTCGCAACGCCTACGGCCATCAGCGCAGCCGGCAATCGCACCTCCGAGTGGATCCACATCGCGGGCAAGAACTCCAATGCCAAGGACGTCGACTTCGCCCAGCAGGCGATGCGTGACAGCTTCCTCAAAGGCGAGAATGCGAATTATATGGACAGCGCCGGCTGTGCCGTGGTGGTGTCGCGGCATGAGCACAAGGCCTCGTTCATCGATCTCCAGCCCTTGTTCGAGCATGTTCGCGAAATGTACTGCACCACCGAGGAGAATTACCAGAAGACGCGCACCTATGGACCAGACCCCAAGCAATGGCCCTGCTCATTCGACATCGCTCCACGCACCAGGCCCATGCTGGTAAAGACCCTCGCGGTGAGGAATCCGACCGCCGTCAATGTCAGCATCACCGGCGGCGCAGCGGCACGCGCCTACATCGCCACTCTCGACGGCAAGCTGTACATCTACCAGGTCGGCGGCCTCGGCAAGGAGGGACCCTGCGATCCGGGTGCGATCGGCCCGACCGGACTGGTCCAGATCGGTCGCAATCCCGTATGCCTGGCATACAGCAAGAGCCAGGGCTGGGCTGGTCCCGACACCATGCGCAGCGATATCATCGCCGTCTGCCGGGGAGACCGCGAGTTGGACTGGGTCCACTTCCATGGCGATGCCGGGGAGGTCGTCTCGCGGCTGCGTGATGCCCGGCTGCTCGATCCGGTGTGGATGGAGGTCGCCGATGGGCATGGCACGGAATCCCACGTCTTCACCGTCGTCGACTTCAAGGGCAGGAAGGTGGTCGACTACCGCAATGGGCCGGTGATCTTCCATACGAATGGCGGCAAGCGCTACGATATGGGCGCCGATGGGAAGGCCGATTTCGAATGCGGTGGCGTGATGGACTTCCCGGGATACCCCTTCGCCTTGTGCGGGACCAACGTCAATTGAACTCCCTGCCATCCCAGCATGCCCACAGCTCCGGGCCGATACCTGACTCAGCACCGGGTCCCCCAGCCGGCAGGAGCACGCACCGGCACCACGTTGGAGTATCCATGATCATCCGCTGCATGACCATCGCCGCCGTGGCGCTGGCGCTCCTGGGTTGCCGGCTTCTCGCCACCGAGACCGAGAACTACGCGCTGCAGGTGCTCCCCGCTTCCGGGCCGATGACGATCGATGGCAGCACCGCAGACTGGAATCTCGCCGGCGGACTATTCGCCTGCGGCGATGTCGAGAACCAGCGGGATCAGTTCGCGCTCTGGGCGCATGCCTGCTATGATGACAGCAACCTGTACATTCTCGGCCGCTTCGTCGATCCGACTCCGCTGAACAATCCCGGCCAGATCGAAGGGGATAATGGCTTCGAGGGTGACTGCCTGCAGTTCCGACTCATCATCGGCTCGGGGGGAGCCAGCGACAAGGGGCGCTGCTCGCACTGGACCTGCTGGCAAGGGCGCGATGGGAAATCGGTCATGAATGTGGTGTATGGGACGAAATTCGATCAGGGAGGGATCAAGGACGCGCAGACGAACGGTGCCAAGCAGGCATTCGCGGTGTGGAGCGACAAGCACGGCTATAACCAGGAACTCTCCATTCCCTGGTCGCTGATCGCTCCGGCGGGCTGGAAGCCGACCGTCCATGATACGCTCCGCCTGACCTTCGAGCCCAACTTCACCATCGGCACGCATGGACGACTGTCGGCCAAGGACCTGTTCTCATCCGATATCCAGATCGATCGTGTCTTCACCTTCATGAGCTCCCAGTGCTGGGGCCATGCGACCCTCACTGCGCCTGGGGCGATTGCGCCGTCGCCTGTCCACCTGTCGGACCACCGGGAATTCCCGGTGTCCATGCACGACGGTCTGCCCGTCGTCGACTGGACCGGCCTGATCAAGCAGAAGACCCTGACGGGGCATAAGCCGATCGCCTTCGTGATGCCCTTCGACGGCTACATCTCCCTCAATATCTTCGCGCCCGATGGCGCGGTGGTGCGGCAGCTGCTCAATGACGCGTTCTTTGCCAAGGGACCGCATGAGGTCCTGTGGGATGGACTGACGACCTTCTCCTGGCGGGTTCCCGGGGATCCGGTGCCCGCAGGCTCGTACACCTGGAAGGCCCTGGTGCATCCAGCCTTCGATCTGACGCTGGTGGGCTGGGCCGACAACGCCGGCAGCGCACCATGGGATGGCCCAACCGGGCGGGAGAACTGGGGCGGCGATCACGGCCTGCCCATCTGTGCCTCGGCGCTCGGTGATCAGGTGCTCCTGGGCTGGAGCTTCGCCGAAGCCGGCAAGGCCCTGGTGGCCTGCGACCAATCAGGTGGGGTGCGTTGGAAGCAGTCGCGCCAAGGGATGTCCGGCTGTGCGCTGGTCGCCAGCGATGGCGCGTTCGTCTTCGGTCTCAATGAAAAGCAGATCTACCGCCTCCATGGCGCTGACGGCTCCTATGCCGTCTGGCCGGGACGCGATTCGCCGGATCTCGGTCTCCAGGATCTGCTTCCCGGCGAGAAGGGACTGGCGCAGAGCGAGATCTCGGCGCTTGCAGCGAGGAATGGCCAGCTGTTCATCGCCGTGGAGAAGGCCAATGCCCTGTTCATCGCCGATGGGCAGAGCGGTGCGCTGCTGAAGCGCATCCCCCTGCCTGCGCCGATCGCGCTTGCCGCTGGCGATGGCACCACCATCTACGCCAGCAGTGCCCACGATGGCATTGTCGCCATCGATACCAGCACCGCTGCCATCACGCCCTTCGCCGCCATCCATGATGTCTGGGGACTGGCGACCGATCGTGCCGGACTGCTGTATGCGGTCGTCCGCGGCGAGGTGCAGCAGGTGGTGATCCTGGACAAGTCGGGCAAGCAGATCCGCGCCATCGGGCGCCACGGTGGCCGGACCGCAGTCGGCCCCTGGGATGCCAGCGCCCTGCGCAATACCCGTGGCATCGCCGTGGATGGCAAGGACCAGGTGTGGGTCGCCGAGGAATGCGCGACGCCCAAGCGGTTCAGCGTCTGGGACGCCCATGCCGGCACCTTGATCAAGGAGCTCTTCGGCTGCCCGAGCTATGGCGCGCTGGGAGGCAGCATCAGTCCCATCGATCCCCTGGTGATGGCCGGCCAAGGCTGCGAATGGAAGATCGATCCCCATACCGGCAAGGCGACCTGCCTCGCGGTGATCGATCCCGATGGCTTCCAGAACAGCAGATTCGCCATCGGCGCCAATGGCCGGGAATACCTCGTCACCTGCACGAGCTGGGCCTATGATCTCGCTCCGCTGAAGATCTATGAGCATCTCGCACCCGGACGTTGGGTGCTGCGCTCGATGGTGCAGTACCAGGACAAGGACGGCCATCCGCTCAACCTGGGAGGAGGCCAGCATGCCGGCGACGGCGCCACCACCCGGATCTGGGCGGATCGCAACGGTGATGGCCGGCCAGACCCCGACGAGCTCTCGCCGCCGGTACCGGGAATCCTCAAGTTCAGCGGCTGGTACATGGATGTGACCCCGGATCTGACGATGTATGCGGGCACCAGCCAGTTCCACTGCACCGGCTTTACCGCCTGCGGCGCGCCGACCTGGGATCTCTCCGCGCCGACGCGCATGCCAGCAAGCGGCTTGGGATCGGCAGATGGCAGACTGGTGCTCTCACCCGGGGAGTATGCCGCCGCGCACAGCCAGTTCCGCTGCTTCGACATCGCCTCCGGCACTTTGCGCTGGTCGTATCCCGACACCTTCGTCGGGGTGCACGGGAGCCACAATGCCCCACCGGCGGAGGTGGGGCTGATCCGTGGCTCCTATGGCCCGTGCAGCTCGGTGAAGCTGCCGGCCCCCATCGGCAATGCCTGGATCATCGCCACCAATGTCGGCGAATGGCACATCCTGACCGAGCAGGGCTTCTACCTCACCCGCCTGTTCCAGCCCGATCAGACCAGGGTGGCATTCCCCCCCCAGGCGATCCCGGGCGTGCTGCTGAACGACTGCCCCTGCGGCATGGGCGGTGAGGATTTCGGCGGATCGGCGACCCTGGCTGCCGACGGGACGCTCTACCTCCAGGCGGGCAAGACGGGGTTCTGGAACGTCGCCGTCCGCCATCTCGACCAGGTCCAGGCCATCGCAGGTCAGTCTCCGATCACCCTCACCCCTGCGGACCTCCCCCTCGCCTTGTCTTTCAGGGAACAGGCCCTGCAGTCGACTGTCGGCACTCGTCGCCTGACGGTCACCCGGGTCTCGCCGACGTTCACCGGACACATCGACATGGATTTCGCCGGAGCGAGCCTGATCACCTACGAGAAGGGCGAGGGCACGCGGGTGCGCAGCGCCATGACCTGGGATCCGTCAGCCCTGCATGTCGCATGGGAAGTCCAGGACAAGACCCCCTGGATCAACGGCGGCCGCTCTGCTGACGCCCTCTATTGGGGGGGAGACACCGTTGATCTCCAGCTCGGCACCGATCCGGCCGCGGCTGCGGATCGCAGCGACGCGACCCGGGGCGATGTCCGACTGTCGATCGGATCGCTGGCCGGCAAGGATACCGTGGTCATGTTCCGCAAGGTCGCCGAGGTGAAGCATCCCAAGACCTTCAGCTCCGGTGTGGTCAAGGAGTATGCCATGGACAGCGTCACCGTGCTCGAGCATGCGGTGATCCTGGTGAGCAAACGGGGAGACGGCTATACCGTTGAAGCGACCATTCCCGCCTCCGACCTCGGGTTCACGCCCCGGCCGGGGCTGTCGCTCAAGGGCGATCTGGGCGTCACCTTCGGCAATCAATCCGGTGATCGCACCCGCCTGCGCTCCTATTGGTCGAACCAGCATACCGGGATCGTCGATGATGTGGTCTTCGAGCTGATGATGGAGCCGAGGTTCTGGGGGGAACTGCACTTCGAGTGAGCGCGATCGAGCGCTCGCTTCGTGCTCGCCGGCAGAGCGCTGCCTGGATGCCGAGTCAGGGCTCCGGCCCGCCAGCTCTGCCCCGGCGACCTGCTGTCTGTAACCGCACTCCTGTGTCGGTCATGGCCCGCCTGCCTCGCACTGCATTCTGGCCGGTCGCCACCGCATCGTGGACCGCTCCCCCGGGTATGCGCTCGGCTCGGATGCGGTACAGCACTCGGCGATTGCCCCCGCAGTTCGCGCTCCTAACATGCTCGTTTTGCATCGTCATCGACGGTGATACGAGGAGCGCCTATGACGGAGATGGAAACCTGGCATTCCACTGTTTGCCACAGTATCCTCTTCCCGCAGTCGCCTGACCGCAGATCACGGCGCCCCGCGCAGCGTGGGCATGCGGCTGGGGCCTCCAGCCGATGATGCTGCCGACATGATCAGCGATCGCCTCACTCCCCTGGTCGAACAGGCTCGTGCAGGCAATAGCGAAGCCCTGGGCGAGCTTGTGCGCCTGTGCGGGCGCGATCTGCGCACCTACATCGCCACCTTCGCCGCGTCGAACGTGATGATCGCCGAGGTGGAGCGGGAGGCCTGGCAGAGCTGCCGACGTGATCTCGCGTCGTTCCCGGACGGCACCCAGGTGCTGCCATGGCTCTGCGTCCGTGCATGCACTCCCCTGCGCCGGCACCTGGACGACTGCGAACGCCAGGCGGTCGCCGACCAGGATAGCCCCACCCACATCCTCGCGCGCAGCGGTCTCGAGGCGCTCGCCGCCCTGGATGGTGCGCACCAGCTCGGCAGCGAGGATGTCCAGGAGCAGCTGAAGAAGATCGCACCGAGTGCGCGGTCGCTGCTGGATCTGCGCTATGCGCAAGGGCTCTCCCTCGCCCAGGTAGCGGCCACCCGCAGCCTCTCGGTCGCCGATACCGCGCATGCGCTGGCGACCGTGCGCAGCCAGGTCGATTGGGTCGCCCAATCGTCCTCGGGCCTGGCCGGTGATGATCGCCAGTTCGCAACCCACGTCGAAGAGCTGTTTGATGGCACCTGCACGGGCGAATCCAGGGTGCTGCTCACCGCGGTCCTGCTGAAAGATCTCGCCCGCAGCGCGCAATTCGAACGCCAGGCGCGCCTGCACCTCCTGCTGACGGCGATGCTGGGCGCCGAACCTGCCGACCATTCCCGGTCGCTCGCCCATCAGGTCTGGGGCGGCGACGCTGAGGCGAACCGGCTGATGTTCGGCTCTGCGAGCGGAACAGCCCGGAAGCACCACGATGCCGCGCGTACGCATCCGGTGGCCGCCAGTGCCGATCCGCGGCGTACCAGCGCCGCGAGCCAGCGCATGCACCATGCTGGACCCCCCCGCCGTCGTCCACACGTGATCGCCATCGCCGTCATCATGGGCGTGGTCATCCTCGGCATCCTGCTGCTGGCAGGCCATGGAAGAGGGCAGGTGCGCCTGCAGCCTGTCGCGGCGCCCAGCGGACCGGAAGCCGCCGCAGCGAGCGCGGGCATGGCGACGGACCGGATCGGCTCCGGACGCCCGGAGCACGCGGGCGATGGGGAGGCCGCACTCCACGATGGCGAGGGGCGCGCAGGGCATGACGCCAGCTCATCCGGCCAGGGCACGGACAACCCGGGCATCTTCCTGCGCGGCATCCACTTCGGCGCCGGCCCGGTGACCATCGATCGGCATCGCTGGCTGACCCTGCGCCAGGCGCAGGGCGCCGGCTTGGCCATCGTTGCTGCATCCGTCGGCGATGCCCATGCCGACATTGCGGGCGCCAAGCTCGATTTCGACACCAAGGCCATGCTCGCTACCGGCATCACCTCGCCAGGCCCCCTGCGCATCACCCAGGCGGTGCCGAACGGCTCGCTCGCGCTCACCCTGTGGCTGGCTGGGACGCACGGCGTCCACCTCAGCGATCTCGCGCTCACCATCGGCTCGCAGATGGTGGCGGTCGGTGCGGCTGCGGCGCAGTCCGAGACTTGGTGCCGGATCGGCCCCTACCCGGTCACCGTCACCGACCATCATCTGGTGTTCGCGCTGGAGGGCCTGCGCCAGATGCATCTGGCGGGCATGGCCATCGCGGCCATCGGGACGGTCGCCGGCAGCTGCCAACCCGTGGTGTCGTTGTCCTCACCGGTGGAGGGCAGCATGCATCATCAAGGCGAAGCGCTGCAGCTCCAGGTCGACCTCATCGGCGATGAGGTCTGCCAGGTCGATTATTACAACGCTGACGTCAAGATCGGCGGGAGCGCACAGGCACCGTTCTCGCTGCCCTGGACAGCACCGGCGGCCGGATCGTACACGCTGTCGGCGCGCGCCACGGATGGGGCTGGCACCGTCACCCAGACGGCACCGGTCACGGTCACCGTGGTGGCAGACAGCGCACCAGCTGCCGTTCCGCCGGCTCCCGTACCGACTCCGGCTCCAGCCTCGGCCCCGATCCCGCTCGCCGGGTTGACTGCAGATCTGATCGTCTGGGACGGTGATGCCGTCACTGGCGGTGCTGGCTTCAATGGCTTCAATGCCCACGGTTGGGGCGTCCAGCACGTCGTCGCCCATGCCGGTTCAGCCCTGCGCGTGGAGGTGTCGGGTGGTGACTTCGCCTTCTTCGGCTACAATTGGTTCAGCTGGGCCTTTGAGGATGCTGGGACCGACGTCACCGCCTTCGACCGCTTCTGCATCTGGATGAAGCTGGACGGCCCCGCACGCCCGACCTCCCTCACGTTGACCCTGCGCAGCTCGCCCAAATCCGCGCAAAGGAAAGGAGCCGAGATCGATATCGTCCCGCTTCTCCCCGACATCGCGGACGGTGCCTGGCACCAGGTCATCCTGCCGATGGCGCTGCTTGCCCCTCCCGGCTGCGCGCTCGACCTCAAGAAGGTGTGGGAAGTGGATTTCGCTCTGCGCTCGAAGACCGGCATGCTCGACTGCACGGTCTATCTGGATGACATTGGCTTCGCCCGTCCCGGGACCGCCGCCGCGTCGCCACCCGCCGCGCCACCCCCCGCTCCGCCTGCGCTCGTCCAGGCGCACTTCGTCAAGGCCATCGATCTGGGCGGCACTGCGGTGGCCATTGATGGCAACCATTGGCTGGCGGAAAAGCAGGCCGAGGAGGAATCGGTGGGCCCCGCACCGGCGGGGACGCCGGTCTACCTCAGCGACATCCCCTGGACCAGCGCAAGCTGCGGTTATGGCATGATCAAGAAGGATCTCAGCATCGGCGGCAACCAGCCCATGTCCATCCACGGCAAGGCCTATCCGAAGGGCATCGGCACCCATGCCAAGAGCGAGATCATCTACGCCCTCGACGGGACCACGGTGCAATTCCAGAGCGATGTCGGCATCGATGACGAGACCCATGGCGGGGGGCATGTGCTGTTCCAGGTCTACCTCGATGGGGTCAAGGCCTACGACAGCGGCCCGGTCACCGGCACCATGCCGGCGCTCGCAGTGCAAGTCGGCCTGATCGGCACGAAGGAGCTCAAGCTCACTGTCGAGGGGGTCGGCGACAACATCAACGCCCATGCCGATTGGGCCGGCGCACGTCTGCTGCATGCGGGGGGCACCTTCGGCCCATTGATCGTGCACAACGCCAAGCGTGCCATGGTGGCCATGGCCCCCAAGCCCGCAGTCGATGCACCGACCCGCGCCATGCTCACCTCCTCACTGATCGGCAGCAAGGACGGCCTGGGGCTCAGCCTGATGCTGCCGTTGGGGCAGTACCAGATCCTGGTCTATGTCATGGAAACCGGGTTGACCAACAGCCGCGCGTTCGACCTGGAGCTGAATGGCGAGCTGGCGGCGGAGGGGCTCGGCGCCCTGGCCAGCGGAGCATGGGCCCGTTACGGTCCGTATCCGGTGACCATCACCAGCGGAACCCTGGAGCTGGTGGCCAAGGCCCGCAAGGGCGTACCCCAGCTCATGGGTCTCGAGATCTGGAGCGCCGGGACCATGCCATCCCCGTTCCGCTGAATGCGGTCCGCCTGATGATCCAGGTGGCGGATGGCCCGCATCAACCGCACCAGCCGCCATTTCCCCACTTGACCGAGGGTGATTCACCAGATGGTCGCCATCGGCCCGACTGTGCCGCAGATCCAGCACCCTGTCGGCTGCTGGAACGACCTGTCGCAACCCTGTCACCTCCGAGAATCCATGAGTACCACGACGACCCGCCGGCTGCTGTACGCCGGCTGCCTCTCTTGCTTCTGCGCATGGACACTCGCCGCGGATCCGCCTGCCGTGGCGGCGCTCGCGGCGGCGCAGGTGAAGGCTCATGCAACGCGCGAAGGTGGCTGGTCGCTGGAGATCGGTGCTGCGAGCACGCTCGATGAGGGGCTGTGGTCGCAGATCGCGACCCTGCCGCAGGTGACCCAGCTGAGCGGCAGCGGAGCGCACTTCAACGACGCCATCGTCCAGCGGCTGGTGACGATCTCCACCCTCGAGACCGTCTACTTCAACGGCCCCGGGTTCACCGATGCCGGACTGGCTGCATTCAGCGCCCTGCCCAGGCTGCGCAGCCTGGGGGTCGACCATTCCACCATCCTCACCGGCAGCGGACTGTCGTCCTTCGTCGGCAAAGCGTCCTTCACCTCCCTCCACTTCGGCGGTTGCATCATTGGCGACGAGGGCGTGAAGGCCATTGCCCGGCTCGTCCAGCTTGAGGATGTCGCCCTCGGCCATACCCGCATCACCCGTGCCAGCTTCCCCCTGCTCGCGCAGATGCCGGCGCTCGCCCGCCTCGAGATCACCCCCAATTGGGATCCGCAGCCCTACACCGCTGCGGATTTCGCCGCCTTTTCCGGGATGACCCGCCTGCGCGAACTGGAGCTTCATGATATGGTCCTGCCGTGGGACAACGGCCTCGACCATCTCGCCACCATCCCCAGCCTGAAGACGCTGAAGATCTACTGGAGCTACCTCAGCGCTGCCGACAGCGCACAGCTCAAGGCCCATCTGCCCGCGGTCACCGTCGATATCCGCAATCCAGCCGGGGAGGACCGCCTCAAGCAGTACAATGATCGCCTGGACAAGCTGCGCAGCGCGGGGGGGCACTGATCGGCCTCACTATGGGCAACGAAACCGCCATCGCCGCCACCAGCGCCAGCGCTCCCCCCCTCAGCCGCCGGCACAGCGCACCGCCACCCGCCCTGCGGCGCCGGGCGCTGGCAGGCTCTGCGCTACTCGAAGGTGAACAGGCCCCACAGGCTCGGCGTCAGCATCGCCTCCGAGGGCACATCGGCGGTGATGCCGGTGGCCTTGTTGCTCCAATAGACCCGCTGCTGGGTCATGCCGTCGCTGCCACGCAGGATGCCGATGTCGGCCTTGATCGTGCGGCCCGTCGCCGGCGCGAGGTTCAGCGCCGCCAGGGGGACCGCGATCTCGTAATTGCCGTCGCTGGCGGCGAAGCGGACCTGGTCGCTGATGTCATCGACCCGGTCGATGGTGATGGTGCGCCAGGGCGAGGAGAAGGGCACCGGCTTGGCGGTTCCGGGCACCACCGCGCGGTAGAGCAGCGCCAGGGTCTTGCCTTTGACCACCGTCACCAGGAGACGCTCATCGCCTTCGGCCGGATTGGCCCGCGCGCGGTCCGCCTGGGCATTGGTGCCCAGCATCAGATCGAGGCATCCACCGGTCTTGAACGGCGCGTTCGCGACATCCCCGGTATTGGTCAGCAGCTTGGCATCACCCGTCCGCCAGGCGGCGTACAGGTGGTCGGCGCTCACCGACACCGCGCCAGCGATGTCGTAGGGCTTGCTGTTGCTGTCGAAATTCGCGGCGACCCCGCTGCGATCGATCACCGCCCAGTCGGCACCGGCCCAGTCGTCGAGCTTGCCGTCGATGGTCGGCGGGGTGGTGCGCTTGGACACCTTGAGGACGCTCGCGCCATGGGACTTCTGCCGTTCCGCCTCGCGCTCCAGTCCAAAGGCCTGGGCCTGCTTGAGGTCCGCTTCGCTGATGGTCACGGTCGCCTCGGGCAGACGGCGGATCGAATCGAGGCCATCGATGCGCACCAGGTTCGGATCGCCGGGGACGAGATAGACCTGGCCATCAGGTGCCTGGGTGATGGACGGCCAGAAGTTCTCATCGCTGAGGGTCAGATCGTTGACCTTCATGCCGCGCTGGGCCAGGGGCATCGACCAGCGCTTGCCCATGCGCACATCGTGGAAGAGGGTGGCGACGAAGAGCCCGTCTGCGGTCATCAGGTAGATGTTCCCCATGTTGCCATTGATCGCCCACAGCGGACCGGCATCGCCGCTCCTGGGCGTGAAGAAGTTCCCCAGTAGCCGGGTCGTGCCGACCAATTCACCGGGGAATTCCGGCTTCGCCGACTCATGCGAGGCGTGCAGGCCCGGCCACATGTCGGGATAGCTCCACGTCGACGCTCCCCGCGTGCCGCCACCGACCGAGTAGGCCGAGAAGGGCTTGGCGGCATTGGTCACCACCAGCCGGCCATCCTGGGCGATGAGCGCCTGGTCCCCGCCGCTGCTGACCGGACCCTGCGCCCCGTCGAGCACCACCTCGCCCTTGTCGATTGCATAGAGCGGCACGCCCTGGGGGCTGAACGAGAGCGGGGCGAAGCGCATGACCTTGCCGTCGATGCGCGCGGCGAGCAGCGAGAGGTCGGGCATGACGGTCATGCCGCCCGGCGAGGCCTTGATCAAGCTCACCTCGTCCGGCTGCATCTGGCCATCGCCGTTGGCATCGGTCCAGATGCAGAAGCACTGGTTCGACCAGTAGTCGCCGCGCAGATTCACCCCGGCCGGCCAGCGCGACTTGAAGGCATCGCCCTTGAGCACGTCCCAGTCGTTGGCGCGCCCGGCGGCCGCGACCGGGATGGTGACGCCGCCACGGTCACACCAGAGCATGATCATCGACGCCCCGCCGGTCGGATTGCTGTTGTAGCAGTTGGTGAAGTAGCGTTTCCCGCCCAGGTAGATGGGCTGCTCCGGGACGCCGGTGTCCCCCGGCGCCTTCAGTTCGCCCGCCGCCGGCCGGTAGAGGATCGCGGTGATCTGGCTGGTGCCTTTGCCCCAATCGAGGGCGAACTGCATGCCATGGTAGTAGTAGATGCCCTTGTCGTGGTCGTCGATCCGGCCACCGCCGCCATATTCGGTCGGACCATAGAAGGTCTTGAGCAGCTGCCCATCCAGGCTCCAGACGCTGACCCGCTTGGGCTGAAAATCCGTCTCTGCTACCCACAGATGGTGGTTCGCGTCAATGGTGATCCCGTTGGGGTGGTTCATGTGCTGCACGTCATAGGGGCCGGCCTTGGGCTCGCCGGCGTGCCCGATCGCCCGCACGGCCTTGCCGTCGGCGCTGAAGACCTTGACCTGATGGCTGGAACCCTGGTCGGAGACGAACAGGGTGCCATCGGCATCCATGGTGATCTGCTGCGGGTCCTCCAGCCCGTTCGCCACCAGCACCTGGGCCGGCGGCAGCACGATGGTGCCCTCGAGGTGCACTGGCAGCGCATAGCGCTGCACCTGCTTGCCGGCAAGCACCAGCAGGCGCCCCTGGCCATCGAAGGCGAGGCCGCGCGTATCGTCGCAGGCTGAGGCGCCGAGCACCTTGCCTGCCTGCGCGTCGACGAACAGCAGTTGCTTCTGCTTGGGCAGGCTGCACACCAGGATCATATCATGCACCGCGATGCCGGCCAGGACCGCAGTCTCCTTGCTGGTGAAGGAGAACGCCGCCACCGGCTTCTCGCTGTTCTCGCTCAGGGCGGTGAGGCGCAGGTCCTTCTCCCAGGCAGCGCCGACATAGGCGTAGACCTTGGCCACCGCCTTGCTGCCGCTGTCGCGCGCCAGATAGGGGGCGCTCGTCCAGGCGCCGCCGATCCAGCCCTTGCCGCCTTGCTTGCGGCCATCGAGATCGACCCAGGCCAGGCCGTGGCCGCCTTCCGAGACATAGCTGCCGATAAAGACCAGCGGCTTGCCGCCCGGTGCCGACTCGGCAGGGACGAACAGCGTGCTGCTCGGCGGGGTGTGGTTGGTCAGCCATGCACCGGTATTGTCCTGGGTCATCCACGGCGGCGTGCCGGGATTGTAGAGTGAGAACTCGTAGATCAGGTCGACGGCCTTGCGAACCAGGCCATGGACGCGGTAGGAACCTGGCGTGACGTACGAGCCCACCACATGGTAGAGACCGTGGCGGGCGGCCTCGGTGTCACGGCCGAGATCGTCCTGGGCATCCCACCAGGCGGTATTCTTGCCGGCCGGGAAGCGCGTCTCGCTGACCAGGTTGCGTACCCGCTTGCCTGAGGCATCGTCGATGACCAGGGTGACGTAACCGGGCTCAGCGAGGGTGAATGCCACCGGCACCGGCGGATGGATCGTCACTGCATCCGGGTCCGGCAGGATGGCATGCGCCAGCTCCTCTCTGCCCAGCGGCGAGAGCGCCAGCAGCTGCCCGAGCCAGATGCGATGACCGCCCTTGGTCGACCCGTTCAGGTGCGGATGCGATTCCTGCGTCACGTGCGTCGCGAGGATGCGCAGCGCGCGGGTCGTCACCGGCGCCCCGAGATCGAGCCAGTTGGATCCCAGGGTGCGCCAATAGTGATTGTCGATCTTCTCGAACTCCCTGACCGTCTTCCAGTCCGCCTCCTCGGCCGAGCGCGGATGACGATCGGCTGGGCCGGCATAGGTCTGGATCGCGGCATTGGCGAATCCCGGCCACAGCGCATCGAGCCCGCGCACGGTCACCGGGCGGGGCCAGACCAGGATGATGGACTCGGGATGCTCAGGTGAGACCACCGCCTCGGCTCCGGTCTTGCCATTGTCCCAGGCCCCCCAGGTATCGGCCACTTCATTGGTGATGCGCTCAGCCGCCTCGCTGCGGGACTTGGTCACCACCAGCGCCTGGGGCGCGAGATTGACCATCCGCTCGCTGAGCACCTCCGCTCCGCCGAGGGTGCCCTTGTAGGATTTATCCGAGGTCTCGGCGACATGGGTGAAGCGCAGGGCGCGCGTGCTGGTGCCTACGGGCAGTACCCAGACCGCATAGGCATCCTCACCCACTTCGTCACCCACCACCTGGCGATCACGCAGGCGTTCGGCAGGCAGCCACTGGCTGTCATCGTCGAGGGACCCGGGATAGCGGGCGGTGGCCTTGAGCACGCTCAGCCGGCCGCCA
This sequence comes from Planctomycetota bacterium, assembly GCA_003136555.1. Classification (GTDB taxonomy): domain Bacteria; phylum Planctomycetota; class UBA11346; order UBA11346; family UBA11346; genus BOG-1363. The sequence continues at coordinate 9,225 of PLEW01000252.1, read as the reverse complement.
CCACGCACGACCACCGAGCCGACCGTGACGGCGGTCTTCCAGGCCAGCCGGAGCGCGCGCAAGCCGGGCTGCTTGCTGTCGGCGAAGGTGATCGGCTCGAGTGCACGCGGCTTGTCCCGGCAGGCGATGACGCGCGACAGATCGTCCGGCTTCTCCGGGGGTTGCTCATGGCCCGCCTCCCATTGCACGCAGGCGGCCACATCCAGATCAGTGGCGGCGATGACCGGGGTGAACAACGCTCCGCCGGGCACCTCTGCCGAGCGGGCCATCGGTGCTTGGAGGCCCAGGAGCACCAGCAGGGCGAGGACGGTCACGGTGCGCATGCATTCTCCAGCATGGGGGTGCTCACGGCAGCGCGTCTGGCGCTGGACAACGGCCCCGGTCGCGCCGGGGAACGACGGTGACACGGGCCGATCGATACGTGAAGATCGATCTATCGATACGTATCTTCTACTAGGATTCCGCGATTCCATTGCAGGGTGATCACTCAGGCGCTGCAGCCGCTGGCCGCAATGGCATGGGCCGTCAGGAGATGCATGAGGTCATTTGGTCCGATGCCGATTGGCCTGCACCACGCGGCCCCAGGCCCGCAGCCTGGCGGTGCTCCCGCGGCAGCCGCCCGGAACCCGTGCGCCTGCCCTGCCGACTGCCCATGGCCACCCTCAGGTGGCCGCCGTTACGGGTGCGAGACCTGCTGCCGGGGGTGCAGCGAGCGGATGCAGCCGGTGTGCGAGCAGCATGCTCGCCACCGTCGCCACGACGGCGATCCAGCCGGCGTGGCCGTAACCTGCCAGCCGACCTTGGGCATCTTGGGTCACCACCATTCCGGCGAGCGACGCGGCGGCACCAGAGCTCAGGCTCTGGATGGCGGTATTGTAGGCCTGGAACCCACCCCGCACGGCCGGATCCGCCGCCTGGGTGATGATCGCCATGGCCGGGACGAATCGTCCGCTGACGAGCATGACGAAGACCACCCCGCAGGAGATGCTGACGGTCTCCGGGACCTGCCCCAGATTGGTCATCACCAGCAGCGGGATCACCGACAGCGAGGCCACGACGATGAAGACCGCATGCTTGCCGAAGCGATCCGCCAGGCGGCCGATCAGCGGTCCGGTGACCATCGTGACCAGGCCGCCGATGGCATAGAGCCAGAGCAGGTGCGTCTCGGCGACGCCGGTGTTGGAGACGAGATAGGTGGCCAGCAGGGGGATCACCGAGAATCCAGCGAAGGTCAGGGCGGTGGTGAGTGCGAAAGCCTGGAGGTGCTCAGTCCGGCGGAAGACTCTCCGCAGCGTCTCCCCGAAACCGCTGCGCGCCGCGACCAGGTGCTCGCGCATCGCGGGGAGGATGCGCTGCATCAGCAGCAGGATGAGCATGCCGACGATGCCGAGCATGAGGAAGGGCGCCTTCCAACCCCACGCCTGGGCGAGCAGGAGCCCGATGGGGATGCCCAGCACGCTGGCCAGCGAGAACGCCGTCATCACCGCGCCGGTGGCCATGCCGCGGCGCTCATAGGGGATGCGCGCCCCGATGATCGTCATCACCATGCTCCCTATCAGTCCGCCGCAGGCACCCGCCGCGATGCGCGCACCCAGCAGGGTGGCATAGTGGTCGCACATGCCGCAGGCGATGGTAGCAGCCGACATCCCTGCATAGACCACCAGGAGGAGGCACTTGCGATCGAAGCGATCGATGATGGTCGCGGCGAATATCGACGCGACACCGCCGGCGAGGGTATAGGAGGCGACCAGGAAGCTGAACGCCTGGGCATCGCAGTGGAGCTCGCGCTGGAGCTGGGGTCCTAGCGGCATCATGAGCACGAAATCGACCATGTAGGTGAACTGGATGGCGGTCAGCAGGATGATGAGGAGACGTTCGGACATCGACGGCATCGTAAGCAGGCCCCTGGTACCGCCTAGCCTCCAACCGCACACACTCCGCAGCCTGCGTCCCCGCTGACAGCTGGAATCTGGTCCCGTCATGGCCCTCTCCCGTTCGCGGAATAGGACCAGCCAGCCAACCGGAGTGATGGTCTGGTAGGTGGTGCGCCGATCCTGGATCCGTCGGTCCGGCGTGGCATATCGAGACGCCGACGAGCGGCATCCGAGCGGGCGGTGATGGGGCCCGTTCTTCCATTCAAGTAACGCAATGAGACCATTGGAAGAGACTAGAGGGCGAGATAACACTATGCTCACAGCACTGCTCGATATCTCTCCTTTAATCATATATCCAGTGTAATATCATATATCTATGATGATAACATAACGATTGTCTCTTCGTTACTGATGTGCTATGTATATCGCCCATGCCAACAACCCTCGCGGATATCGATGCTGCGGTGCAGCGGCTGACCAGCACCAATCAGCGCATCTCGGTCAGGTCAGTCCGCCGCGCCTTGGGTGGCGGGTCGCCCAATGTCCTAGCTGCCCTGCTCCGGCAATGGCGGGCCGCGCAGATGATCCCCGGTTCCACCGAAGCTCCGGCACAGATGGTCGCTGAAATCGCTGGCGTCGCCCCGCGCCTCTGGTCGCTGGCGCTGGAGGAGGCGCGGCGCCATGTGCAGGTGGAGATGGAGCACCTGACCGAGGCCCACCGCCAAGCCGCCAGCGACACCGAGGAGATCCAGGGGCTGCTCGATGCCGCAGAGGAACGGCTCCAGCAGACCGTGGACGAGCGGCAGCGTGCCGTGGCTGCGAGCGAGGCGCTGCACTCCCGCTTTGTCGCCGCTGATGCCCAGCTCGCCACCGCCGTCCGCCAGCTCAGCGATACCCATGCCGCCCTGCACCGCCAGCAGATCATGGCCGAGCACGCCGAATCACGGCGCGTGCGCGCCGAGGAGGCGCATGCCGCCGAGCAGCAGAGCCATGCTGCAGACCTCCTCGCCCGGGATGGCGCGCTCGACGGCCTGCGCCAGGCGTTGAGCGCGTGCGAGACGCGCCTGGCCGTCGCCCTAGCCGAGCAGGTGCGCTCCACAGAGATGATCCGCCACCTCGAGGCGGCGGATCAGGAACGTGACCGCCGGATGATCGAGCAGGAGCGGCAGTCTGCGGCCAACGCCGTGCGCGCAGACGAGCATCGGCGCCACTTGGCGGCCGAGGTGGCGCATCTGCATGCAGCGGCCGACGGCGTGTCGGCCCAGCTGTCGGCCGCGCTCAGCCGATCCGCCGTCAGCGAACAGGAGCGGCAATGCCTTGCCGAGATCAGGACGGCGCTCAACGACAGCTGGCCGCGCCAGCTCGACCTCCTCCGCGAGCGCATGTCAGCGGTCGAAATCGCAATGCGGGAACGCCCGCTCCCCGATGAGCCGTCGCCATGACCGACCGTGACCGGCGTCATGGCAATGACCCGGGCGATGCGCGCCTGATCCGCCCTGCCAGCACCTGGCAGGTCACCACGGCGGTCTGGCAGAATGCCCTGGCCGAAGACTGGTACTCGGCTCTGGCGCAGCTGGTCCTCGCTGGTCGGCAGCACCCGCGTCCTGGCGCCGGGGCACCGGAGCGGACGATGTCGGTGACCACTTGGCACACCTATAAGCGGACGCTGCGCCTGTGGCTGCGCTACCTCGATGCCGAGGCGCGGACCGACGATCCCAGCACCCACACCGTGATTGCCTATCGCACCTGGTTGCGCACCACGCGACCGCATCTGTCGATCTCCACCATCAACAACCGTCTCGATACCATCCAGGCATTCTACCGCTGGACGGCTGCGGTCGAACGCTTTCCCGACATCGCCGCGTCCGTGACGGCGATCACCGATCCGCGCTCCGCGCCCCTGGAGGTCCTAGCGATCGAGGATGTGCGCGCCCTGGTCGATCGCATCGATGACCGGTCTGTACGCGATCTGCGCAACCGGGCGCTGATCTGGCTGCTCTTCGGCGGAGCGCTGGAGACCATCTCCCTGCATCGCGCCAATGTCGCCGATCTCGATTGCGCACGGCGCACGCTGCGCCACCAGCCCCGTGGCTACCACTTTCCCGCGGTGGTGACCGACATCCCGCAGGAGGCGGTCGCGGCCATGACCCGCTACCTCGCGCGGCGGGAACCCGACGTCGACGAGCCGCTGTTCACGTCCACCCGCCACGTGCCACCGCAGCGGTTGTCGACGCTGTCGATGCGCTTGACGGTGCGTCGCATCCTCGACGTGGCCCATCCCCGCCAGAGTGCGCGCCCTGGCGCACACGGCGACGGTCGTGGCATCCCCCCTTCGGCGCTGCGCATCGCCGGCCTGTGCCATCGCCTGGGAGGGCCGCAGCGCCTGGCCCTGCCTGGAGCGCTCGATCGCCTACCGATCACCTCCCAGGGCGTCGGCTATCGTTCCATACGCGCCGCACATAACCTCATTAAGCGCTGCCTGCCTTAACCTGCACCCGGTGGTGCCGCTGAATATGACGACTGGTGGGATCGCCGCCTCAGGCACTTGCCTCTACGATACCGAGACCGTCACCGTGCCGTGCGATCTCCCGATCGCCACCACCACGCTTATCTTCGCGCTGCACATGCACGCGCTTGTCCTCTGCGACGTCGTGAATGGTCAGCTCGCGCAGATGAAGTGACATGACGATTACTGGACGCCGCCGGACAATGGGAAAAGGAAAAGGACCCCGTGATCACGCGCCGGCGCGTACCCTGCTCGTGATCCGCCGCAGTTGTAGGAAACCTCCGCGGACAAGCCTATGAATGCTGATCAGCGCATCGCTTCGACGTCCCCGTTCACCACCCACACCGGATTTCCGGGCAGAGCGCAGCTGATCTTCTTGATCGCAATCGGATGGGCATCCTTCGCTGGTCCCCCCTGCGGCAGCTCGGCCAGGATGGTCTCGGGCGATACGCCGAGCAGGACGCCCTTGTCGATGGTCATGGCGCCATCCGGGCCGAGCTGATCGGTATAGCGGGCGCTGCCGGTCATGCGGAATGCGGCTAGCGCGAATTGGCAGCCGCTCTGCCACTCACCGGGATTCGGGCCGCTCCCCTTGCCCAGGCCGCCATCGCCATGGGCGGGTATCGATGAGAACCCGGTACTGCCCTTGGCCACCAGCGTGCCATTCAGCCACAGGCGGATCTCCCCGGCGCTGAATTGGGCGGCGATATGAATCCAAGGCGCCTTGCGATCGAAGGGCGCCTTGATCGCCACCATCTTGCCGTCCGCACGCGTCACATAGATCACCTCCTGGCCCAACAGGCCCAGTGCCTGGCCATTGGCGGGACCGCCCTCCTCGAAGAAGAGGCCGTCACCGACGGCGCGTCCGACGACCATCTCGATGGTCCGGGTGGTGAAGGCGGTGGTCAGTATGGTGCCCGGATTCGGGACCAGGGCGCTCTCGGGGGTGAACAGGAGCACCGGCCGCCCCTTGGTATCCAGGATGGGGTTGCCCAAGAGATCGGTTGGCGGCTGATCGAGCTCGGCAAGCACTGCGTCGAGCGTCCCGAGCATGGTGAAATGGGCGCGCGCCTCCGCCTGCGTTCGCTGCAGGCGCAACACCTCCTTCCAGGCCAGCGTGGCTCCGGCAGCATCGCCGGCCTTCGCCTGGCGCTGCGCGATGCGGACAATGGCCTTGAGCGCCTTGTCATTGGCGGCGGTCACCGCCTCGTCATAGGTCTGCTGAGCCTTGGTGAGCTCGGCATCATGGCGCACCAATTCACGCTCCAGCTCGTCGCTCCCCCATCCCGGATGGGAGGCCGCGATGTTCAGGGCCAGCACCACTACCATGGTCACGAGAGTGCGCATGCCAGAGTCTACGCTCAAACGGCCGTGCTGTCGATGCCCTTGCATACCGTGGCGCGATGGATGGGACGATCCTGGGCGCATCCGCCGCAGGGTCCCCTGGATCACGCTGCGGAGCGCCGCGGCTCAGGTCTGGGCGACCGATGTGGACGGGCTGGCCTGAGCGGGAGACGACCTGCGTCCCTGGCGGCGCCGATCGAGGAATGCGCGCAGTCGATCGAGGTAGAGATAGATCACCGGGGTGGTGTACAGCGTCAGCGCCTGGCTGAAGAGCAGTCCGCCGACGATGGCGATGCCCAGGGGCTGGCGCAGCTCAGCGCCGATGCCCTGGCCGAGTGCCAACGGCAGCCCGCCGAAGAGCGCCGACATGGTGGTCATCATGATCGGGCGGAAGCGCATGTGGCACGCCTCGTAGATCGAATCCGCCGCGCTGCGCCCCTCGCGGCGCTGGACATCGATGGCGAAATCGATCATCAGGATGGCGTTCTTCTTGACGANNTCTCATAGAGCATGCCGAGCACGATGTATACCGTGGCGATGGCGGCCGCGATGAGCAGGCCCTCGTTAGCGAGCGATTCCTGGAATGCCTGGGCGGTGCCGCTGAAGCTGGGGAAGATCGATGCCGGCATGCCAGACTGCGCAGCGGCATCAGTGATCTCATCCACCGCATCGCCCAGGGCGAATCCAGCCAGGAGGTTGAAGGAGATCGTCACCGACGGGAACTGGCCGGAATGGTTGACCTGGAGCGCAGTGGTGTCCGCCTTGTACCGGCTGAAGACGCTGAGGGGCACCAGCGACCCATCCGCGGCACGCACCCGCACATAGTCCAGGCCGCTGGGATCCTGCCACATGTTCGGCTCCATCTCCATGACCACGTGGTATTGGTTGAGGGGCAGGTACATCGTCGACACCTGCCGCTGGCCGAAGGCATCATACAAGGTGGCATCGACGGATTGGGCGCTGATGCCAAGGCGCTCCGCGGTCTGGCGGTCGATAGTCAGATCCGATTGCAGGCCGCTGTTCATCTGGTCGGTGTTGACGTCCGCCAGGCCACGCAAGGTGCGCATCTTGTTCAGCATGGTCGTCGACCACGTGCTCAGCTCGTTGAGGTCATCCCCCCACAGCGTGTACTGGTACTGGGCATTGCTCCGCCGTCCGCCGGTACGCAGGTCCAGCACCGGCTGGAGGAACAGCGTTGCGCCCGGGATGACCGCGAGCTTGCCGCGTAGGCGGCCGATGACCTGGTCGACGCCGAGCTTGCGCTCCTCCAGGGGCTTGAGCGTGACGAAGAAGCGGCCGTTGTTCGCCGGACCCCCACCCTGGCCGCCGGAGACGGCGATGACGGTCTGCACCGCCGGATCCTCGGACACTGAGGCGGCGAACTGCGCGATCAGCGCTCTCATCGATTGCGCCGACGCATTCTGGTCGGCGAGGATGTTGCCGATCAGGCGCCCGGTATCCTGCTGCGGGAACAGCGTCTTGGGGATGTAGAGATAGAGGCTGACGGTCAGGACGATGGTCGCCAGGGTAGCGGAGAGCATCAGGAGCGGATGGCGGAGTACCCAGGAAAGCGAGGCCATGTAGCGTGCGAGCACGGCGTCGAAGACCCACTCGCTCCCGCGGTAGAGCCGGCCATGCCGCTGCCCCTGCTGCGGCCGCAGGAGGAGCGCGCAGAGCATCGGAGTGGTGGTCAGGCTGACGACCATGGAGATTGCCACGGCGATCGACAAGGTCACGGCGAATTCGCGGAACAGCCGGCCCACCAGCCCGCCCATCATCAGCAGCGGGATGAACACCGAGACCAGCGAGATGCTCATGGTCACGACCGTGGACGTGATCTCCTTCGAGCCCTGCAGCGCCGCCTGCAGCGGCGTTGCGCCCTTCTCCAGGTGACGGGTCACGTTCTCCAGCACCACGATGGCGTCATCGACGACGAAGCCGGTAGCCACCGTGAGGGCCATAAGCGACAGGTTGTCGATGGAATAACCGAGCAGGTACATCGCCCCAAAGGTGCCGATGAGCGACACCGGAACCGCGACGCTGGGGATCATGGTTGTGCGCAGGTCGCGCAGGAAGAGGAACACCACGAAGACGACCAGGCATACGGAGATGCACAAGGTGATCTGCACGTCGCGCACCGAGGCGCGGATGGTGATGGTGCGGTCGAGCACCACCGAGAGATCGATGGCGGCAGGAATCTCGGCCTTCAACTCGCCCATCTCGGCACGCACACGGTCGACCGTCTCGATGATGTTGGCGCCCGGCTGCCGGTAGATGATCAGCAGGACCGCCGGCTTCGAATCGGACAATCCGACCGTGCGCACATCCTCGACATCATCGGTGACATGGGCGATATCGCCGATGCGCACCGGCGCGCCGTTATGGTAGGCGATGATGACCGGCCGGTAGTCCTTCGCCTGCACCAGCTGATCGCTGGTGCCCAGGGCCCATGTCGTCGACTGATTGGATAGCTGGCCTTTGGGCGTATTGGCGTTCGCCTTGGCGATGCCGGTGCGCACATCCTCGAGGCTGAGGTCGAGCTGGTTGAGCGCCGTGGCATTGACATCGATGCGCACTGCGGGCAGGGCGCCGCCACCGACATTGACCTGTCCGATGCCCTGGAGCTGCGACAGCTTCTGCTGCAGGACGGATGAGGCGAAATCGTACATCTGCCCTTTGGAATAGAGCTTCGAGGTCAGGGCCAGGATCATGATCGGGGCATCTGCCGGGTTGACCTTGCGCCAGGTCGGCAGTCCGGGCAGGGCGGTGGGCAGGTTGCTGAGCGAGGCGTTGATGGCGGCCTGCACATCACGTGCCGCGCCATCGATGTTGCGGTTCAGATCGAACTGGATGACGATGGTGGTCTGTCCGAGGAAGCTCTGCGAGCTCATCTCGGTGATGCCGGCGATGCGCCCGAACTGCCGCTCGAGCGGTGTCGCCACCGAAGACGCCATGGTCCCGGGATCAGCGCCAGGCAGGCTCGCCTGCACCTGGATGGTCGGCGACTCCACCTGGGGGATCGGTGACACGGGCAGGTGACCATAGCCCAGCGCCCCGGCGAGGGCGACGGCGATGGTCAGCAGGATGGTCCCCACCGGCCGGGCAATGAAGACTGCCGACAGGTTCATGCGTGCGCGACGGGGGTGGGGTGGCCTTCGGCGGGTGCCGGATGCGGATTGACGCGCAGCCACAGCGCGAGCCGGCTGAAGGCCAGGTAGACGACCGGGGTGGTGTAGAGGGTCAGCAGCTGGCTGAAGAACAGGCCGCCGACGATGGCGACCCCCAGCGGCCGCCGCAATTCCGCACCGCTCCCGCTGCCGAGCGCCAAGGGCACCCCACCGAGCATCGCCGCCATGGTGGTCATCAGGATCGGCCGAAAGCGTACCAGGCAGGCCTGGTAGATGGCTTCCGGCGGGGCTTTGCCCTCGCTGCGTTCCGCGTCGAGGGCGAAATCGATCATCATGATGGCATTCTTCTCGACGATGCCGATCAGCAGGATGA
>PLEW01000146.1 GCA_003136555.1 Planctomycetota bacterium | reverse complement strand
CTGCTGCCCGAGGCGCTGGAGAAGTGGCCGGTCGGGCTGTTCAAGGCCCTGCTGCCGCGCCTGCTCGACATCATCTACGAGATCAACGCGCGCTTCATGCGCGCGGTCGCCAACAAGTGGCCAGGCGACACCGAGCGCCTGGCGCGCATGTCGATCATCGAGGACGGGGCGCATCCGCAGGTGCGCATGGCCCACCTCGCCATCGTCGGCTCCTTCTCCGTCAACGGGGTGGCGGTGCTGCACAGCAACCTGCTCAAGCAGGGGCTGTTCCACGACTTCAGCCTGCTGTGGCCCGAGCGCTTCAACAACAAGACCAACGGCGTCACCCAGCGCAGGTGGATGGCGCTATGCAACACCCGCCTGGCGCAGCTCATCACCGGCAGCATCGGAGCCGAGTGGGTCACCCATCTCGACGAGCTCAAGAAGCTCGCACCGCTGGCCAAGGACGCCAAGTTCCGCAGCCAGTGGCGCGACATCAAGCAGGCGAACAAGCGCGACCTGGCGGAGGTGGTCAAGCGCGAGTGCGGGGTCGATTTCCCCCTCGACGCCCTGTTCGATGTCCAGGTCAAGCGCATCCACGAGTACAAGCGCCAGCTGCTCAACGTGCTGCACGTCATCCACCTCTATGACCGCATCAAGCGCGGCGACGGCAGGAACCTGATCAAGCGCGCCGTGCTGTTCGGCGGCAAGGCGGCGCCCGGCTACGCCATGGCCAAGACCATCATCCGCTTCATCAACTCGGTGGCCACCGTCATCAATGCCGACCCCGATGTCGGCGACCTGCTGCGCGTCGCCTTCATCCCCGACTACCGCGTTTCGCTGATGGAGAAGATCTGCCCCGCCGCCGACCTCTCGGAGCAGATCTCGACCGCGGGCAAGGANNGGCGCGCTCACCATCGGCACCCTGGATGGCGCCAACATCGAGATCCGCGAAGAGGTCGGCGACGAGCACTTCCTGCTCTTCGGCAAGACCACCGAGGAGATCGCGGCGATGCGCAAGACCTACAACCCGCAGGCGGTGATCGACGCCAATGACGACCTCAAGCGCGTCCTGGCGCTGATCAAGAGCGGCCATTTCAACCAGGTCGATCCCGGCATCTTCGACGACATCATCAGCACCCTGACCACCTGGGGCGACTACTGGATGGTGTGCTGCGACTTCGGCGACTACGTCAAGGCGCAGGCGCGCGCCAGCGCGCTCTACCTCGACCAGGACCGCTGGACGATCTCGAGCATCATGAACTCCGCAGCTTCCGGCAAGTTCTCCACCGACCGCACCATCAGCGAGTACAACCGCGACATCTGGACCCTGGCCACCGTGCCGGCCCTGCCGGTCGGCTGAACGCCCCGCCGGCAGCGGGCTTGCCGATTCTGGGCCCTGCGCATGCTGGAGGGCATGCTCCTCGCCCTGCATGGATACACCGAGAACGACCAGACCTGGCGCGAGGTGCTCGCGCCGGTAGAGGCTGACCGGCGCTGCGAGCTGCTGCCCGGCCATGGCTGGAAGCCCTGCCCGCCCGGGCTGGGTCCGGATGCCCTGGTCCGCGCGCTGGCGGCGCGGCTGCCCGAGGGCGGCTCTGATGTGCTGGGCTACAGCATGGGCGGACGCATCGGCCTGCAGCTGGCGCTCGATCATCCCTCCCTGGTGCGGCGGCTGATCCTGATCTCCTGCCACGCGGGCATCCGCGACCTCAGCCAGCGTGCGGCGCGCCGCGAGCGCGACGAGCACCTGGCGCAGATGCTCGAGGAGGACGGCATCGGCCCGTTCGTCTCCTGGTGGCAGGGCAACCCGGCCCTGCGGCCGGCCTCGCCGCTCTCGCGCGCTGACGAGGAGAGCCTGCGCAGCATCCGCCTCAACCATGACCCGATCGGCCTGGCCGGCGCCCTGCGCAGCCTGGGCGCCGGCGCCTTCGACGACCTGTGGCCGCGGCTATCCGGGCTGGGCATGCCCACCCTGCTGGTGGCCGGCGCCGCCGATCCCTCGTATTGCACCCATATGGCCGAGATGGCGGGACTGATCCCCGGCAGCCGCTTCACCGTCATCCCGACCGCCGGCCATGCCGTGCACCGCGAGCAGCAGGAGCAGCTGGGCTGGAACATCGCCAGCTTCCTCGCCGGCAGCGGGCGCTGACGCACCGATCGGGGCACGGCGAGGCCGCGATTGCGTCTGCGCGCGGGCCATTGCCAGGCGCAGGATTCCCCGCACGCTCGCGGGCCTCTGCCGCAGCCCGGCAGGTCGCAGGCGGCCAACGGCTGCCTGTCCGCCGCCATCTGGGAGGAACGCGCCATGACCACCTGGTCCGCCATCGAGCGAAGCTACCAGCACATCCTCTATCATCACGCCGCGCTCGAGGGCGGCCTGATCGCCAAGCTCACCATCAACCGTCCTGAGGTGCATAACGCCTTCACCCCCCAGACCATCCAGGAGCTGCGCGACGCCCTCCAGCACGCCCGCGACCATCTCGAGGTCGGGGTCATCATCCTCACCGGGGCCGGTGACAAGGCCTTCTGCTCCGGGGGCGACCAGCGCGTGCGCCAGCATGGCGGCTATGTCGGCGGCCAGCACGGCGATGCCGTGCCGCGCCTCAACGTCCTCGACCTCCAGCGCGAGATCCGCACCTGCCCCAAGCCGGTCGTGGCGATGGTCGCCGGCTGGGCGATCGGCGGCGGACAGGTGCTGCACCTGGTGTGCGACCTGACCATCGCCGCCGACAACGCGCGCTTCGGCCAGACCGGGCCGAAGGTCGGCAGCTTCGACGGCGGCTACGGGGCGAGCTACCTGGCGCGCTGCATCGGACAGAAGAAGGCGCGCGAGTTCTGGTACACCTGCCGACAATACGATGCCCAGCAGGCGCTGGCGATGGGCCTGGTCAACGAGGTCTGGCCGCTGGCCGAGCTCGAGGCGCGCACGGTGGCGATCAGCCAGGAGATGCTGCGCCACTCGCCACTCGCCCTGCGCTGCCTGAAATCGGCCTTCAACGCCGATTGCGATGGCCAGGCAGGCCTCCAGGAGCTGGCTGGCAATGCCACCCTGCTCTTCTACATGACCGAGGAGGGCAAGGAGGGGCATCGCGCCTACCTCGAGAAGCGGCCGCCCGATTTCGGCCAGTTTCCGCGCCTGCCCTGAGCGCCCCGGTCCGCCGAGCCTCCCCGCCGCCGGGTACGCTGGCGGCCTGATGCGGTGCCGGGATGGTCGATCCCTGAAGCTTGCGCAGACCGCATCGGGGCATTCCAATGCGCGGCTCATCCGCCGCACGCCTGGACCTGTCCATCGGACCCCCCCTGTGCCGACGCCCATCCCGATCATCTGGCTCCAGGCCACCCGCCCCAAGACCCTCGCCGCCGGCCTGGTGCCGGTGGTGGTCGGGACGGCGCTGGCGGGCTTCGCCGAGCCGATCGACTGGCTGGTGGCCGCCGCCTGCCTGGCCGGGGCGCTGCTGATCCAGATCGGCACCAACTTCGCCAACGATGCCTTCGACGCCCTGAAGGGCGCCGATACGCCCGCGCGGCTCGGTCCGCAGCGGGCGGTCGCCAGCGGCCTGATCAGCGCACGCTCCATGCTGATGGCCACGGCGGGGGTGCTCATCCTCGCCCTGGCCATCGGCCTCTACCTCGCCCGACTGGGCGGCTGGCCCATCCTGGTCCTGGGACTGGTCAGCCTGGTGTGCGCCATCGCCTATACCGGGGGGCCCTACCCGCTCGCCTACCTCGGCCTGGGGGACGTCTTCGTCTTCCTCTTCTTCGGCCTGTTCGCGGTCCTGGGCAGCTACTGGGTGCAGGCGGCCCCGCATGGTCACCACGGCATCGATCCGATCTGCGTGTGGATCGCCGAGGCGGTCGGACTGCAGGCCACCGGCATCATCGCGGTCAACAATCTGCGCGACATCGCCACCGACCAGGCGGCCGGCAAGCGCACCCTCGCCGTGCGCCTGGGCGACCGCGCCAGCCGCATCTACATCGTGCTCCTGCACCTGGGCGCCACCGGCTGCCTGGCGCTGGCCGCGCTGCTGCTGCATAGCTGGCTGCTGGCCATCCCGGTGGCGGTGGCGGGGCTGGGCGGCGGCATGCTGTGCCGCGGCCTGGTACGCACCCAGGGCGCGGGGTTGAACCGGTATCTCTCACGCTCGGCAGCCCTCGAGCTGATCACCGGCTTGTGCTTGGCCGTGACCCTTACCATGGCAGCCCGATGCGCTGCCGGCTGATAAAACGCGTGCTCCCCCTGGCGACCCCGCTGGCCACCGCCAGCGGGCCGATCAGCGAGCGCACGGTCTGGGCCCTGGCGATCGCCGATGATGCCGGGCATGTCGGTCTGGGCGAGGCCTCGCCCCTGCCGGAATTCGGCAGCGAGACGGTGCTGCAGTGCCGCGAGGCGCTCAACCGCAGCCTGACCTCGCTGAAGGCCGACTTCCTCATCAGCTGGCTCGAGCGCGGCAGGCCGGATGCGCCGCTGGGGGCGCTGGAGAAGCTGCTGCAGGGCGCCCCCTGCGCCCGCCAGGCCATCGAAGGGGCGCTGATCGATCTCCTCGCCCAGCAGCAGGAGCGGCCGCTCGCCGCACTCCTGGCCACCAGCATCGGCAATCCCGTGCCCTCCAACCGCCTGCCGGTGAATGCCCTGCTCGGCGGCTCGATCACCGCGGTCGCCGAGGCGGCGTTGCAGCTGAGCCGTGGCGGCTTCACCTGCTTCAAGCTGAAGGTCGGCGCCGAGGGCAATCTCGGGCAGGACATCGAGCGGGTCTACGCGGTGCGCGAGGCGATCGGCACCGCCACCAGGCTGCGCGCCGACGCCAATGGCGGCTGGAACATCGACCAGGCGCTCGAATTCGCGGTCGAGACCGGCGATGCCCAGCTCGAGTTCTGCGAGCAGCCGATGGCCGCCGGCGACCTCGAAGGGCTCGGCACGCTGCGGCGCCGCACCGGCATGAAGATCGCCGTGGACGAGAGCGTGCGCAGCGCCGCCGACATCGGCCGGGTGGCGGCCGCCCAGGCGGCCGACGTGGTGGTGCTCAAGCCGATGTTCCTCGGCGGCTGGCGCCCGACCCTCCAGGCGGCCCAGCTCGCCCGCTCATGCGGCCTGGATGTGGTGATCACCACCACCCTCGACGGCTCGATCGGGCGCGCACACGCCACCCATTACACCGCCGCCCTCGACCTGGGGGAGCGCGCGCACGGGCTGGCCACCGGCATCCTCCTGGCAGAGGACATCACCGATGCACCGCTGACGGTGGAGAACGGCTCGATCGTGCTCACCGCCACCCCGGGACTGGGCATCGGCGCGCTGCGCGCCTGAGGCTGGTGATTGCGTCCATGGAACCGCGCAGCTGGCTCCTGCCGAGCACCCCCGTCCCCGCCGCGCTGCGCGCCGTGACCCCGTGGGCCTGGTGGCTGCCAGGCGTGGACGGTGCGCTGTCGTGGCTCTCCGAGCGCTCGCTGCATCAGGGCATGCGCATCGCCCTGGCCGGCGCCAACACCCCGGCCTGCGCGGCGCTGCTCCAGGCCGCGCCCCTGCGCGGGATCACCACCGTGCTGATCAACCGCCGGCTGAGCCGCGCCGAGCAGCTCGGGCAGCTCCAGCGCTCCGCCTGCTCAGCCGTGCTGGCCGCTCCCGGCAGCGCCCTGGACGAGGCCGCGGGCGTGGCGGTCCATCAGCTGCCCGATGCCTTCCAGCCGGCTGCGGCGATCCCGCAGCCCACACCGCTGGACGATGCCCAGGCGGCGCTGGTGGTCTACAGCAGCGGCACCACCGGTCCCGCCAAGGCCGTCCGCCTCAGCCTGGGCGCCCTGCGCCTGGCTGCGGCCGCGGCGGTCGAACGCCTGCAGCTGCGCAGCGATGATGAATGGCTGGGATGCCTGCCGCTGGACCACATCGGCGGCGCCAGCCTGGTCTACCGCGCGGGCCTGTGCGGCTATGCGCTCTGCCTGCTCGAGCGCTTCGATGCCGTGGCCGCCGACCGCCTCCTCGATGCCGGCACGACCGGCATCAGCGTGGTGCCCACCATGCTCCATCGCCTGGTCGCCGGGCGCGCCGGGCGCCCCTTCGCGCCCCGCCTGCGCATACTGCTCACCGGCGGCGGCCCGCTGGCGCGCGACCTCGCGCTGCACGCCCGCGCCCTCGGGCTGCCGCCGCTGGAGACCTACGGCCTGACCGAGGCCGCCAGCCAGGTGTGCACCCCGGAGCGCGATCGCCCCGTTGCGCCGGGCAGCTGCGGCAGACCCCTCCCCGGCATGCAGGTGCGCATCCGCCGGGAGGATGGCACGGCGTGCGCGCCCGGGGAGCGCGGCACCATCGAGATCTGCTCCCCGGCGCTGTTCGCCGGCTACGAGGAGGGCGGACGGCTGACCATCCCCCACCCTCACGGCGCGTGGTTCGCAACCAGCGACCTCGGCAGCCTGGACGCCGACGGCCAGCTGTCGGTGCATGGCCGGCGCGACGAGGTGATCATCAGCGGCGGGGAGAAGATCGATCCCGCAGAGGTCGAGGAGGTGCTGGAACGCCATCCCGCCATCAGCGAGGCCGGGGTTCATGGGGTCGCGGATGCGCACTGGGGCCAGGCGGTCGCGGCGCTCCTGGTCCCGGGCGGAGAGCGGCCGGACGACAGCGAGCTCTCCGCCTGGATGGCCCAGGCGCTCAGCGGCTTCAAGCGTCCCCGCAGCTGGCGCTGGGTCGACCGGCTGCCGCGCACCGCCACCGGCAAGCTGCAGCGCCACCGCCTGGCCGGCTGGGAGGGCTGAGCGCGCGAGCGCTAGCGCTCGGTCGGCTTGAGGGCGATCTCGAGCAGGAAGGTCTCGCTGCTGTCGGGGAAGACGATGAACTCGCAGGCGATGTTCATGGTATCGATCGGGTTGTGCACCGAGGTGCTGTCATAGCCCATCACCACCGTCGGAGTGGAGATGTCGAAATTGATGCCGCTGGAGATGAACTGCCGCTTGGCCGACCCGGCGACCATGTTGGCGATCTCGCCGACACCATCGGAGACCATCTCGGGCGTGACCTGGGCGCTCGGCTCCCCGAGCAGCAGACCGACCAGGCGCTGGGCAAGGACCATGGGGAAGCTCAGGGCGCAGCTGCCGGTCATGCCCTTGGACAGGCCGATCACCCCGGTGACCTGCCCATGCATGAGGGGATCGCTCTTGACGAAGACCCGCTTGCGTTGGGGGGTCACCCCCGCCATCTGGCTCAGGCAATCGATCGTCGCCGCCAGGAACGGGTTCAATAGTTTCACATCGATGGTCTTGGCCATGGGGAGATGTACCATGGATCCGGGCGCTTGGGCAAGAGCCAACCCATGATGGCGGGGATGATGATGGATATTTTGGGGTGGACCGCCATAGTGACCGCCATACACAGGCCCCACGCAGGCATGGGCCGGCAGCCTGCGGTCACCAGGTCTGGCCAGGGATGTCCAGGCATAAGCCTTGGATGACCAGGCATATCAGGAGCGCGGATGAGCCCACAGACAGTGATCCTGCTCGAGGACGACGGGGTCCATACCGTGTCCTTCCATCGTGATGAACAGGGCCTGGCGAACGTCGATCTGGTACGCGGCTATTTCGCCAACGAATTCCTCAAAAGCACCGCAGGCGTGCGCCGCCTGGTCATCGACCTGGCGGGAGTGGCCTCGCTGGATTCCGCCAGCCTGGGTCCTCTGGTGCAGAAGCTGCGCGAGATCCAGGACCTCAAGGGCCAGCTGGCACTCGCCGAGGTCGGATCCCCGGCGCTGCGCGAGATCTTCGCCCTCACCCGCTTCGACAAGGTGTTCGCCATGTACCGCACCCGGGCCGAGGCGATCGCGGCGGTCAAAAGCCCCTGAAACGGGTCCGGCGGACCACCTGCCTTTTTCCCATTGCAGAGCGCACGACCGACATAGAGTTTGCTCCCCCGATTCCACCAAGGGACGCTATGTCTGTCAGCATCCGCCTTTCTCGCTTCGGTCGCCTGCATCGGCCGTATTTCCGCATCGTCGCCATCGATGGCCGCTGCCATCGCGAAGGCAAGGCCAACCAGATCATCGGATCCTACGATCCGCTGCTCAAGGAGAAGAACCTCCAGGTCGACCTCGTGGCGGTCGAGTCGTGGGTGAACCGCGGCGCCCAGATCAGCACCGGGCTGCGCAACCTGCTCAAGTTCTCCGGCTACCAGGTCCCGACGCCCAAGAAGACCGCCGCCCAGGCAGCGGCGGCGCCTGCGGCCAAGACCCCGGCCAAGCCGGTTGCCAAGGGCACCTTCCGCCCGGCGACCCGGCGTTCGCTGCGCAAGCATGCGGCCAAGCTCAAGGGTGTGCGCAAGGCCGCCCTGGCAGCCGAAGCCGCCGCCAAGGCAGCGGCCGCCCCTGCCCCCGCCGCCGAGGCGCCCAAGGCCTGATCGCTCCACCAGCGTGAGCGCACGCGCCAGGCCGGGCTCTGCCCGGCCTGTGTCGTTTTCAACCCGGCCACTCGCATGGATCCCCTCTACCGGCCACGCACGCTGATCGCCTTGGCGACCACCGTCCTGCTGTGGGGCTCCGCCTTCCCGGTGGTGCGGGCGCTGCTGGCGAGCGCCCCCGGCCAGCAACCGGACTTCCCGCCCGCCGAGCTCGCCCTGCTGCGCTACGGCCTGGCTGCGGTTCTGCTCGGCGTCGTGGCCGCGATCATGCGACCTCCCCTGCCACGGCGACGCGACTGGCCGCGCCTGGCGACCATCGCAGCGGTCGGCATCTGCCTCTACAACCTCGCGGTCAATGACGCCAGCCGCAGCGTCTCGGCCGGGCCCGGCAGCTTCATCGTCAATACCGCGCCGCTGTTCTCGGCGCTCTTCGCCGTGCTGTGGCTGGGTGAGCGGCTGCGCCTGGCCGGCTGGCTGGGCATGGTCACCAGCCTGGGCGGGATCGCGCTGATCGCCGCCGGCGAGGCGCACGGCGTCACGTTCTCCAGCGGGGTGGCCGAGATGGCCTGTGCGGCGGTGCTGTGGGCGATCTACACGGTGATGCAGAAGCCCGTGCTCGGCTACTATGGCGCCGTGGGCATGGTGTGCTATGTCGCGTGGATCGGATCCATCATGCTCTCCCCCTGCCTGCCCTCCGCCGTGCAGTGCCTGCATGCCGCCTCCTGGCATGCCTGCCTGCTGCTCGCCTACCTGGCCATCGGCCCGTCGGCGATCGCCTTCACCACCTGGTCGTACGTCGTCGCCCAGGCGCCGGTGACGCGGGTGATGCCCTTCCTCTATGCCGTGCCGCTGGTTGCGCTGGTGGTGGGCTGGACCGCCCTGGGCGAACGCCCTGGCCTGGTATCCCTGCTGGGCTGCCTGCTGATCATCGCCGGGCTGGTGATCGTCAACCGCGCCGGCGCGCCGGGCGTGGCTCGCCCCGCCATCGGCCCCGCCGCCCCGGTGGGCCGATGAGCCAGCACGTCTCGATCGAGCACCTCGAGGTGCCGCTCCAGGCGCTGCGCCTGGAGCCGCCCTCCTCGATCGACCATCGGCTCAAGCCGTGGATCGCCCGCCTCTGCCGCATCGCGCCCGCCGACGTGGTGGACTACCGCATCGAGCGCCGCAGCCTGGATGCGCGGCGCAAGCCCGACCTGCGCTTCATCTACCACCTGCACGCCCAGGTGCGCGAGGACTGCCCAGTGCACGAGGGCCAGGGCGTGGTGGTCCATACCGCACCCCCGGACCAGGACCAGGGGCTCTACCACCTCCGCCTGGCCGATCCGCCACCGCGGCATCCGATCATCGTCGGCGCCGGGCCGGCCGGGCAGATGGCGGCCTATCTGCTCGCCCTGCATGGCTGCAAGCCCCTGGTGATCGACCGCGGTCGCGATGCCGACCGGCGCACCGCCGACCTGGAGACGTTCCATCGCACGCGCGTGCTCGACCCGGAGAGCAACTACCTCTTCGGCGAGGGCGGCGCCGGGACCTACTCCGACGGCAAGCTCTACACCAGGGTCAAGGACCGGCGCATGCGCTTCCTGCTCGAGGCCTTCGTCGCCTCGCGCGCCCCCCGCCACATCCTCTACCGCCACCACCCGCACATCGGTTCGGATCTGCTGCCGCACATGTGCAAGCGCCTGCGCAGCCAGATCATCGCCTGGGGCGGCAGCTTCCGCTTCGAAGCCACCGTCACCGACGTGCTGAGCCAGTCGGGGCACTGCACCGGCGTGCAGCTGTCGACCGGCGAGCGCATCGAGAGCCCGGTGGTGATGATCGCCCCGGGGCACAGCGCGCGCGATCTGATCATGCGCCTGATCGAACGCGGCATCGAGCACAAGGCCAAGGGCTTCCAGATCGGCTGCCGGGTCGAGCATCCGCAGGAGCTCATCGATGTCGGCCAATATGGCTGCCGCCTCGGGTCCGACATCCCGCGCCATCTCCTGGGCGCGGCCGAATACAACATGGTCAGCCGGCCGCCGGCCCACCTGGACGCCGACCATGTCACCACCTTCTGCATGTGCCCCGGCGGTGAGATCATCGCCGCGACCAGCGACACCGGGCAGCTGTCGACCAACGGCATGAGCCGCTTCGCCCGCGCCTCGCACTTCGCCAATGCCGGGCTGATCGTCAACCAGGAGGTCGATCGCGGCGCCTCCGGGCTGGAGGGATTCGAGCTGATCAGGCGCATCGAGCGCCTCGCCTTCGAGGCCGGCGGAGCCGATTACAGCTGCCCGGCGCAGTCGGCGCGCGCCTTCGTTCGCGGCGAGCCGGGCTCCCCGGTGAGCGCATCCAGCTACCGCCTCGGAGTGCGCCCCGGACGCATCGATGCCATCCTGCCGGCGCGCACCGTCGCCTCCATCCGCCAGGCACTGCTGTTCTTCGAGCGCATCATCCCCGGCTTCCTCAGCCAGGGCACGGTGGTGGGGGTGGAGACGCGCATCTCCAGTCCAGTGCGCTTCGAGCGCAATCCTGCCACGCTCAGCAGCTCGCTGCCGGGACTGTACCTCGCCGGCGAGGGTGCCGGCTATGCCGGCGGGATCATCTCCGCCGGCCTCGACGGCCTGCGCCTGGCCGAGACCATCCTCACCGGCCAGCCGGCGCTGCGCGAGCGCTGAAGACCCTGGAACAGCAGGCGCGGAATGGACCTTTGCGTAGCCGTACGTGACCTATGCCCACCCACCACCATGCCATGATGATGCTGATGCGCACCCTGCTTGCCGGCTGCGCGCTGGCCTGCTGCGCCGCGGTCATGCTGGGGGCCGACGAGGGCACGCCATCGCCCAGGCCCTATCCGCTGGAGAACTGCGTGGTCTCCAACGACAAGATCGACCCGCAGGTGGCGCCGGTGGTGTTCAACGGGCAGGAATTCCGCTTCTGCTGCCGCGGCTGCGTCAAGAAGTTCAACCGCGATCCCGAGAAGTACGCCGCCCGCCTGGCGGCGTCGACCAGCCGCGCCGCCAATGCCAGCCCGCCCGCCCCGTCCGGCGGCGGCGCGTCCGGCGCCAAGTAGCGCGGTCGCGGACGGCGCGGACGGCTGAGCGCCTAGGCGCTGATCGAATCGTAGATGACCACCTTCGACCAGAAGCTCGAGCAGGCCTGGCGGAAGCGCTCATGGATGTCGACCTGCTGGTAGTAGTCGTGACCGCGCTCATCGTCGAACTGCACCGACAGGGCGTAGGAGTAGCTGCGCTCGATGATCGGGCGGTTGGTCGCCGCTGGCACGCCGATGTGGGCATTGCGCACGGTGGTGATGGTGGTCAGCGAGATCAGGCCCTCGCGGAAGGTGCTCAGCTGCTGCGGGGTGAGATCGGCTTTGAGCCAGAAGAACACGGCGTGGACGAACATCGATGCTCCGATGGTGAGGTATGTCGGCGGGCTACTTCGCCGCCGGCGGGTGGAAGTACACCCAGTTGAGGTTGAACAGTCCGCCAGCGTTCTTCTCGTGCTTGAACACCAGGAACACGTCATGGGTGCCGCCCGGATCCGTGATCCCGGCCTCGACGCTGGCCCACTTCTGCCAGCCGCCCGTCACCGGCACGCTGCCGGAGCCCAGCAGCGGCCCGGTAGCCGAGTCCGCATGCACCTCGATGATGCCGCCGGCACCTGCCGAGGCGATGCGGAAGGTGACGGCGCTGCTGCCATCCAGGGTGATGTCCTTGAAGCTGATGAAGTCGCCGCTGTTGATGAAGCCGAGATCACGGCCGCCGCCCTCGTCCGAGCAGGCCTCGGGCATCACCCCGCCCTGGTGGCCGGTGTAATCGACCGCGCCGACGTAGCGCGACCGCAGAGCCACGCTCGCACCAGCGGTCTGCGGCGGGATCCGCTTGCCGAGCTTGACCGCGCCCTTGTCGGTGTAGCTGGCGGTGATGACATAGATGCCCTTGTCGTCCTTGGCCGGCTTGGGCACCACCGTGAGGGTGCCCGAGCTGCCATGCACGGTGCCCGCCTCGTCGGCGAGCGAGAGCACCCAGCCGACCATGTCCTTGAGCTGGGCCTTGGTGAATTGGGGATGCGCTGCCATGGCCATGATCCCCCATACGCCGTTGCCGCCGTCCTGGACCTTCTGCACCAGGCGGTCGATCGCCGCACCGTCGCCCTTGTACTTCATCGCGATGGCGGTGAACGCCGGTCCGACCGACTGCGCCTGCATGGTATGGCAGGCGATGCAGTCGCTGTGGGTCACCAGGTCGCGCCCGGCCTCATGGCCGTTGGCGGCCATCATCTGGCTCTCCACCCCCACCGGCGCGGCGGAGGCGGCGCCTCCGCTGTCGTAGGAGCCGGTGACCTTGACCTTGTCGCCCGGGATGGTGCCGGCGGCGGTGCTGCCGTCCTCATCGTCGGTGACCGCGACCTTGAAGGCGATCTGCTGGCCCCAGGAGAAGAAGCCGCCCGGCCTGGGCGCTTCGATCACCACCTGCGGCACGGCGTTGCCGACCTGGATCGGGATCACCGTCACCCCGGTCTTGCCGCCCTTGTCGGTGACCGTGAGCTTGGCCTGGTAGAGCCCCGGCTCGGTGAAGGTGAAGGTGGGGTTGGGCTCGCTCGTCTGCGACGCTTCGCCGGTGAAGCTCCAGGAGAAGGTGATGACATCGCCTTCATCCTTGTCGTACGAGCCGGCGCTCGAGAACTTCACCGTCAACGGCTCCTTGCCGGCGGTGTGGTCGGCGGTGGCCATGGCGATCGGGGCGCGATTGCCGGCGGCGAAGGTGATCTTCGAGAGCGTGGCATCGGTGTTGTGGTACCAGTTGCTGCCGTATTCGAGCAGGTACATGGCGCCATCGGCGCCGAACTTCATGTCCATCGGCTTGGCCAGCTTGGCCGAGGGCATGAAGTCCTCGATCGAGGTCTTGTTGCCGTGCTCATCGAGCTTGATCGCCTTGATCCAGTTGCGCATCCAGTCGTAGATGAACCAGGTGTTGTCGTAGAACACCGGGAACTTGTCCGGCGAGGTGAGCGCCGCATCGAAATGGTAGACCGGGCCGGACATCGCGCAGCGGCCGCCGCTGCCCAGCTCGGGGAACTCGGTCGAGGCCGCATAGGGGTAGTAGAGATAGGCGGGTTGCGCCGGCGGCAGCTCCTTGATGCCGGTATTGCGCGGCGAGTCGTTGATCGGGTGCTGGGGGTCGAAGCGCGCGCCGATCTTCTTGGTGTCCCAGTCGTAGGGCGAATAGGCGAAGTTGTCGCCGACGAAGAGCGGCCAGCCGAAGAATCCCGGACCGCGCGCCTGGTTGAACTCGTCGTAGCCGCGCGGGCCGCGCTCGCCATCGTTGCCGGCATCCGGACCGACTTCGCCCCAGTAGAGGAAGCCGGTGACGGGATCGGCGAAATGGCGGAACGGATTGCGGCAGCCCATGACATAGATCTCTGGCCTGGTCTTGGGCGTGCCGGGCGGGAAGAGATTGCCCTTGGGGATGTCGTAGGTGCCGTCGCTCTTGGGGTGGATGCGCAGGATCTTGCCGCGCAGGTCCATGCTGTTGGCCGCGGTCGAACGCGCATCCTTGCCTTCGACGCGGACATCGAGCGGGGAGAAGCCGTCGGACTCGAAGGGGGTGGTGTTGTCGCCGGTCGAGATGTAGAGATTGCCGTTCGCGAACGACATGCCGCCACCGCAGTGGCCGGTGATGCTGCGGCAGTTGGGGATGTCGAAGAGCACCTTCTCGGAGGCGAGGTCGAGGGTGTCGCCGTCGAGGGTGTAGCGCGAGAGGTGCTGGACGGGGATGTCGCCCGGCACGGAATGCAGCATGTAGACCCAGTGGTTGCTGGCGAAATCGGGATCGGCGGCGATGCCGATCAGGCCATCCTCGACATTGTTGTGGCCATCCTGCACCGCGTAGACCGGCACGGTCCCGGCCAGGATGGTGGGTCCGCCGTTCGCCTTCACCAGCTTGACCGCGCCGAACTTCTCGATCACCAGGATGCGGCCGTCGGGCAGCAGGGTGAACTGCATGCAGTCGGCGAGGTCGCGTGACAGCACGGTCTTCTCGAAGCGCGTCTCCGAGGGCTTGGCCTTGCTGTAGTCGAGCTCATGGCCGGCGGCGGCCCAGGTGATCCCGCCCAGCAGCAGATGCAGGTAGTTGGGCTCGGAGTAGCTCTCCTTGGTGTGGCCCATCTCGGTGTAGAAGGCGCGGCCGCCATCGAACTCGTGGTACCATACCAGCGGATGGTTGCCCTTCATCGTCCCGCCCTGATAGCTCGACTCGTCGATCGAGGCCAGGACATGGACATCCTTGGGCAGGTACTTGAAGTTGTACCATTCGTCGGTGCGCTCCAGGGTGTCGGGCAGCGAGGCGGTCGCCGGGTGCGACATGTCGGTGATCGAGACCTTGGCTTTCTGGATCTGGGGGTGGCCGCCGAAGTAGGTGCCGACCAGCTGCCCGTACCAGGCCCAGTCGTACTCAGTATCGGTGGCGGAGTGGACGCCGACGAAGCCGCCGCCAGCCTCGATGAAGCGCTGCAGCGCTTCGCGCTGGGGCTGCTCGCAGATGTGGCCGGTGGTGTTGAGGAAGATCACCACCCGGTAGCGCTTGAGGTTGTCCTCGTTGAGCACCGCGGCGTCCTCGCTGGCATCGACGCCGAACGTGTTCTCGACCCCCAGGGCCCTGATCGCCGCCACCCCGGTCTCGATCGAGTCATGGCGGAAGCCCGCGGTCTTGCTGAACACCAGCACCCGGAAGGCATCCGCCGCCGCCGCACCGTGGCCGCCGGCACACGCGAGCAGGGCGAGCAGGAGGAGGGGGAGCAGCAGGAAGGCCAGCGGGCGTCGGGCGGTAGGCATGGGTGTCGGACCTGGCGGTGGGGGGAATCGGGTCCACAGGGCGCGTGGCGAGCGCGCCTTGAGAATCTACCGTCTTCGGCGCAAGCCGTTGCTGGCCCGCGCCCTGGGCGCAGCCAGGACAAAGGCCGCTGACCGGCTCATGGGGGCTGGCAGCGGGGTTGGCGAAAGCAGACAACGGGCCGGGACGGCAGATGTGACCGCTCAGCCGTCCCGGGGGGTCAGCGGTAGATCGGGAAGCGCTCGCACAGCGCGCGCGCCTCCTTGCGCACCTCCGACAGCACGGCGGGCTGATCGCCGGCCTTCAGGGCGCGGTCGATCAGGCGGGCGACGCTGATCGCCTGCTCGCTGCCGAAGCCGCGGCTGCACACCGCCGGCGTGCCGATGCGGATGCCCGAGCCCTGCTGCGCCGGCTGGGTGTCGAAGGGGATGAGGTTCTTGTTCACCGTGATGCCGACCTCATGCAGCTTGTCCTCGGCCTGCTTGCCGGTCACGCCGTTGCTCATCACATTCAGCGAGAACAGATGGGTATCGGTCCCGCCCGAGACCACCTGCCACCCCAGCGCCAGGAAGGTCTCCGCCATCGCCCGCGCCGAGGACTGGACGCGCGCCATGTATTCGCCGAACTCCGGTGCCAGCGCTTCGCCGAAGGCCACCGCCTTGGCGGCGATCACGTGCATCAACGGCCCGCCCTGGATGCCGGGGAACACCCGGCTGTTGACCTTCTTGGCATGCTCGGGGCTGCGCGCGAAGATCATCCCGCCGCGCGGGCCGCGCAGGGTCTTGTGGGTGGTGGTGGTGACGAAGTCGGCATGGCCGAAGGGCGAGGGATGCAGACCGGCGGCGACCAGGCCGGCGATGTGCGCCATGTCGACGAATAGCAGCGCCTTGACCTTGGCGGCGATGTCGGCGAAGCGGTGGAAATCGATGGTGCGCGAATAGTTCGAGGCCCCCGCGATGATCATCTTGGGCTGGAATGCGACAGCCAGGCGCTCGAGCTCATCGTAGTCGATCACCTGCTGGTCCTTGGTCACGCCATAGGACTGGATGGTATAGTCGAGGCCGGAGAAGTTGAGCTTGTAGCCGTGCGTCAGGTGGCCGCCGTGATCGAGGCTCATGCCCAGCACGCGGTCGCCCTTGCTCAGCCCGGCGGCGAGGTAGACCGCCATGTTGGCCTGCGAACCGGAATGCGGCTGGACGTTGACCGCGTAATCGGTCTTGAACAGCTGCGCAGCGCGCCTGATCGCCAGCTCCTCGGCCTGATCGACGAATTCGCACCCCCCGTAGTAGCGCTTGCCGGGATAGCCCTCGGCGTACTTGTTGGTGAGCACCGAGCCCTGGGCCTCCAGCACCGCCGTCGAGACGATGTTCTCGGAGGCGATCAGCTCGATGGTGTACTGCTGGCGCTGCCATTCCCGGCCGATGATGGCGGCGACCTCGGGATCGGCGTCGGCCAGCGAACGCGGGGCGGTGTGGGACACGCGGTAGGGGCTGGCGCGGTCGGAGGCGCGCGAGGACTGGATGGCCATGGGGCAACTCCTGGGAAGGGCCGCGGTCGGCGGCGGTTCATCGGCTGCCCAGGCGCGCGGCGGCAAGCGTTCGAGCTCGAGACTTCCTCGCGGTAGCCCGCGTCGACCGCGGGATAGCGGTCCAGCGCCAGTCATCTCTGCCGCGAGCATGGCGCGAGGTCGGGGCGCTCAAGCGGCAACCCGCCGCGCCAAGGCTCGATCGGCAGACCGCGGGCTGACAGCGGTAGACTCTTCCCTCCGCGGTCTATCCTGCGGCCTATCAGCCAGGGGTCCCCGCATGCCGCATCGCTGCCTCGCCATCCTGTTCGTCCTCTGCGCCGCCCTCCTGGGCGGCTGCCAGCAGCGCCAGGACAGTCTCCTGGAGTACGCCTTCCAGAAGCAGGGCGCCACCGAACAGCAGAAGGCCGACGATGAACAGGTCTTCCTGCACACCTCGGGGGTGAGCAGGGTGCTGATCGTCTACGACAAGGGCCGCATCGAAGTCGCGCTGTACCTCGCCGCGGACAACAAGATCCCCGGCCTGGAGAAGGCCCTCGAGCTCGGCTACCAGCAGCTGGGCAACCAGCCGCCGCACAACTGACCAGCGATCGCGTCGGCCCCACTCGGCCGGGCCGCCCAGGGGGTGGCAACTGCCGCTGGACCGTGAAGCGAGTTGACGCACGCTGTGCACCTCGCACCCTTCGCCCCTTCCGCCTCGATCCCGATTCCTTCCCAAGGACAAGCTATGAGCGCGACTGCTGACGCCGGTGTCATCGGCATGGCCGTGATGGGCCGCAACCTGGCCAAGAACATCGAATCGCGCGGCCATACCGTGGCGATCTACAACCGCACCTGGGAGAAGACCGAGGAGGTCATGCAGTGGGAGCACGGCAAGAACGCCCGCTTCGTCCCCTGCCGCGAGCTGTCCGAGTTCGTCGCCGCGATCAAGCCGCCCCGCCGCATCATCATCATGGTCCAGGCCGGCAAAGGCACTGACGCGGTGATCGAGCAGATCGCGCCGCTGCTCGAGGCCGGCGACATCCTGGTCGATGGCGGCAACGCCTATTGGGGCGACACCGACCGCCGCAACGCCTATGCCAAGCAGTGGAAGTTCCACTTCGTCGGCATGGGGGTCTCGGGTGGCGAGGAGGGCGCGCGCCTCGGACCATCGATCATGCCTGGCGGCAACAAGCAGGCCGTCGACCAGCTGATGCCGATCCTCATCGAGATCAGCGCCAAGGCCGGCAAGGGCGGCAAGGACGCCTGCGTCACCTGGTGCGGCGAAGGCAGCGCCGGGCACTTCGTCAAGATGGTGCACAACGGCATCGAATACGGCGACATGCAGATGATCGCCGAGGTCTATGACCTGCTCCATCGCGGCCTCGGGCATGACCACAAGAAGTCCGCCGCGATCTTCACCAAATGGAACCAGGGAGAGCTCGCCAGCTTCCTCATCGAGCTCACCGGCCTGATCGCCGACAAGGCGGATCCGCAGAAGAAGGGCGCCTACCTCCTCGATGCCATCCGCGATGCGGCCGGCCAGAAGGGCACCGGCAAGTGGACGACCATCGCCGCCCTCGACGCCAATGTCCCCATCCCGACCATCACCGCGGCGGTCGATGCCCGCCTGATGTCCTCGCTCAAGATCGAACGCGAGGCGGCCGCCAAGGTGCTCAAGGTGCCGCGCCGCAAGCTCACCGGGGTCACCGTCGGCGACATCGCCAAGGCGCTCTACGCCGCCAAGATCGCGGCCTATGCCCAGGGCATGCGCCTGATCATCGAGGCCAGCAAATTGCGCTCCTACGGCACCGACATCGGCGCGATCCCCGCCATCTGGCGCGGCGGCTGCATCATCCGCGCGGTCTTCCTCGACCGCATCACCGTCGCCTTCAAGAAGCAGCCCAACCTCGCCAGCCTGCTGGTGGCGGCGGAATTCCGCAAGGATATCGCGCGCACCCTGCCCTCGCTGCGCAAGGTGGTGGGCGCCGCGATCACCGCCGGATTGCCGGTGCCGGCGCTCTCCGCCTCGCTCGCCTACATCGAAGGGTATACCACCGCCCGTCTGCCTGCCTACCTGACCCAGGCGCAGCGTGACGCGTTCGGCTCGCATACCTACGAGCGCAACGAGGCGCCGGGCACCTTCATCCACACGGAGTGGCTGACCGCTCATGGATGAGCGGTGCACGACTCACGCTCTGCCCAGGGCGCGACTCCCATGAGCGCACCGCGCGATGCGGTGCTGGCGCTCCCCGGACTGGTCAGCTTCTGGGACTTCCAGCAGCCTGCCGGCCAGCAGCGCCTGGCGCACGGTCAGGGCGCCTACGCCCTGCATGAGGCGGGCGGCATCATCGACCGCATCGACGGCGGGATCTTCGGCCCCTACTGCGCCAACATCGTCCCCGGCCGCTGGCTGGAATGCCCGCGCGAGGCCTGCCCGGCGCTCAACCTCCATGGGCCGGAAGCCGAGGTCAGCCTGCTGGCCTGGGTGCGCCGGGAACCGCGCCGGCTGGAGCAGGCGCAGGCGGTGGCGGGCATCTGGCACGATGCCGCCCATCGCCGGCAGTACGCGCTCTTCATCGATGTCCGCGAGCACGACTCCGGAGACCAGGTGGCCGGGCAGATCTCCTGCACCGGAGCCGCCGCCGCCCAAGGAGCGAAATTCAGCCGCGAGCTGGCCATCGGCGCCACCAAGCTCGACAGCAGCTGGCATTTCCTCGCCTGCACCTTCGGCCGCGCCGCCACCGGCGGCAACGAGGCGCGGGTCTACATCGACGGGCAGCTGGACCCGCGACCGGGGCTCAACCCCAGCAGCTGGTCCGGCGGCATCGCCAATGGCAGCGCCGATTTCACCGTCGCCGCCGTGCACCGCGCGGGCGAGATGGGCGACTGGTTCGCCGGGGCGATCGGCGGGGTGGCGGTGTGCAACCGCTCGCTGGATGCCACCACCCTGCTCGCCCTGCATGCCCAGGTGCCGCTGCCCGGCTGAGGCCGCCCTCGCCGGCGTCGCAGCGTCCCGTCCACCTCCTCATCCCCCGACCGCCAGGCGCACGGCGGCAGCGCGATCGACCGCGCGTCCAGAGAGGGCCGCAATGCACATCGTCGTCATCCCCGGGACCAACCGCGCCGGCAGCCTGTCGGTACGGCTTGCCGCCCTGGTGGCCAGCTCCTACAGGACGCTCGACTGCTCGGTCGATCTGCTGGAGCTCGCGCTGGGAGCGGACTTCCTCGAGCCCAGCGCGTACAAGGAGCCGGCAGCTGCGGTGCGCGCCCTGGTGGCGCGCTTCCTCGCCGCCGACGGCGTGGTGTTCATCGTCCCCGAATACAACGGCAGCTATCCCGGCATCCTCAAGCTGTTCATCGACATGCTGCCGTATCCGCAGGGCTTCGACCAGCGCCCCTGCGCCTTCATCGGCCATGCCGCCGGCCAGTTCCAGGGCCTGCGCGCGGTCGAGCATCTGCAGGGCGTGGCCGGCTATCGCAACGCCCACCTCTACCCCGGACGGGTGTTCATCGGCGACAGCTACAGGCAATACACCCCCCAGGGCGAGCTGGTCGATCCCGACCTCGCGACGCGGCTGGTCCAGCAGGGGACCGGCTTCGTCCACTACATCGCCCAGCTCAAGCGCCGCTGAGGCCTGGCGTCCCGCCCCCTGGCCAGGCCCGCCACGCCGCCATACTCTCGCACACGCCATGCCCGACAACCACTTCGATGTCATCGTCGTCGGCGCCGGCCATGCCGGCATCGAGGCGGCGGCCGCCGCCGCGCGCCTCGGCTGCCGCACCGCGCTGGTGAGCGGCAACCTCGACACCGTCGGCAAGATGTCGTGCAATCCCTCGGTCGGCGGGGTGGCCAAGGGCCAGCTGGCACGCGAGGTCGATGCCCTCGGCGGCCTGATGGGGCTGGCGACCGATGCTACCGGCATCCAGTTCCGCCTGCTGGGCCGCTCCAAGGGCCCGGCGCTGTGGAGTCCGCGGGCGCAGTGCGACAAGGCCGCCTATGCGCAGTGGATGAAGCATGCGGTCGAATCGCTGCCGGGGCTCCACCCGGTCCAGGGCGAGGCCTGGGAGCTGGCCACCTCGCCGCCGCAGACCGCCGGGTCGCGCGCCGCGATCGCCGGCATCCGCCTGCGCGACGGGCGCACACTGCATGCGAAGCGCGTGGTCATCACCACCGGCACCTTCCTCAAGGCGCTGATGCACCAGGGCGAGAGCAGGACCAGCGGCGGGCGGATGGGCGACCAGGCGGCCGCCGGGCTGTCGGATGCGCTCACCGCCATGGGGCTGCGCCTGCTGCGCCACAAGACCGGCACCCCCTGCCGGCTGCATGCCGACTCGATCAAGTGGGAGCTGTGCACCGAGCAGCCGGGCGACGACCCCCCGGCGCCCTTCAGCTTCCTGACCGCGCGCATCACCCAGGCGCAGATCAGTTGCTGGATGTGCCATACCAATCCCAAGGCCCACGCGCACATCCTCGCCAACCTCCACCGCGCGCCGATGTACAACGGCCAGATCAGCTCGGTCGGCCCGCGCTACTGCCCGTCGGTCGAGGACAAGGTGGTGCGCTTCAAGGAGCGCGACAGCCATCACCTGTTCCTCGAGCCCGAGGGCCGTGAGACCAAGGAGATCTACGTCAACGGCCTGTCGACCTCGTTGCCGCTGGATGTCCAGGATGCGGTGCTGCGGGAGATCCCGGCGCTCTCCGAGGCGCACGTCCTGCGCTACGGCTACGCGGTCGAGTACGATGTCGTCGCCCCGGACCAGATCGACCATACCCTGCAGGTGCGCCAGGTGTCCGGACTCTACCTGGCCGGCCAGATCAACGGCACCTCGGGCTACGAGGAGGCGGCGGCGCAGGGCATCATCGCCGGCGCCAACGCCGCCCTGACGCTGGGCGGCCGCGACGAGCTGCGCCTGTCGCGCGCGGATGCCTACATCGGCGTGCTGATCGACGACCTGGTGACGCGCATGCCCGAGGAGCCCTACCGCATGTTCACCTCGCGTGCCGAGCACCGCCTGCATCTGCGCGCCGACAATGCCGATCGCCGGCTGACCCCGCTGGCGGCGCGCTGCGGGCTGGTCTCGTCCGAGCGCGCCGCCCTGGTGCAGGCCAAGGAGCAGGCGGTCGGACAGCTGCTGGCGAGCGTCCCCGCCGAGACCGCACGCCGGGTCGCCGGCGAGGGCCTGAGCTTCGCGGACTGCCAGCTGGCGGTGCCCCAGCTCACCCAGGCCGAGGCGCTGGTCGCCGAGCAGGCCTGGATCTCGCTGCGCTATGCCACCTACCTCGAGCGCCAGGCGGTCAAGATCGACCGCCTGCAGCGCTTCCGCGACCTGCCCCTGCCCGAGGGCTTCGATGTCGCCGCGCTCTCAACCCTCAGCACCGAGGGAAGGCTGCGCCTCATCAAGGCACGGCCGCGCACCCTCGGCGAGGCCGGTTCGCTGCCAGGCGTCAGCGTGGTCGACATGGAGACCCTGTACGCTGCGCTGCAGTCCCGCACCCGCCGGGTCCATGGCCCACCCCTGCCTCCAGCCCACCCCGGCCCGCCCCAGCCCCGCTGAATGGTCAAAAATCGAGCGCCCGCCGCCTAGAGAGCGCCCACCTGCGCGGGCGAAAGTCCAGGCGCACCAGGGGTTTTCGTGCTATACTCGCAGATGCCGGAGCGCACCATTCCCCCGTCCCATCGACCACTGCATCGTCCAGCACCCTGAAGGAGAGCCGTCATGGACCCAAGCAAGATCGAATCGAATTCATGGCGCATGTTCCGCATCATGGGCGAATTCGCCGCCGGTTTCCAGACCCTCAACGAGATCCCCAAGGCGATCGCCATCTTCGGCTCGGCGCGCACCAATACCGCCCATCCGCACTACCTCGCCGCCGAGCAGATCGCCGCCAGCGCGGTCAAGCTCGGCTATCCCGTCATCACCGGCGGCGGCCCCGGCATCATGGAGGCCGGCAACAAGGGCGCCAAGTCGGCCAAGGGCACCAGCGTCGGCCTGTGCATCAACCTGCCGATGGAGCAGCACTCCAACCCCTTCATCAACGTCGAGGTCAAGTTCCACTACTTCTTCGTGCGCAAGGTGATGTTCCTCAAGCACACCTGCGCGGTGGTGGTGATGCCCGGCGGCTTCGGCACCCTCGATGAGATGTTCGAGGTCGTCACCCTGGTGCAGACCCACAAGATCGCCCCGATGCCGATCGTGCTCTTCGGGCGCGCGTATTGGCAGGGCATGATCGACTGGATCAAGACCACCATGGAGGATGAGCATGGTTACATCAGCCATGGCGACCTCGACCTCTTCACCCTGGTCGATACGGTCGAGGAGGCGGTCGCCGCGCTGGCGCGCGTCTCGCATGAGGGCACCCATGCCTTCCTGCGCGAACGCCGCAACGGCCGGGTCGGGCTCGATCAGCTCCAGGACATCGATCCGGTGGAGACCCGGGATTGACCCCCCGTCCGGGGCGGCTGCGGGCAGAGAGAGGATTGTGCCGCTGGAAGAAACCACAATCATGGCGCTCCCCCACCTAGGGAGAGGGATATGGCCCAGCCGGGATCGCCCAAGACGCCAGAGATCGCCCACGCCGACCCCGCGGTCGAGGCGGCGCAACTCATCTTCCGCGATGTCTGGGCGGCCTTGGAGCTGTCGTACGGCCGGCAGAACCTGCGCTTCCCCAAGGAGATCATCTGGCTG
This sequence comes from Planctomycetota bacterium, assembly GCA_003136555.1. Lineage (GTDB taxonomy): Bacteria > Planctomycetota > UBA11346 > UBA11346 > UBA11346 > BOG-1363. The sequence continues at coordinate 39,276 of PLEW01000146.1, read as the reverse complement.
AACGGCGCGCCGGGCTCGGGCAAGGGCACCAACACGCCGTTCATCCTGCGCGAGCGCAGCATCACCGCCAAGGAGATCGTCACCAGCGAATTGCTCAACACCGCCGAGGCGCAGCGCATCAAGGACTCGGGCAACCTGGTCGCCGATCCGATGGTGGTCAGCCTGCTGTTCCGCAAGCTCCTCGATCCGCAGTACATGAACGGGGTGATCGTCGATGGCTTTCCGCGCACCAAGGTGCAGTGCGAATGCCTGAAGCTGCTCTACCAGAAGATGCTCGAGCTGCGCAAGGAGTTCTACGGCGGCGCCCTGGGCCAGTACTTCCCCCAGCCGGTGTTCCGCATCACCGTGCTCTACGTCGAGGAGCGCGAGTCGGTCGAACGCCAGCTCAAGCGCGGACGGCAGATCATCGCGCACAACCAGCGGGTGCGCGATACCGGGGTCGGCGATATGCTCGAGGAGCGCGCCACCGACACCAACGAGGAGGCCTGCCGCAAACGCTACCGCCTGTTCAAGGAGCAGGCGCTCGAGGCGCTGCAATCGCTCAAGAAGACCTTCCACTACCACCTGATCAACGCCCAGGCCGATGTCGCCACCGTCGAACGCAACATCATCCACGAGTTCCAGTACCAGAGCTCGCTCGAACTCGACGACGAGACCCTGGATTCGATCAACCACATCCCCCTGGCGAGCGACATCGTCATCAACGCCCGCCAGCACATGGTGCGCCGGCTGGACTCCTACCAGCGCGAGCACACGAGCCTGTTCAAGCAGGTGATCTACATCCTCGAGCACGAGTTCATGCCGGTCATCACCGTGCATTCGATCAGCGGCCGGACGGAGATCGTCAGCGAGAACCCGCTGTTCTCCCAGCTCATGGCCCTGCACATGCTGCTCGACATCTTCAACGAGCGCGGCTACTACGCGGTCGGCTATACCGAGGTCAAGGACATCCCAGCGCGCCTCGACGTCAACACCGGCGAGATCACCTGCCGCAAGAAGCCGGTCTACCGCTTCTCCATCCGCTTCGCCGGATCCGTGATCAGGCGCGGCAACTGAGCCTGAAGCCCTGAGCACCGCACCCTCCTGGACCCCGCCATGCTGTGCTACACCTGGAACGTCAACGGCATCCGGTCGGTGGCGAAGAAGAACCTCCTGCCGTGGGCCATCCTGCCCGCTGCCGAGGTGATCTGCCTGCAGGAGACCAAGGCCCGGCCCGAGCAGCTCGACCAGGAGCTGCTCGAGCCCGAGGGCTGGCATGCCGCCTGGCACTCCGCCGACAAGCCGGGCTACAGCAGCGTCGCCCTGCTCAGCCGCGACAAGCCGGATGAGATCCTCTCCGGCATCGGCGAGCAGGAATTCGACAGCGAAGGCCGGGTGCTGGCGGCGCGCTTCGGCACCCTGGTGGTGGTCACCGCCTACTTCCCCAACAGCCGCGAGGCCGGCGCCCGGCTCGACTACAAGCTCGCCTTCTGCGCCAGCATGGAGAAATACCTCGAGCGCTGGAAGGCGCGCGGCTGCGAGGTGCTGCTGATGGGCGACTACAACATCGCCCACCAGCCCATCGATCTGGCCCGTCCCAAGGAGAACGAGAAGAATGCCGGCTACCTGCCGGAGGAGCGCTCCTGGTTCACCCGCCTGCTCAGCCTGGGCTACCACGATGTCTTCCGCGAGCGCAATCCGGAACTCACCGGCGCCTACACCTGGTGGACCAACTGGGCCAACGCCAGGGCCAAGAACATCGGCTGGCGCATCGACTACGGCACCACCTCGCCGGGGCTCACCGCGCGCGTCACCGACGCCGGCATCATGCCGATGATCATGGGCAGCGACCACTGCCCGGTGAGCGTGCGCCTGAGCTAGCCTGCGGCCGCTGCCGCCACGCGCATCGCTGCGTCAATCACCGCCAGCGACCGGGAACCCGGTCGCTGGCGGCTTTTCGTCCTCTTTTCGACAGCTTTTCGACGACTTTCCGCCGCCTTTCCGACCGCGCCCCGGGGTTTTCGCCGTTTTCGACCGCCGCAACGCGCCGCACCGCGGCATGCCGCCGGAAAGGCGCCCAGGGCGCACATGGCTGTCGCAAGCTGGGCGGAAGCATGGCGAAAACTCGGCTAAAATCCAGTACACCCGCGGTCCAGCGCCATCCGCCCTGGTGGCAAACCTCCCTTGCATTCACCCGCCAGCGCCACGATTGGCGGCCGACCCCGGGAGCTCGCAATGACTCTTTCCCAGCTGCAGGACTACACCTTCAACACCAAGTACGCGCGCTGGAATCCGACGCTCGGACGGCGCGAGACCTTCGCCGAGGCGGCCGAGCGGGTGATGGCCATGCATGCCATCACCTATGCCGGCAAGCCGATCGCCGACGAGATGGCCTTCGCCACCGCCGCGATGCGCGACCGCCTGGTGCTGGGCAGCCAGCGCGCGCTGCAGTTCGGCGGCAAGCCGATCGAGGACAAGAACGCCCGGCTGTACAACTGCACGGTCTCGTACTGCGACCGCCCGCGCTTCTTCCAGGAGGCGCTGTGGCTGCTGCTGTGCGGCTGCGGGGTCGGCTTCTCGGTGCAGAAGCACCATATCGCCCAGCTGCCGATGATCGCGCGTCCGGGCGGCGAGAAGGTGACCTTCGCCATCGAGGACTCGATCGAGGGTTGGGCCGACGCCCTCGGCGTGCTGGTCTCCTCCTATTTCGCCGAAGAGCAGCCCTTCCCCGAGTACGCCGGCAAGGTGGTGCGCTTCGACTTCAGCCGCATCCGCCCGGCGGGCGCCAAGCTCTCCAGCGGCATCGGCAAGGCGCCGGGTTCGGGCCCGCTCAAGCGCTCGCTCGAGCAGATCCGCCTGGTGTTCGAGAACCGCCTGGCGACCGCCGGCAAGCGCTGCATCCTGCCGTCGATCGATGCCTACGACATCGTCATGCACGCCTCCGATGCGGTGCTCGCCGGCGGGGTGCGCCGATCGGCGACCATCTGCATCTGCTCGGTCGACGACCAGGAGATGATCAAGGCCAAGACCGGCGACTGGTTCGTCAAGAATCCGCAGCGCGGGCGCTCGAACAATTCCGCCCTGCTGCTGCGCGACGGCACCAGCTTCGAGACCTTCGCCAAGATCATGGATTCGGTCAAGGAGTTCGGCGAGCCGGGCTTCGTGTGGGCCGATTCGACCGAGATCATGTACAACCCGTGCGTCGAGATCGGCATGTACCCGCGCGATGAGGACAGCGGCCACAGCGGATGGGCCTTCTGCAACCTCTGCGAAATCAACATGAAGGCCTGCACCACGCCAGAGATCTTCGCGCGCGCCTGCCGTGCCGCCGCCATCCTCGGCACCCTCCAGGCCGGCTACACCTCCTTCTCCTACCTCGGCTCGACCACCGAGCGCATCGTCCGCCGCGAGGCCCTGCTGGGCTGCTCGATGACCGGGATGATGGACAATCCCGGCATCGCCTTCGATGTCGGACTGCAGCGCGAGATGGCCGCGCTGATCCTCAAGGTCAATGCCGAGGTGGCGGCCAAGATCGGCATCAACCCGGCCGCCCGCGCCACCTGCGTCAAGCCGGCGGGGACCACCAGCTGCATCCTCGGCACCGCCTCCGGCATCCATGCCCACCATGCCAAGCGCTACTTCCGCCGCGTGCAGGCCAACAAGGCCGAGATCCCGTTCCAGTTCTTCAAGGGCCACAATCCGCGCGCGGTCGAGGACAGCGTGTGGAACCCCAACGGCACCGACGCGGTGATCACCTTCTGCATCGAGGTCCCCGAGGAGGCGCGCACCAGGAACGACCTCAGCGCGGTCGAGCTGCTGCGCCACGTCAAGCTCACCCAGGACAACTGGGTGATGGGCGGCAGGCGCAAGGAGCGCTGCGCCGCGCCCTGGCTGCGCCACAACGTCTCCAATACCATCACCGTGCGCGAGGGCGAGTGGGCGGAGGTCACGCGCTACATCTACGACAACCGCGATGCCTTCGCCGGGGTGTCGCTGCTGCCCGAGGGCGGCGACCTCGACTATCCCCAGGCGCCCTTCTGCGCAGTGATGACCCACGATGAGATCGTGCGCGAGTATGGTGTCGGTGCGTTGTTCGCCTCGGGGCTGATCGTCGATGGGCTGCACGCCTTCTCCGACGACCTGTGGGCCGCCTGCGCCTGCGCCCTGGGCACTGGCAAATCGCTCGAGCTGCCGCCGCTCAAGACCGACGGCTCCCAGGACCTCGAGGCGCTGCAGGAGAACATCCGCACCATGCTGCTGCAGAAGGATTGGGTGCGGCGGGCGCACAAGTTCGCCGCCAACTACTTCGGCAACGACCTGCGCAGGATGACCTACTGCCTCAAGCGGGTGCACAACTGCAAGCTGTGGCAGGACCTCCAGCGCGAGTACGTGCCGGTCGACTACACCCTGATGATCGAGACCATGGACAACACCGGGCGGGTCGAGCTCGACCCGGCCTGCGCCGGTGGCAAATGCGTGATCTGAGTCCGGCCCGCGGATTGCGCGGGCTATGACCCCGGATGACATCGATGGGCAGGGCGACGGCCTGCCCGCCCCCATCATCCGGGCGGCCCGCGCCTCCGATCTCGGCGACATCACCGCGATCTACAACCACTACGTGCTCGACAGCACCGCCACCTACCAGAACGAGCCGGACTCGCTGGAGGATCGCGAACGCTGGTTCGCCGCCCATGGCCCCGGGCATCCGGTGCTGGTCTGCGAACTTGCCGGCGAGGTGATCGGGTGGGGCGCGCTGTCGCGCTTCCATCCCCGCTCAGCCTACCAGCACACGGTCGAGGATTCGCTCTACGTCCACTACGACTACCACCGCCAGGGCATCGGGCGCCTGCTGCTCGAGGAGCTCATCCGCCTGGCGGCATCCGCCGGCCACCACAGCATCATCGCCCTGATCTCGGCCGACCAGGAGCCCAGCCTCCACCTGCATGCCCGGCTCGGCTTCGTCGAATCGGGCCGGCTGCGCGAGGTCGGCTGGAAATTCTCCCGCTGGCTCGATGTGGTGTACCTGCAGAAGCATCTCCCGCCCAAGCCATAAGCGCCCGGTTCGAGTAGAATGAGAGCCAGGTCCACAACTCGAGTGGAGTGGACCAATCGATCATATCGAACACCATGACTGCGGGCAGGTCCTGCAATCTTCAATGCCTACAGGCGCTGCAACCAGGACTTCCTGGCCCGCGGAAGGGCATGGCGAAGCAGATGCTCGCCAATCGCCTTGTCCTTTTTGCCCATTCGAGTGCCCAGATAGCCAATTTCGAGAGCCGGTACTTGCGGGAATGGTCACGTATCAAGTACGGATACACTGGTCAACACATGCCATTCCATGTCCCATTCCGCAACGATCCACTGCTGGCTTGTCGCAGAAAGTGCGATGAAGCCCCATGCCGAATCATTCCCGGGATCTGAGATCACCCGTGTGGCGGCGAAGCCTGCCTGGGCATGCCGACGGGCGTCCTCAGTCAGAAGCCGATCAATGATTGGCTCTCCGCTGCCAAAGTCATCTCTGCGCTGGCGTTCGGCCAAACGCTGTGGGATTGGATGCTGGGCAGATGCACAGACGCCACCGCTTACGCATGCTCCCGAATAGACTGGAATAATGTGACCGACGCGCGGTTGCGCCTCTGCGTGCGCAGCAACGCCTTCCGGACTACGCGTGCCACCGCTTGGCGCCCGGTCGCCGCTGTGACGGTGGCTGCAGCCGACCTGGTCTTGTTGGACTTCCGGCCCTTGGCCTTGGATACTGCGGCAGTACTCACAGTGCTCGCATCGTGGCTGTCCCCACAATGGGGCAAAGGGGCCAGCCATCAGGATTCCACCATGAGTCCGTGCCGTGCACCGATTTCTCGCGCAATGGCCCGTGATCGTTGTCGTCCCCTCACCAGAGGACATGTCCCCATTCCTCCCGCTGCCCAGCGACCGTACCCGCACAGGGAGTGCAGGTGTGCGGTACACGACGCGTTATCGCTACTCTGCCTCCTGGCCACCGCCGTGCCCTTGTGCCCCTGCCAAGGCTGAACAACAGGGCCTTGGCTCCCCGCTCTCGCATTGCACGCCCCATGGCCTGCCACTATTACGTGCAGGCTGTAGCATGACCAATCCCTACCTCTCCCCCAAGGAACTCGCCCAGGCCATCGGCGTCAGCGAGTCGTCGCTCAAGCGCTGGGCGGACGACGGCAAGCTGTCGGTGAGCAGGACCGCGGGCGGGCATCGCCGCATCGCCCTCCAGGAGGCGGTGCGCTTCGTCCGTGCCGGGGGCCACCCCTTGCGCGACGCCGGCGTCCTCGGCCTTGCGGTGCCGGTGGCGCCGGACGGCGAGGATGACCTCGGCGAGCAGCTCTTCGACGCGCTGAGGGAGTGCGACACGGTGCAGGGGCGGGCCTTGGTGCTCGGCGCCTTCCTGCGCGGCCGCTCCTGCGCCAGCCTCTGCGACGGTCCGATCCGCACCGCCATGGAGCGGATCAGCGCGCTGTGGCGGCAGGGCCCCGAGGGCATCGCCATCGAGCATCTCGCCACCAGCATGTGCCTGAACCTGGTCGGCCAGCTGCGCATCCTGCTCCCGGATGCCGCCAGCGGCTCACCGGTATGCCTGGGCGGCTGCCTGGAGGGCGATGGCCATGCGCTGCCATCGGCAATGATCGCCACCGCCCTGACCGAATGCGGCTGGCGGGCCCTGGACCTGGGAGGCAGCACCAGCCAGGCGGTGCTCACTGCCGCCATCGCCCGGCACCCGCCGGTGCTGGTATGGCGCTCGATCACCGTGATCAGCGATGCCGCCGCCACTGCCCGCGAACTGCGCGCCTTGGCGAACGAACTCGGACGCATACCGCTGGTGGTTACCGGACGCGCCCTGGATGACCTGCCGCTCGGCGACCAGGTGAACATCCACCCGGTCGCGAGCATGGCCGAACTCGCCTCGTTCGCGCGCGGGGTGGCCTGCACCGCCCGCCGGCGCATGCGCTGACAGAGCGTCCGTACGCGCGCCACATGCACGTGCGCAGCGCCGCCGCTGGCGCGCGTGCCCGGAGGCCTACACCGCCACGGCGGCGGCGTGCTCGAGCAGGGCCAGGGGATGGATGGCCGGATCGACCAGCTGGGCCAGGCCGATGCACTCGCTCCCGCCCAGGGCCGCGACACGGGCGCCGCCGCCCAGGGCCGGGGTACCGTGCTCGACCACCACCGGCAGTCCGTCTCCCAGGGTCTGGGTGCCCGCCACCGTGCAGCCGCGCATGGCGAGCACCGCGACCACCACATCGGCGATCAGCTCCGCCCCGTCGGCGCTGACCACTGAGACCAGCGGCCCGTGGACGCGGCACAGGCGCGTCAGCTGGCGGGCGCGGCTGGCGATCATCTCGAGCAGCTCCTGGTGCGCCTGCAGGCGGCGACCGCGGTGCTCGAGCTCGCACAGCCCCACCAGCGCCGGGACCAGCACCGCCGACAGCTCGTCGGACGGTCGCAGCTCCAGCGGCGCGAACTGCAGCTGCTCGCGGATGCGGCCCGGATGCGAGCGCTCGAGGGCATCGAGGATCTCGTTGCGCAGGCGCAGCGCCGGTGCGCTGGCCGGGATCGAGAAGGTGCGCGCCGAGGTGAGCGGCTGGGCGAGCTGCTGGCGCTCCGGCTCGGCCGGCCAGCGCGGCAGCGCATCGACGATCAGCTTGCCGATCGCCATGCCCTCGCGCACCAGGCTGGCGGCGCGCACCACCTCTTCCATCTGGTGCCTGGTGAAGATGCGGTAGCCATTGCGCAGCCGGCGTGGCGATGGCCAGCCGTAGCGGGATTCCCACACCCGCAGCAGGCTGGTGGTCAGGCCGGCGGCGCGTGCCACCTGGTGGATGTTCAGAGTCGCGATGTCAGACATCGGATACCTCCGCTGGACGTTATGGACGATTTATCCAGGGGGGTTCTGGAATCAAACACCAATTGTGCTGATTCTGTCGACATCGCAGCTCATGTGCACCTGCAAGAACGTTCACTCGGTATTCACAATGAATGTTTTGGATGTTATTATAAATGGCCACTCAAGCACTGGCCATGCCGACTCAGACGCTTACTGGCGCGGCAGTTTCGCACGCGAGCAAGCGCAGGCAGGCCCTCGTTGCCAGCGTGGCCGGCGAGCGCCTCAGCCGCGGCACAGCGCCTGGGCTGCCGCGAGCCCGGACAGGGCCGCGCCCTCGAGACGCGGCCGATCACCGAAGGCATCGCCGGCAAACAGGATGGGCGCACCGAGATCGGCGCGTAGGAACGCCGGGCTTATGGTCGAGGTCGCCAGGCTCTCGGCGAAGCGCGTCAGGGCGACCGCCGCCGGGTTGTTCCACGACTTCACCGACCAGCGCGCCAGCACCGTCGCAGCCTCATCGGCGAGCCGTTGGCAGATCACGTCGCTGCGCTCATGCGCGTGCTCCTGGCTCCACTGCGGCGAGGCATGCACCACCACCCCCTCGCCCTGCCGGCGCAGGCCCTTGGCCCGCTGGCTGGCGATCCAGCTGATCGGACCGGACAGCAGGCGGATGGCTCCGGGCGGCGGGAGCGCCATGCCCTCGGCCGCGGGATAGTCAAGGCTCACGCACAGGCAGGGCGCGTAGCGGATGCGCTGCAGCTCGCCGACCAGGGCCGGCGGCAGTGCGCGCTCCTGCCTCCCAGCCGCCAGCAACGCCAGGCTGGCGGGCACGGGCGGGGTGAGGATGGCGGCATCGGCCCGCAGCGTGGCGACGGCCCCCGCCTGCTGGATCTGGATGGCGACCTGGCCGCCAGCGGCATCGACGCGCAGCACCGGCGTGCCGAGGGAGACCTCGAGATCGCGGGCGAGATGCGCGGCCAGGCGCTCCATGCCGCCGACGATATGATAGCGGGGAAAGCCATCCTCGACCGCCACCGGGGCGTTCTCGGGCGTCTGCGGGTGGACAGCGGCGAAGCCGCTGCACCAGTGGGCGATGAGGCCGGCGCGGCGCCACTCCTCGACCGCGGCGCCGAACAGCGGATCGCGCACGCTGAAGAACTGCGCACCGGTGTCGAAGGCCCCGCCGGCATGCTGCTCGGTGCGCAGCCGTCCGCCCACCTGGGCCGCCTGCTCGATCACCGTGGCCCGCCATCCGGCCGCGCGCGCATGCACCCCGGCCATCAGCCCGGCGATGCCCGCACCGATGATCACCACGCTGCCGGCCATGAGCCCTCCCGGCGCGCATGATCGCCAGGCCTGCGCATAAGGGAACCCTGAGGACCCGCCTGGCCGGGTGGGCTATTGCGAGGAACCCTCCTTGATGCTGCGCATGTCCTTGCCGTCATAGGGCGGATAGAAGATCTCGTAGTATTCGCTCGCCTGCGGCCCGTTGTTCTCGAAGTAATAGATGCTGCCGCGGGGGATCTCCACGATGTCCCCCGGCGTCAGGTGGTGGAACTTGCCCCCCAGCCTGGCGTAGGAGGTGCCTGCCAGCACCACCACCGTCAGATCATGCTGATCATGGACGCGAGAATCCATCGTCCCCGCCAGGCGCAGGGCGTGGGTGCTGGTGCCCGCTTGCGAGTGCAGCAGGCGGGTGGCGAGCTGCTGGGCCTGCTCCTGGGGCGTCCACTCGACGCGGTAGTCCTCGAGCTCGGGGGTGATGATGGTCGGCCGCAGTTCGCTGCAGCTGGCCAGGAGGACTGCCGCCGCCATCAGACCTGCTCGTCGGATCAAGGACATGACGCGCATGGTCGGCGGTTGGCCAGTGCGACAACAGCAAAACCACTGGCCGCTGTCCCGGCAGCTCACCCGCCTGCCATGGGTGGGGGCCGCGAGGGTGGCGGGCCGGCTCCTGGTCCTTTCCATTTCCATTTCGGTCATTTACGCTATCGGCATGCGCATCGCCATTCTCGACTACCAAGCCGGCAATCTCACCTCGGTGCAGCAGGCGCTCAGCCATCTCGGCCATCCCTCGCAGGTGACCAGCGATGCCGCGGAGCTGGCGCGCGCCGACAAGGTGATCTTCCCGGGCGTCGGCGCGGCCGGCAGCTGCATGGCCAACCTGCGCAAGGCAGGGCTGGATTGCGCTTTGCGCACCATCGTGCGCTCGGGCACGCCGCTGTTGTGCATCTGCGTGGGCATGCAGCTGCTCTTCGACCGCAGCGAGGAGGACGGCGGCGTCGACTGCCTGGGCGTGCTGCCCGGGACGGTGCGGCGCTTCCGCCCGGATGACGCCACGATCAAGGTGCCGCATATGGGCTGGAATCCGGTACTCCTCGCACCCGACCCGCTGTGGGACGGCATCGCCACCGGCACCGCCTTCTATTTCGTCCACAGCTATTACTGCGACCCCGCCGCGCAGGTGGCGCAGATCGCCACCAGCGATCATGGCATTCCGTTCTGCGCCGGGGTGCGCCGGGGCGCGCTCGCGGCGGTGCAGTTCCATCCCGAGAAGAGCGGCCCAGCCGGGCTGCGGCTGCTGGACAACTTCCTGCGTCAGAGCTAGGCCGGTGCGCCGCCGCCGGGCGGCAGGCGCAGCCGTGCCAGCACCGCGGCACCCAGTTCGGCGAGCAGCTCGGCCCTGGTCCGGCCGGGCAGACCGAGCGCCGACCAGCGCAGCCGGCCAGCGGCGGCCGCTCCCGGGCCATCCTGCAGATCAGCCTTGGCATCGACCAGCAGATCACCGGGCCTGGCGCCGACCGGCGGCCCGGGAGGCACCAGGCAGAGCACCACATCGGCCCGCTGGCGGGCACCCTCCACCAGCTCCTGTCCCGCCTGCTCGAGCACATCGGCAGTCGGACGCATGCCGGCGGAGTCGACCAGGCGCAGGCGCCAGCCCGCCACCACCGTCTCGGCCTCCACCAGGTCCCGCGTGGTCCCCGGCTGTTCGCTGATCAGCGCCCGGCCCCAGCCGCACCAGGCATTGAGCAGGGTGCTCTTGCCGGCGTTCGCCGGACCGGTGATCAGCACCACCGCCGGGCGGGTGAGGAAGGCTGGCGGAAAGGGCGCCGCGCCGGCGGACCCGGTCAGCAGCCAGCGCACCGCCGCCGGGCTGGAGGCCGCGGCCAGCTGGCGCCAGCGGCCATCGCCCGCATCAGGCGGGAGGCTGTGCGCGGCGCCATGGGCATCCAGCGCGGCATCGATGGCTGCGCGGATGCCCGGTCCGCCATGGGCGATGATCTCCAGCTCGTCCTCCGCCACGCGGATGGCCACCACGTCGTCCACCAAGCCGCCTCTGGCATCCTGCAGGCGGGCCACGCCGGCTCGTCCCGCTGCCGGCAGGGGCCGGTCGAGCACCGCCTGCAGCTGCCCTGCCGGCAGCCGCAGGCGCAGCACCGCGAGCGCCGCCGGTGCGCTGGGCGTCAGCCAGCTGCGTCCCGCCGCGCGGCTCATGGCTGGCCATCCCAGGTCAGCCGGCGCCCGGTCCAGCGCACCACCACGTCGTCCGGGCGCACCTGCTGCCAGGAGAATCCGCGCATCAGCTCCTGCGGGCTGCAGGGGCTGGCATCCGGCCTGAGTCCGGCGATGCCGGCGAGCACCCCGCACAAGGTGCGCGCATCGTAGTGCTGACGCAGCTCGGCCGCGCCGACGGCGCCATGCAGCTTGGCCAGCTTGGCGCCGCGCTCTTCGAGCAGCAGCAGGTGATGGCGGTAGCTCGGGGTGGGCAGGCCGAGGAGCTGCTGCAACGCCATCTGGGTGGCGGTGCTGGGGGCGATGTCGCGGCCGCGCACCACGCGATCGATGCCGGAGCGGCCATCGTCCACCACCACCGCCAGCTGGTAGGTCACCTCGCCATCACGACGGCGCACCACCGGATCGCCGAAGACCGCGGCGGGATCGCAGGCGAGATCCCGCCCCCCTTCATCATGCGGCGCCACCACCCGGTCCGGGAGCCGGACGCGCAGCGCCAGGCGGCTGGCGCGCCAGCCGCCGGCCGGCAGGCCGCGGTCGCGGCTGCGGTTGTCGTAGGCATGGGCGCCATCCGGCGCCAGGCGCCCGATCAGGGCCAGGTCCCCGCGGGTGGCCGGGCAGCCGTAGAGGACGCCCAGCTCCGCCAGGCGATCGAGCGCCGCCGCATGGGCATCGGCGGTCTCATGCTGCTCCTCGATGGCGTCCCAGTCCAGGCCGAACCAGGCGAGGTCGGCGCGCATCGCCGCCGCGTGCTCCGGGGTGCAGCGCGCGCGGTCGAGGTCCTCCAGGCGCAGGATCACCCGCTCTCCCCGGCTGCGGGCGTCGAGCCAGCACAGCAGCGCCGCGAGCAGGGTGCCCGGATGCGCCGGGCCGGTTGTGGAGGGGGCGAAGCGTCCGCTCATGTCACGCCGGACCGGGTTGGGGGGTGGCGCAGGTGCGACGTCCCTGTCGGCTCAGGTGGGGCATGGATGACGGTGGCCTCAGCGCGAATAGAATGCGACGTCCTCATGGAACAGCCGGCGGACGAAGGCGGCGAAGTCGGTCTCCACCTTGCGGATCTTGTAGCGGGTATAGATCGCGTTCGGCTCGCCGGCGAAGGGGTCGACGATCAGGTAGTCGCCCTCGGCGCCCTCGAAGATCGGCCACTCGTTCTTGCGCAGCGGGGGATCGGGGTTGATCTCGGCCTCGCCCAGGTTGAGTGCGGCCACGGTCATCGGATGGAGGAAGCGGTTGGCGATGCCGCGCCAGCGCTCATCGAGCGGGTCCGCCTTGCCGCTGCGCAGGCAGCCGAAGCCGATCTCCTCGTAGAATGAGCGCACCTGGCGGGGGAAGGTATAGCCCAGGCGGGCCTCGGCCTCGAGGATGCGGCTGTGCTCGAGCTTGCGGAACCAGGTGCCCTTGTTCGAGGGTGCCAGGTCGACCACATAGGGCAGCAGGTAATCGTAGAGCATGGCGGCTGCGGGTCCGTCCTCATGGGAGCTGGCGGTCGGGAGTGTAGGCCCCCATGCCGCCCACGCCAGCCGCGACCCGGCGTGCATGGTCGCCCATGGCATGCACATCGTCCACGCTGCGCGCCCCGGCGCACGCGGCCGCAGGCAGGGACCATCAGGGCGCGGTCACCGCCAGGCCGCACAGCACCGCGCGCCCCATGCCGCCGAGCACCAGGTCGATGGCACCCTGCTCACTGATGACCGGCACCGGCCCCAGGCAGCACCACTGCTCGCCGGCGGCAGCCACCTGTGGGGCGAGCGCAACCGCCCTGGCGTGCAGCTGCAGCCGGTTGATGCTCAGCTGCTGCGGGCTGGACAGCCACAGGTAGAGCAGGTAGCGACCGGACGGCAGCGGCATGGTCACGCGCACCGTCCCGTCCACCCCTGCGACACCGGAACGCAGCAGCGCATCCATGCCCGCATCCAGCCCCGCATCCAGGCCGGTGGCGGGGAGGCCCGGCGCGATGCCGGCAGCGCCCAGTCGCAGCCCTTGCGCATCGGCTTCGGCGGGGGAGAGCCAGACATGCCCATGGATGGATATCGATGGCCCGGCGCAGCTGATGCCGCGGATCCAGCGCCCGCTGGGCAGCTCTGCGGTGCGTGCCGCGGCGGCGGTCTCCTGGCGCGCGTGCGTGGCGCCTGGGGGCGGCGGGGGCGGCGGCTGGTCCGGCGGACGGCTGGCGAGACCAGGCGCACGTGCCGGCTGCTCGTGCCCGCGCCACGGCCAGCACAGGGAGACGCTGGCGGCGGCCAGCAGCCCCAGGCCGAGGAGCGCCAGCAGCCAGCGATGCATGGCGCCCAGGCGCCCTGCGCGCGGGTGCGCAATCACTTCTTCTTGCCGGCGGGCGATGCCGGGGGGGCGGCTGCGCCGGCGGGGGGGAACAGCTGGCTGGCGGGGATGATCTCCTGCGCCTGCTTGGAGCTCGACCACAGCAGCTTGGCGCAGGCGGTCGAGCCGCCCTGGAAGTACTCGATCAGGATGTCATAGCGCTTGCCCGACTCCAGGGTCACCGTGCCGGAATCCTCGGTCGGGCCATGGTCGGTCCAGTTGTCGATCACCTTCTTGCCATCGATGGAGAGGCGGATGCCGTCATCCGAGACCGTGGTGATGGTGTAGCTGTCGCTGTAGCGCGGCAGCAGCTGGCCGCTCCAGCGCACGCAGAAGTTGTAGGCATGCACCGCGGGATCGGGGGGTTCGCCTTCGGCCCAGTCGAAATCGATGGTCTCATCCAGGCGCGTCGCGAGCAGGTCCTTGAACTCGCGCCCTTCGTAGAATTCCGCCTTCAGCCCGGTGCCGACATCGCCGGGCTGGAGATGGTAGTGCAGGCGCACGCCATCGCGCAGCGGCGTGCCGGTGGGGCTCTTCACCCCGCCGAGGGTCAGCACGTAGTCGTTGCTCAGGTCGATGGCCGAGGTGGTGAGCGTGACCACGCGATGGTCCTTGCTCAGCGTCGCCGCGCTGATGGCGACGTCATGATCGATGGCGTAGTTGGCGATGGCCTCGGCGCTCTCGCGCTCGACCGGTCCCGAGAAGGCGACCTCGAGCCTGGTGGCGCTCAGGGCGGTGGCGCCCAGGAGGCCCGGCGGCAGGCGCGCGAGCAGTCCCTCGATCGGCTTGCCGTTCAGGTCCGCGATGCGCACGCTGAGCAGGGCCCCCCCCTCGTCGGCGATGGTCTTGACCAGGATCTCGTTGATGCCCTTGACCAGTTTGCACGGCACCGCGAAGGCATCGCGCTGGAAGTTGCGCTCCCCGCTCAGCTGCCCGCCGACGCGCTTGCCGTTGACCCATACCAGGCAATCGCCGCGGATGCCGATCAGCAGGATGGCCTCGGCATTGGCCGGCGCCTCGACCCGGGTGCAGGCATAGGCGATGGGGCGATGGAGGTGCTCACGCTGGTGGCGGTTGCCCACCACCTTGAGCACATTGGTGTCATTGGTGAAGCTGGTGCGCTGATCCTGCCAACGCAGATCATCGCCGCGCTGGTTGGCGTAGTGCGCATCGAGGTCGATGTCGCCACGCTCGGGTGCCAGGACCTCGAGCAGCGCCCGCGCCCCCTTCTGCGAATCGAACCAGCCGACCACCTTCCAGTCGGCGATCCCGGGGCTGAACTGGCCATAGAACTGCCGGCGGATCTCGCGCCCGAGCTTGGCCTCGTCCATCAGCGCCTCGCAGCGCGCCACTGCGGCGGCGCGCTTGGGCGGCGGCTTCTCGGTGCTCCAGTCCTCGAGCATCAGCCTGATCCGGGTCAGCACGTGGACGGCCTGCGGGTTGGAGCTGTCGACCTTGAGGAAGTCCCTGTCCATCGCCAGGATCGCCGCGACCCGGGCATCGCCCTGCAGGTCCCTGAACTGCCCTTCGGCATCGGCCAGCAGCGGGAGCGCCTCATCGCTGTCGGCGATCAGCTTGGCCGCCTGCTCGTAGGTCTTCTGCTGCTTGATGTCCGGTGCTGCGGGCGGCTGCGCGGAGCGCAGGTCGACGCTCAGCGAGCCGTCGCGCAGAGTCGCCGAGCCATCCCCGGCCTGGAAGCCGATGGTATGGCTCTTCTTGCCATCCTGCTGCACCTTGTCGCTCCATTCGACGCCGCGATCGAACGACGCCTTGGCCGGCAGCGCACCGTCGATGAGGACCTGCACCTTGCCATCGCTGACGAATTCGCTCCTGCCCCAGTAGGCGGTGCCGTCGTGGACGACGAAGCTGAGGGCGTCGATCAGCTGGTTGTCGATGCCCAGGCAGCTGATCGGGATCACCAGCTGCGCCCACTGCCCGGGCTGCGGCAGGGCGCCCAGGGGCCAGCGCTGCGTGCTGTTGGGCTCGCCGAAGCCGATCAGGTCAGAGCCCCAGTAGACGCGATGGTTCCAGCCCTCGGTCGGGCTGTGCACCTGGAGCATGATCTCCTGCGCCGGGCGGGCGGGATCGAGGTAGACCCACTGGCGCAGGGCCCGCCCCTGGTCCTTGCTCACGCTCGAGGGGCCGACGGCATCGCCGATCGCGCGCGGGGCGAGCCCGGCGGCGGAGGCGAGCTGACCGGCCTTGTCCGACGCCTGCTCCACGCCCGCGAGGCGGTAGAGGCGGTCGAGCTCGGCCAGGGCGCGGGTGGCGTGGACGCTGCCCGGATTGGCCTTGATGAAGCCCTCCATCTCGGCGATGCGGCCAGGCACCCCCGCCAGGCCGACATGGGTGGCGGCGATGCGGCTCTCGAAGCGCCAGGCGAACTCGTGCGACGGCATCAGCTCGATGAACTTGCGGTAGCTGGCGATGCGCTCGGGGGTCAGATCGACGAAGGCCACCTGCGAGAAGCGGCTGGGCGAGATGCCGCGCACCAGGCCATTGCCCCATTCGAGGGCCGCACGCGGATGGCCACCCTGCCAGTCGAGCAGCGCCACGCCGATGCCCATGGTGGTGCGCCAGCCCGGGCGCTCGGCGGGGTTGGTGCGCACTGCCGCCCAGGGCAGCGCCACTTCGTAGGTGCAGCCATGGGCGCGCCGCACCATGCGCGCGCTGGCGCGGTCATCCTCGCCCTCCTTGGGCGTGTCGCCGGCATCGCTGTCATCCGCGCTCTCATGCGTCAGCAGGGTGGGTCCAGCGAGCTGGGTGATGTGCGTCTTGCCGTCGCGCGGCGACAGCGAGATGGCGAAGACCAGCGGCCGGCGCTCCTCGTTGCCGCCGATGCTGCCATCGGGATCGATGCCGACCACCAGGCTGTCGCCATCCAGCGGGCTGCCGCCCGGCGCCGGGGCATCGTAATGGTCGTCGGTGGTATCGGCGGCGAGGTAGATGAAGCGGCGATCCCAGGCCACCCGCACGCGCGCGGAGAGCTCCTGCGGTCCGTTCCAGCTCCCGCCCGGCTCGCGGCGGAGGCAGAACGCGTCGTTGAGCTCGATGGCGTCGATCCCGGCCCAATCCTCGAGATGGCCATCGATGCGCAGCGGCTGGCGGGTGTAGAGCGCCGGACGCAGGTCCGGCCGGTGGATGGCCAGGAACTCGCTCGCACCCTCGCGGTCGGGGCCGTTCAAGGCCGCCAGGCTGGTGATCGCGGCCTCGAGCGGGCCATGCCCGGCCGTGCTCGCCGGCAGGCCGGCGACCGCGCACACGCCATCGGTGGCGTTGAACACCAGCTGCCCGCCCACCATCGCCGTCGGCATCGCCACCTCGCGGTGGCGGACGTCGAGGCCGGCCAGGATGCCGCCGCCGGTGGGTCGGCCGTCCTCCATCGACAGGCAGCGGTAATGCAGCCTGAGGTCCTCTTCCGAGCGCTCGATGAGGACGAGCTGGCGGCCGCTGATCTCGGCCCCGACGCAGCGGTGGCGCCAGCCGTCGCCAAGATCGGTGGTCCACACCTCCTTGCCCTCGGCCAGGCCGCGGCAGATCACCACCTGATGGCCATTGACCCGCTGGTCGGTGATGCTGATGGCGCGGTCGGCGGTCAGGCGGTAAGGCGTCAGCGGCGAGGACCCCCAGCCGTGCTGGTATTCGGCATCGAGAACGGTCTTGCCGGTCGCCGCATCCACCGCGGTGGTCCACCAGCCGTCATTGCGGCGGCTGGTGGTGACCAGCCGGCCGTCGACGACGTTGAGGGAGGCGTTCTCGCCGAGCGGCATCGGCTCGTTGTAGAGCAGCTTGCGCTCGCCGAGGGCGAGGGCGATGACATTGTTCTCGAAGCACAGGTAGGCGGTGGTGCGGTCGGCCGACAGCGCGCCGGCGAAGCGGCGGAAGTTCTTCTCCCGCAGCGCGAGGTCCTGGGTCCAGCCCACTTGGCCGGTGGTCAGCAGCCGCCCCTCGATCCAGGTGCGCTCGCCCTTGGACTGCAGCCCCAGCACCTGGTCGCCGGAGAGCCCCACCCAGTGCAGCTCGCCGGGGAAGCCCACCCGGGCGGTGAGCGCGCCCGAGTGCGCATCGATGATCTCGACATGGCGGGTGCCCGGCCGCCACGAGGCCAGCACGCTCGGGGAGACCACCACCTCGGCGAAGCGGCGCTCACGGTTGTCGGTGTCGAGGAAGAAGCCGGCATCGTCGTAGGAGAGCGCACGCGTCCACAGCAGGCGCCCGGTCCCCTGGTCGAGGGCGATGATGCTGCGCGGGAAGGTCGCCACCAGCTGGCCGCCGGCGACCTCGCAGCGCGTCATGCCGGGCGGCATGGGCGCATCCCAGATGATGTGCGTGCCGTCGCCATCCAGGCGCAGCAGGCGGTCCTCGAAGCCGAGGTAGAGCTCGGCTGGATCGGCACCGGTCGGCCTGATGAAGCTCACCGTGCCCGAGGTCGCCAGGCGCCAGCGGAAGGCCAAGGGCGGGGCGAAGGGGCCGATGCCCAGGCCGGTGAGGGCGATGTGCGCATCGCTGGCGCGGCGCGGTACCTCGACGCGCAGCGTGGCGGCCGAGCTCGCGGCGGTGGTGAGCGCGACCAGGCGCTCGCGGCCGACACCCAGCAGCAGATCGTTGAGCAGCACCAGGTTGCCGATCGGCTGATCGACGCCCAGCTCGCTCCACACCTGGCGGGCCTGGCTGCGGCCGTTGGCGGGCTCGAGACGCGTCAGCGCCAGGCTNNAGGCTGGTGGGGACGTAGATGGAGGTGCGGCCGATCGCCGCCTCGCCCCACAGCTGCTCGTCGCCGTTGGGCAGCCAATGCCAGCGCATCTCCCCGCTCGCGCCGGAGAGCGCGGTCAGCCCATGCCCCTGGGTGATGAGCGCGATCTCGGCGCCGGCGCCGCTCAGTCCGACCAGGGCGCGCGCATCGGAGAGCTCCTGCCGCCAGGCCACCGAGCCGTTGGCGCGGGCGATGGCCAGCACCGCGATGGTGTCCCGGGGGGCGACGTAGAGCAGTTCCTGCCCGACCACGATGCGGCTGGCGGCGCGGTCGGCGAGCTGGCGGACGATCTCGGCGCCGTTGATCGGGTCGAGCAGGGCGCGCTGGTAGGTCGAGGCCCAGCGCATCGTCCCGCTGCTGAGCTCGAGATCGACGATGCTGCCCATATCGGTGGAGATGTAGACGTCATCGCCGGCGATCGAGGGGGCGGCGAGATGGTCGCCGAGGTAGATCTCCTGCTGGCTGGACAGGGTCAGATTCGCCAAGCCGAAGGCCAGCGGCGTGTGCCAGAGCAGGTGGCCATCGGCGGCGGCGAAGCCGGCGGCGAAGCTGCGCGAGCGCTCCTGCACGTCCTGGAACACCGCCACCACCACGCCTTCGGCGCACGCCGGCGAGCTCACCGCGCTGGCATCGCTGGTGGCCTCGCCGGCCTCGCTCGACCACAGCAGGGTGCCCTGGGCGGCATCGCGCGCCTCGATCGCGTAGACCGCCCCGGTCGAGCCGTGGTGCAGGGCGCGGGCGAACACCCGCCCGTCGACCACCGTGGTCATGGTCTCGGGCAGCCCGGCGAAGCCGTCCGGTCGGGTGGGGTGGCGCAGCGCGCCGAAGCCCTCGCTGGAGCGCCAGCGCAGCGCGCCGGTGCCCAGGTCGATGGCGAAGCACTCGTCAAGGGTGTGCAGGTAGGCGGCGTTCCCGTCGCTGGCCACCTGCATCATCACCTGCTGCCAGGGCGCCGGCGCGAAGCGCTCGGCGGCCATCAGCTCGGCCGGATGCATGGGCAGGATGGTCTCGAAGCGGCACGCCACCGGCAGCGGTGAGGCCTGGCTCGCGCCCTGGCGCAGGCTATCCCCGC
The DNA here is from genome assembly GCA_003136555.1 of Planctomycetota bacterium. GTDB lineage: Bacteria > Planctomycetota > UBA11346 > UBA11346 > UBA11346 > BOG-1363. The sequence goes on along the minus strand of PLEW01000146.1, from coordinate 19,791 downwards.
CGGTGGTCGGCCAGCGTACCTGGCCGGCCTTGGCGGCCGCATCGATGCTGGCGGCCAGCTCGCCGGCATAGGCCTCGGCGGTGACCGCATGGCCGCGCACCGTCAGCGAGGTGCCGGCGCACGGCGGCGCCTTGAGCTTGGCCACCGCCAGGCGGGCGCTGGCGAGGTCGCCGGCGGCGATCTCGGCGTACGCGAGCTTGGCCACCAGCAGCGCGCGCGTGGCCGGCGGGGTGCCGGCGGCCACGCCGGCGATGATGCGCGTGAGCAGGTCGCCGGCCTGGCGCGGTGCGCCGGCGCTGAGGTAGAGGCCGGCGGCGCGCTCGAGCGCCTGCTCAGCCACCGAGCTGGCCGGATAGTCGCGAGCGATCTGCGCGAACACCGTCGCGTCGCTGGCGGCCTCGGCGGCGGCGAAGCGCTCGGCGGCGCGCGCGTCGAAGAGCTTGCGGTAGCTGGCCAAGGCGGCGTCGGTGAGCGCCGAGAGGCGGTCGGCCACGTACTCGCTGATGCCGACCAGCTTGCCATCGCCGAGCTTGATCAGCTCGCCGCCGTGGGTGTCGATGGCGCGCTGGTAGGCCCTCAGTCCGCGCTCGATGTCGCTGGCGGCTATCGCGCGATCGGCGGTCTGGACCATGGTCGCGGCGTCGAGCGAGGTGGCGAAGGCGGCGTTGTCGGACTTGTCGCCGCGCACCCGGAACAGCCCTTCGTGGACCTTGGCGCGCAGCGCCTCATCGGCGATCGGCCGCTCGGCCGCTCGGCGGTAGTACTCGGCGGCAATGCGCGGGTAGCCAGCCATGCGGTAGAGATCGGCGAGCTGGACCAGCGTGCGGGTCTGGGTATCGGCCGCGAAGACGGTGCGTTCGATGGTGCGCAGCAGCGCCGCCGCCCCGCCGAGGTCGCCGGAGGCCTGCAGCCGCTCGGCGGCGCGCGGGCGGAAGCTGTCGAGCGCACGCTGCTTGTCCGGGAAGCCGCGGCGCTCGCAGCTGCCCTCGATCCAGGTCACCAGCTCCGGGGTCGGCAGGCGGTCGACACTGGCGAGTTCGAGGTCCGGCCGCTCGGGGAAGGCGCGCGCCACCAGGCGCGCCACCGCCGCCGCTGAACTGGCCTCGCCGCTCTTCATCAGGCCGTCGATCTGCTCGATCAGCACCGCCGCCGCTGCGGCGCGGGCATCCCCGGTGCGTTCGGCCATGTTCAGGGCCTGCGCCAGGTTGAGTCCGCGCGAGGCGCCGTTGGTGACGTTGATCACCACGCCCCAGTCGCCGGTGCCCTGTTGGATCATCGCCAGGAGGGTGTTGGTGCCGGCATTGAAATGCGCCTGGACGACGACGTCGCCGAGGTGGGCGGCGCGCTGCTCGCGGTCCTCGTGCAGCTTCTTGCCGTTCAACCACAGCACCAGGCCGTCATCCGAACCGCAGCTGAGCTCGCCATCGGTGGCATTGGGGACGTCGATCTCGCGGTAGACGAAGGCGACGCTGTTGTCCTTGACGAACAGGCTCTTGAGGTCGAGGACCCCCTCATGGTAGGCATCCGGCCCGGGACGTATCCAGCTGCGCCCCTGCACCGGCTTATGGGTGTCGACCTTGCCAGCGGCGACCGGGGGCTTGTCGTAGCACTGCCAGCCGTCGTTGGGAAAGGGGCCGATGGCCCAGAAGTCGCGGATCAGCGGCGAGAGCAGGAGGTTCTTGTAGGTCCCCTCCGCCGCCACCGGCGGGGTGCTCTTCAGCGCGCTCTCGAGCAGTGCGGCGCCGGCCGGGGTCTCCACCAGGATGGCGCGCACATAGGCGGAACGCAGCGCCTGCAGCGCCGGGCCCGGCTGATGCGCGGCGATGGCCTGGTCGGCGATGCTGCGCTGCGACTGGACCAGCGGATGGGCGAGAGTGGTGCACAGCGCCAGCGCCTCGCGGTAATGGCTGATCGCCTCGGCGACCGAGGCCTCCGAGCCGCCGCCCTGGTCCGCCACGCCCTCGGCGTATTCGACCTGCTGCGCGGCGCGGATCATCTCCGAGCCGCGGCCGGCGGCGATGACCTTGAGCAGATGCGCCAGGCGGCCGGCCTGGTCGCCCTGCGACTCGCAGGCGGAGGCCAGGAGGTTGTGCAGCCGGCTGGCGCGGTACACCCCCTGGGCATCGTCGGGCTGGCTGGCGAGCAGCTTGGTGGTCTCCTCGGCATGGCCGAGCGCGAGCTGGCGCGACAGCGCCTCGAGCTGGATCTCGAAGCGCTCGGGATGGCCCTCGGGCAGGCGCGCCACGATGTCGAGCAGATCGCCCGGCACTAGGTCGTCCTGCTTGAGCAGCTGGTGCAGGCGCGCGCGCTCGAAGCCGGTCTCGATCGCCACCCCGGGCGTCACCCCCTCGCCCTTGAGCAGCGCGTCGGTAGCGGCCAGGCCCTTGTCGGGGAAGCCCATCTGCTCCCATAGCCGGGCGATCTTCAAGCCGGCGATGGCCGCTTCGGCGGGATTGGTGTTGGCGGCCAGGCGCCGCTTGGCCAGGCCATCGATGTCGTTGGCCACCGCGCCGAGGTCGCGCAGCAGGCGGTGCAGGCGCGCACGCTCGAAGAAGGAGCTGTCGACCTGCTGGGTCGAGACGCCGTCGCGGTCGGGGATGCCGTTGAGCTCGGCGGCGGCCTTGTCGAACAGGCCCAGCCCCTCCCACAGATGCGAGGCCTCGTTGATGGCGGCGACGCCATCCTCGGCATTGTCGGGGAAATCGGCGGCCAGGCGCTCGAGCAGGGCGATCCGGCCGAGGGGGTCGGCCGGCTCGTGGCGCAGGCTGAAGACCGCGCGCATGTCGCCGCCGCGCGCCGCCACCTTGACCAGGATGCGGTTCTCCCCGCGGTGCAGGGGCGCCACCGCCGAGAAGCGGTCGGCGACCGGCTCCTCGTCATGCCAGGCATTGCCGATGGCCACCCCGTTGACGAACACCATCACCCCGCGCTGGCCGTCGAACCAGAAGCGCTCCAGGCGGTCGGCGTCGGCATTCACCACCGCGGTGGCATAGGACAGCTGGTTCTCGGCGGTGAGCTTGAGCACGCCCTTGAGGCTGAGGATCGCGCCGTTGTGCTCGTCGGCCGGATACGGCAGCCACACGCCATCGTGGCCATCGGCCAGCGGCAGGTGCGCCTTGAGGTCGACCGCCTGCTCCGGCGGATAGGGCTTGTCGCTCCACGGCATCGGACCGATCACCTGCCAGTCGCGCAGGGGCGCGGGCGTCAGCCAGGCCTCGTGCGCCTCGTCGAAGCCCTTCGGCTTGCGGTAGGCCTGGCTGAGCATCGCCTTGGGCAGCTCGGTGGTGATCGACAGGTCGCTGACGCTCCAGGTCAGGGTCTGCGACTGGGCCGGGTCGCCCAGATCATTGAGCAGGTGCGGCAGCTGCTGGTTGGCCTGCTCGCCATACCATCCCCGCCCGATGATGACGCGCTCGGGCGGGCCGCTGAACTGGCCGGCCTTGCGCTCGAAGCTGCTCAGCAGCTGCCAGCGCAGCCCGTCCACGCTGGCATAGGCGCTGACATCATGGCTGGTGCAGAGCAGGCGGAAATGGCCGCGCACCGCGCCGCTGTAGAAGGCCGACTCGCTGCGGCTGAAGCCGTGCTCGGGTCCATTGAGCCAATAGCTCCAGGCGCGCCGGCGCGCCGGCATCCAGCGCTCGCGCCACTGCTCGATGCCGCCCAGTCCGATGCAGATCGCGCTGCTGGGGCCCCAATAGAGGGCGATGTAGGTCGGCAGCCCGTCCAGGCCCTCGGGATGCTCGACGCCGATGCGGCATTCCAACCGCAGGGGCGCCTGATCGGTGCCGTCGATGCCAAGGGCGCGGGTGAGGTGGCAGGCGCGCACGGTCTCGCAGGTCAGGCGCAGGGTGCCGTGGCTGAACTCGGCCTTGCCAATCGACGCGGTGGAGCGCTCGAGCTCCCATCCCGCCGGCAGGCCGGCGCCGTCGCTGGCGGCCGGCCAGGCGAGATCAGCGGACCAGCAGGACACTGCGAGCGAGAGCAGCGCCAGCGCCAGGGCGCAGGGCGAACGCTGGGTGCGGAAAGGCGGCCGGAGATGCTGCATGATGGTGGTCATCCGCTCATCGCCCAGGCGCGATGCCGCGCACCAGAACCGGCCAGCAGATGTCGGCTGCGCCCGGCAGGCTGGCGGCGGGGCCGAAGTCCACCACCACCTGCAGCAGCTTGGCGCCCGCAAGCGGCACCACCATCAGCTGCACCGCCTGGGTGCCATGGGCGGCGGCATGGAAGCTGAGCTTGCCATCGACGAAGACCTGGAAGTCGGCCGCCCCGGTCATGCCGGCGAGATCATCGATGCCGACCTCGCCGACCAGCGAGCTGAGGCCGCCATCGAGCTGGTAGCTCAGCTCGCAGCGCGGCTGGCAGCCGAGGCCGCGCTCGGCGCGCACCCCCGAGACGGTGAGGAAGCCCAGGCGCTGGTTGCGGTCGAGGCGCAGGGCCGCGGTCTCGTCGAACTGGCCGATCTGCTTGGCCAGCGTCGGATGCACGCTCGAAAGCGGGGTGAGCGCGCCGCCATCGCTCCATAGCGACAGCACCAGGCCGGCGGGCACTGTCACCGCCTGGGCCCATCCGGTATCGATGGTGCAGCTCTGCTCATCGAGCGCGTCGATGCGCCCGTCGATGCGCTCGCCGGTCACCAGGCGCAGGTGCTGGACAGCCGGCGGCGCCTTGGCGGCAGCGCCTGCGGAGGCACCTGCCGCGGCGGGCACGGATGCCAGGCGCACCTGGGCGACCCGGGAGCGGGCGATCTCGACGATGCGACGGCCGTTGTTGATGCCGATCATCAGGTCGTTGACGAAAGACGCTGTTCCGGCGAGCTGGTCGCCATTGATCAGGATCGCACCGGCGGATTCACCGGCCGACTGCCTGGCGCACGAGGCCAGCGGGCAGGCCGACAGCAGCAGCGCCTGCACCTTGGAAACCGGCAGCACGAGGATGCCGAAGTGGTCGCTGGCGAGGGTCAGCTTGTCCGCCTGCAGGCTCTGCACCACGCCGCCGAGGATCTCGCCGGAGTTCAGGATCACCCCCTGATCGAGGTAGCTTCCGGCATAGCGCTCGAAGGACAGCGCCACCACCTGCTCGACCGGGATGCTGGTCCCGGCGACGTTCACCTGGCCATGGGCGATGCGCGGCACGCCGCGCACCGCGGCACCGGTGGCGGCGAGCAGCACGGCCTGCACCGCGCCGGGGGCCGCTGCGGGAGCTGCGGCTGGCGGCGCGGCCGGCGCGTCAGCCCCGAGCACCAGGCCCGGCAGGATGGCGCAGGCGGCGACCAGCAGGGCAGCCGGCAGGCATGCGCGCGCGCGCGCCGCACGAGGTGCAGACGGGGGAGCAGTGGTGTCGGCGGTCGGACGGAGGGAGGTCATGGCGGAATCGCGGCAGTGCGGAAGCGGGTGCCGGCCGGTCGATGCACGGTCAGCGCTGATAGATGGGCAGGTAGCGGAACGGGATGTCCAGCACCAGCACCGCCATGGCGGTGGCGTACTGCTCGAAGCTGCCATTCCAGTGCCCATCGGACTGCTGGTCGGCGATCAGCTGCTTGGTGATCGCCGGATACCAGGCGTTCCAGGCGCGCCGACCCCACTCGCCTGCGCTCTGCGACTGGTAGATGCCCATGGCGGAATAGTACAGGCCGTAGAAGTAGTGCTCCTTGCTCTGCTCCTTGCTGCCCACCGGCTTGAAGGTCATGAGGTATTCGACGCCCTCGCTGACCTCCTTGGCGCGGTAGTTGCCCGCCACCTGGAGCGACAGCACGCCGGCGCCGGTGCGGGCGAAGCCCGATTCACCGCCCGGCTGGTAGGCGAAGCCGCCGTCCTTGCCGGCGTCCTTGCCGTTGTGGCAGCGCTTGACGTATTCTATCCCGGAATCGATGACATCCTTGGGCACGAAGATGCCGGCGTCCTTGGCCGCACGCAGCGCCATCAGCTGCATCACCGTCACCGAGAGGTCGTCATCGGCGACGCGCGGCTGGTAGCGCCAGCCGCCGTGCTCGTTCTGGGTCGAGACGATCAGCTCGACCGCGCGCTTGACGGTGTCGCGGATGGCCTTGTCCTGGGTCATGCCCCAGGCCTCGGCCAGGCACAGGGTGCCCAGGCCGTGGTGGTACATCGGGTAGCCGGGCATGCCCTGGCGGTAGATCAGGCCGTTGGGCTGGGCGCTCTTGATCAGGAATTCGATCGCCCGGGCGGTGTTGACCCCGAATTCGCCCCGCCCCGGCACCTGGCCGGCGCTGAGGAAGGCCAGGCAGCAGGAGGCGACGATGCCGTCGGTGCCGCCCTGGTCGCCCGGCCAGGCGCCATCCTCGCGCTGGGTGGCGGCGAGGTAGCTGAGCGCCTTCTTGCTCGCCTGGTAGGCAGCGGGCGACATCTCGACCGCATCGCCGAGCTCGGCTGCATGGACGCCGACGGTCAGGAGCAGGAGGACGACGAGCGACGGGAGGCGCGTCCGCGCCCCGGCCGGAAGGTGGGGTTGAACACCAGTCACTTCGAGGTGCCGCCGGCAGCGAGGTTCTGGTAGTACAGCCCCAGCTGCTGCTCATAGCGCGCCGGGAACTTGTCCTTGCCCGCACCGTTGAGCGCCTCGCGCTCCTGCGGCGCGAGCGAGACCTGCCAGCTGGCGTTCTCGGCGGCGGTCTTGGTGGCGCCGTACTTGAGGCTGGCGGTGAGGGTCTTGAGCTCCTTGGGATCCTTGGTCTTGGAATGCGGATCCTGGTCCGGCTTGTGCGGCGGCTCGTTGCCCTGGCCGGTCTTGGCGGCGATCTCGCCCTGCATGGCCGCCTGCATGCTCTTCATCGCATCGAGCGCCTTCTGCATGTCGCCGGATGCCGGCTTCTGCTGCTCCTGGCCGAGGGCCTGCTCGGCCGCCGCCATCTCCTGGGCCGCCTGGTCGGCGGCCTGCATGGCGCCGACCGCCTTCTCGAGCGCGGCGATGGCGGCATCCTGCGCCTTCTCCGCCTTCTCGCCCTGGCCCTGGGCCTGATCCTGGTCGGCGGCCTGCTGCGCCTGGGCCGCCTCCTTCTCCGCCTGCGCCGCATCCGGGGTCACGCCGGCATCCTGGGCTGCCTGCTGCGCGGCCTGCTCGGCCTGGTCGGCCGCCTGCTGCGCCTGGGTGGCGGCCTGCTGCTCCTGGGCCGCATCGGGGGCCTTCTGCTCCGCGGCCTGGTCGGCCTTCTGCTGGTCGGCCTTGGCCTCCTTCTGCTTCTCGAGCGCGTTCTCGGCCGCCTGCTCAGCCTTCTGCTGCGGGCTGTCCTGCTGCAGCTGCTGGAGGTCGCCCTTGACGTCGGCCTGATCCTTCTGCAGCTGGTTGAAGTCCTGCTGCTGGGAGTTCTGGTCGAGGGCGTTGGTCTTGTCGAGGAGGTCCTGCTCCTTCTGCACCAGGTTGTCGAGCTTGGCGAGGTCCTGCTCGAGCTTGGCGAGCGGATCGGTATTGGTCTGATCGAGCTTCTTCTGCGCCTGGTTGAGGGCGTCCAAGGCCTGCTGCTGCTTGTCCTCGGCCTGCGCCATCTTGTTGTCGGCGACGTTGTCGGCCGCCTGCTGCATGGTGTCCTGGACCTTCTTCTGCTCGAGCTCCTTGACCGCATCGTCGACGTTCTTCGCCTGGGCGGGGTCGGTCTTGGCGAGCTCCTGGGACTGGGCCTTGAGGTTGTCGATCGCCGCCTGCACGCCCTGCTCGAGGGCGTTCTGCTGCTGCGCGACCTTCTCGAGGTCGGCCTTCTGCTCGGGATTGAGGTTCTCGGCCTTCTTGCCCAGGGTCTGGTCACCGAGCTTCTCGGTGGTCTGCTTGAGCTTGGTCTGCTCCTGGATGAGGTCCTTGAGGTCGCTCTTCGCGCCCACCTGGCCGAATTCCTTCTGCACCGCCAGCAGCAGCTCATTGAGCGACTTGACGATCTTGTCCTGGCCGCCGCCGGCGGTCAGGAGCTCCTTGCGGATCTCGAGCAGGTTCTTGATCTCGCGCGCGGTGGCGAGGTGCTGGACCACCCAGGGCATGGTCTCCTGGCCGGCGGCATTGGCGTCGGCGAGCTTGGCGAGCGATTCGGAGAGCTTGTTCAGCGCGGCGAGCTGGTTCTCCTGGCCGATGCCGTTGTACTGGTATTCATCGACCAGGCTCTTGAGCTCGCGTCCGACCCCCACGGTCAGGGTCGACACGCCCTTCTGGCGGCTCTCCTCGAGGCGCACCGAGCGCCCGACCTGGGCGGTGTCATCGGCAGCCGCGGCGAGGGTGAAGGAAGCCATGGCCAGCAGGGTGCAGCTGGTGATCACTGCGGGCAGGGTGCGGATCATGGGGGGCTCCAGGGAGGGTATTCGTCAGTGTGGTAAACGGGTGAGATTGTGAACTGTTACTGACCAGGTGGCGGCGTGGGCGTAGCAGGGAGGTCGCGGCGGATGTGGTCGACCGCATCGCGGTTGTCCTTCTCCTTGTCGCGGATGCCCTGCACCCCCTCGATGAGGGTGTTGCGCTCCCGGTCGAGCATCTCCTGCATGACCGCGACATCCACCACATTGAAGGTGTAAGTGTTGCTGCGTCCATGGTTTGGAGCTGGCTCCTGGTTGTCGTCCAGCTCGATCCAGTAGGTAACCCGGGTGTCCGGCTGGAGCCCGCTGAGGGTGCGCAGGTCGAAGATCACCTCGCCCGAGACCTCCTTCTGGCCCTTGCCGGTGATCAGGCCCTCGATCGGCAGGGTCTGGGGCGGGGGGCCGCTGTCGGGGTCGCTGATGGAGGCGGAATCGGCCGAACCGTCCTTGGGCACCGCGGCGATGCGGTACTTGAGCGCACCGCGCACCAGGCCGTAGTCGTCGCGCCCGGTGAAGCGGATCGGCCAGCGGGCGAAGCGGGTGACGGTCTTGTCCTGGGCCGGGAAGGTGATCTTCACCACCGGTGGACGGTCCTTGATCGCATCGATGGAGTAGTCGATCGGGCTGGCGTTGTCGAAGTCGTCGACGCAATGCAGGTTGATGCGGTAGTAGCCGCTGGCGGTGATCGGCAGGTCGATGGTGGCGGTGGTGCTCCCCTGGTCGAGCTGCATGTCGAGCGGCTTGCCCGCCTGGCGGTCGTCGCGCAGCTGCACGCGCGCGGTCTTCACCTGCTTGTTCAGGGTCGCGACGATGTGCACCGTGGTCCCGACCGGGGCGCGGATGTCGCCCACCGCGGAGACCTCGTCCGCCTTGCCGATGTAGTGCGGGAAGTGGCTGGTCAGGCTGAGCGACTTGATCGCCGGACGGTACTGCACCTGGATGTGCTCGAAGCGCACCCACAGCGCATCGAGGGCGGCGGGCCTGAAGTCGAGGTCCTCGAGCACGTGCTCGATGGTGCCGCGGTAGACCACCGCGGCGCCAGCTGGGGAGGGCCTGCCGGCCAGGGGCTTGCCGGCGGCGGCGGGAGCATCCGGCACGCGCGCCAGCAGCAGTTCGCTGGTCTGGCCGGCGGCGTTGCGGATGGTGGCGCTGGCGTGCTCGGGCAGCACGCCCTTGGGGTCGAGCTCGATGGAGATGACGAAGGGCTCGCCATGCGGCACCCGGCCGCCCGGGGTGGCGGTAAGGATGCGCGCCGAGGTCGGGTAGGCCTGCTCGGTGAGCAGCAGGCGCCCGAACAGCGCCTTGGTGAAATCGCTGCGCCAGGCGCCCAGGCCGAGCGAGAGCAGGAACAGCGCGCCGGAGACCAGCGCCACCTTCTTGAGCACCTCGATGTTGATGATGTCGGTGAAGGTCAGCCCGCCGGCGAAGCTCAAGGTGTCCTCCTCGAGCGCCGCGATCAGCTCCTTGGACACCGCCGACTGCCCGGCGCGGGTCAGCTGGATGGTCGAGATCAGCCGGCCGCGCAGCTCGGGATGGCCGCGCTCGACGCGCAGCGCCACCTCGTCGTCATCGGGCCGCATGCGCAGCTCGCGGATCACCGTGCGCCACAGCACATAGGCGAAGGTCGCCAGGATGGTGAGCACCAGCACCGCGCGCGCGAGCTTGTCGCCGCTGCCTTCGCTGCTGGCGGCGCGGCTGAGGACCAGCCAGTCGAGCAGGAAGAAGGCGACGATCAGCCCGAGGAGCGCGAGGGCGGACTTGCAGGCGCCGGCGGCGACTGCGACCGAACGCTGGCGCCGGCGCACCTCGTCGAGCTTGTCGAGCAGCAGGGTGGAGCTCATCGTTGACTCCTGGGATCGCCCCGGCCGCACGGCAGGGTCGCTGGCAGATGCGCGCTGGCGCTTGGGTGGTCGGGGCTCATAGCAGGTCCGCCCGCTTGCGCAGGAACCACTCGAGGCCCAGGAGCAGGGCGAACAGCACGATCACCCCGGGCGCGTTCCACAGGGTACGCTCCTCGCGGCGCGGCTCCAGCACATGCTTCTGATCCTTCAGCTGGCCCATCAGCTTGGCGATCTCGCTCAGCGGCACATAGGCGCCGCTGGTGGCGTTGGCGAGCTGCTGCATGAGCTCGACGCGCATGCCGGGGTCGTCGAACTCGATGTGCGGGACCACCGCCTTGAAGGCGCGCTCGGTCTCCTCCTCCTCGCCCTGCATGGCGATGCGGTAGTCGCCTTCGGAGGCCGGGACGTACTCGCCCTTGAACAGCCCCGGCTGGTCCTTCACCGCATTGAGCACCACATTGTCCTTGTTGAGGTCGCCGCGCTCGACCACCAGGGTCACATTGTCGGCGATCAGCTTGTTGAAGTCCTTGTCGAGCACGCGCGCGATGATCTCGGCGCGGTCCCCGACCGCATACTCGGCGCGGTCGGTCTCGAGCGAGACGCGGTTGGTCTTGCCCAGGAGGTGGGCCATGGCCAGGGAGTTGATCATCTGGCCCCACATGCGGCGGTGGTACTGCGCGCCGGGCTTGAAGCGCCAGCGCCAGGTCTCGTCGCTGCCGAGGTACATCACCTGGCCCTTGCCGAAGCGCTCCTCGGCGATCAGCGGCGTGCCGCCCTCCTGGCCGGCGCGCGCGCCCATGGTGCTGGCGTTGACCAGGAGCGCGGTGGCGCCCGGCTTGAGGCGCTTGGCGGGGTAGCACCAGTAGAGCGGCTCCGCCTTCTCCCACAGCAGCTCGTTCTCATGCGAGTCGGCGGCGAAGCGCATCACCGTGGCGCGCTTGCCCTCGGGGGTGAGCATGGCGTGGAAGCCGGTCTTGATCGAGCGCTGCAGCTCGTCCTCGACCGAGATCGGGGCCTGGGCCTCGAATTCCACCGGCAGCAGCTCCTCGATCGGGGTGCCGGCGTAGCTGTCCGGCATGGAATTGGCGCCGGCGATGATCATCAGCCCGCCGCCCTCCTTCTGCACGTAGGTGGAGAGGTTCTTCAGCTCGTCCTTGGTGAAGGACTCGCCGCTGATGTTGCCGAGCACGATGACATCGTAGTTGCGCAGCTCGGCCATGGTGCGCGGGAACTCCTTCTTGAAGCGCGAATCGGTGGCGATCACGCGGTCATCGGCTTGGCGCAGCACGAAGGAGGGGTCGATGCGCTGCTTGTCCGCCTCCAGGATCGAGGTCAGGAAGCGCGATTCCCAGCGCGGGCTGTCCTCCACCAGGAGCACGCGGATCTTCTTGTCCACCACCGTCACCCCGGGCTTGCTCTTGTGGTTGTTGTCGACGCTCATCTCGTCCTTCATCGGCTCGATCTCGGCGGTGAAGGTGAAGGTGCCGGCCTTCTTGGGCGTCACGTCGATGGTGTGGGTGTGCTCGACCTGCTCGTCGAAGTCGATCATCTCGTCCTTGACCACATCCTCGCTCTTGGTCGCCTCGTCGATCTGCTTGATCACCAGGTGCACGCTGCTGCCGGCATAGCCGCGCTGCTTCACCCGCACGGTCAGCGGGAAGGTGTCGCCCTTGAACACAACGTCGTCGGAGGAGATGAAGGGGATCTCGATGTCCTTGGTCTGCGGCACGCCGACGCCGACGCTGAACACCGGCACGCCGAGGTCCTGCGCCGCCAGCTGCGGCTCCTCGCCGCGGTTCCAGCCGCCATCGGTGAACACCACCACGCCGTCGACCTTGCGCCCTTTGAGCCGCCGCGCGGTGTCGCGCAGCGCGGCGCCGAGCTGGGTGGCGTTCTCGGTCGGAGCCGGCAGGGCCGCCAGCGGGCCGCCCGGGCCATCGGCCGCGCCGAGCTCGAGCGGGGTGATCTGGGCGCTCTGGCCGAAGGTGTAGGCCTCGAGCTTGAACTTGCCGCCCACCTCCTTGAGGAAAGCGAGCTTGCGGTTGGCCAGCGCCAGCTTCACCAGGTCGCTGCGCGAGGTCTTGGCGACCTCGACCGGGGTGGCGGCGCCGTCCTGGGCGACCACCGTCTGCAGCGCGGCTGCCTCCTGCTCGTCGCTGTGGCGATCCATGATCGACATCGAGGCCGAGCTGTCGAACAGCATCACCAGCGTGCCCTTGGACTCCTCGCGGTGCAGCACGTCGAGGAAGGCGCCGGTGAGGATGAAGAGCAGCACCGCGCCCGCGGCGATGCGCAGGGCGGTGAGCTGGCGGCGGCGCGGCTGGTGCAGGTAGTCGGGCTCGCGCTTGTAGACCCAGATGACCAGCGCGACCAGCGCGCCGGCGAGGATGAGGAACAGCAGCCGCGCCAAGGGGGTGTTGGCGTTGGGCAGGTGCGGCGGCCAGACGATCTCGACGTCTCGCCCGCCGATGTCGCGGAAGAACAGCAGCCAGAGCAATAGCTTCATATCGCCTTCATGCTCCCCTCGGGGCCCAGCGCAGGGCGAGGAAGGATTCGGCCATCAGGCACAGGCAGGTGAGGGCGAACAGCAGCGGCCAGATCTCGCGCCCGGAGCGCTTCTGGTCGATCACGCCGGTGAGCGCGGCATGGCCGTCGAGCCACTGGAAGTCGAGCTTGGGGAAGCGCGCGCGCAGGCTCGCCTCGTCGAGGGCTTCCAGTTCGCTCTCGGCGCGCGGCGGATTGACGGCAAAGATGTGGATGGCCTCCGCGCCCGGGCGGGTGAGCTGGTAGAAGCCGGCGAAATGGGTGTCGCTGTCCTCCACCTGGCTGAGCTCGCCGGACTGGGTCAGCAGCGCGGTGATCTGCGAGCTGCCGCCGCGCGGATCGCGCACCGTCACCGCCGCCCCGGCCTCCTTGGCGCCGAAGGTCTCGACGATGCGGTCGTGCACCAGCATGGTCTTGTCCGGCTGGTGCGCGCCCGCGACCTCGGCGACCATGCGCCGGGCGAGCATGAGGAAGGCCGGACGCAGCGGGAAATCGCCCCAGCTGCGGCTGGCGCTCGAGGCGAACAGCAGCACCTTGCCGCGGCCGGTGGAGCGCTCGATGATCGCCGGCTGGAGGCCCTGGAAGCGTGCCACCACCGCAACGCTGCCGCTGCCAGCCGCCGGCGCCGTGCCGGGTGCAGGGGTGGGCGCCGGAGCTGGAGCGCTGGCCCCGGGCGCCGGGGCGGTGGCACCCGGGGCAGCCGGTGACGCGATCAGATCCGCGGCCGGGATCTCGACCGTGAAGGCCTTGCGGAAGCGCGGCTGGGCGAGGAACGGCTGGGTCTCCTTGTCGGCGAAGAAGGACACCACCGGATGGCTGAGGTTGCTGGTCGCGAAGCCGAAGCCGTGCTCCTTGCCGGCGCCGGCCTCCTCATCCGCCTCGATCATGTGCTCGCTCAGCCTGCCGGGCAGCAGGCCGGCCTGGTCGTAGAGCAGCTGGTTGTAGCGCCCGGGTTGGACGTTGTCGCCGAGGAAGATGATCAGGCCATGGCCCTCGGCCTTGACGTAGGTCTTCAGCCCCTCGACCAGGCCGGGCGGCAGCTCCCCGAGGTTGGCGAGGATCACCGCGCTGAAGTCGCGCAGGGTCTTGTCCGCCAGACCGGCGAGGCTGGTGACCTCGGTGTCGATCAGCGCCTTGTGCTCCTCGGCATCGAGGTCGCGCGGGGAAAGCGCGGCCTTGAGGAAGTCGCTCTCGCCGCCGAAGCCCTGGCCGGATTCGGCCGGGCTGCCATCGATGATCAGCACGCGCACGCGGTCGATCACCGACAGCGCCAGGTAGCGGGAATTGTCCGCCGGCAGGTGGTCGATGCCGGTGGTGACCGCCACCCGGTGGTCGCCGCCCTCGGTGAAGCGCGTCTCCAGGCGCACCTGCTGCACGCCGTCGACGCTGTCGAGCACCTGGCTGGCGACCGTGCGCATCGGCCCCGCCTTGCCGTCGCCGACCTGCAGCTCGACGCTCACGCCGTGCGCCGGGGCGGTGCCGTGGCTGTGCACCGTGGCGATGAAGCCGACGTCGCTCTCGGTGGTGACCTGCTCGTCCTCGGCGACCAGGCTGTCGACCGAGACATTGTCGGTGGCGCCGTCGCCGACGTGGGTGACGAAGAGCTTGGGCGCCGGCTTGGCCGCAGCGATCTCGTCGGAGAGCTTGCTCCAGGCGGCATTGTCGGCCGACGGCCAGCCGTTGGCCTGGTTGTCGGTGATCAGGTAGATCTCCTTGCTCACCGCCGGCGCGGTCTTCAGGATCTTCCACGCGCGCGCGATTCCGCCGGCGATGTCGGTGCCGCCGTCGGAGAGCGGCGCCTTGCCCACCTCGGAGACCGCGAAGGCGATGTCGTGGCTGGGCTCGGGGATGTCGTCCACCGGGATGTCGCTGACCAGCACCAGGGCGACACCTGAGCCCGGCGGCAGGTGCTCGATGATCTCCTTGGCCTTGCGCTTGGCGAGGGCGAAGCGCGTCTCGTTGCCGACCTGGTAGCCCATCGACAGGCTGTTGTCGAGCAGCACCACCGCGGCGGTCTCGCCCTGCTGCCCGATCAGGCTGAGCCCGCCGGGAGCGATGGTCGGGCGCGCGAGGGCGAGCGCGAGGAAGGCGATCGCGGCGGCGCGCAGGGCCATCAGGATGATGTCGCGCAGCTGCAGCCGGCGGGAGTTCTTCTCGATGGTGGCGAGCAGGAATTCCATCGCCGCCCAGGACACCACCTTGAAGCGGCGCTGGTTGAGCAGGTGGATGATGATCGGGATGGCGGCGAGGGCGGCGAAGCCGGCGAGGAAGGCGTTGAGGAAGCTCATCAGCGTCCCGCCCCGCGTCCGCCGCTGAGCATCATGCGCTCACGGCTGGTGAGGTAGGCCGAGAGCGCGATGTCGACCGGCGTATCGGTGGAGATCTGCACGTAGTCCACGCCATTGCGCGTGCAGGCGCCCTTGACCGCGGTGAGGAACTTGTGCAGCTCCTCGAGGTAGGTCTTCTTGACCATGCGCGGATGGCAGAGCACCTGGTTGGCGATCTCCAGGCCCTTGAATTGCACCAGGCCCTCGAAGGGGAAGGTCAGCTCGTCGCGGTCGAGCAGGTGCAGCAGCACCACCTCGTGGCCGTCGTGGCGCAGGTGCTGGATGCCCGAGAGCACGTCCTCCAAGGTGTCGAACAGGTCGCTCACCACGACGATGATGCCGCGCCGCTTGACCCGCTCGGCGATCGCATGCATCACCGCGCCGACCCCGGTCTTGTTCTGCGGCTCGATCTTGGCCAGGGTGGCGCAGATGCGGTTGATGTGCACCTTGCGCGTCGAGCGCGGGACGAAGTCCTTGATCTCCTGATCGAACACCCCCACCGCCACCGCATCGCTCTGGCCGAGCACCAGGTAGCTGAGCGAGGCCACCACCAGCTTGGCGTACTCGAGCTTGGCGCTCGCACCCTTGGCGTTCGGGCTGGTATAGGCCATCGAGCTGCTGGCATCCATCAGGATGGTGGTCACCAGGTTGGTCTCGGCCTCGTACTGCTTGATGTAGAGGCGCTCGTTCTTGGCGTAGACGCGCCAGTCGAGATGCTTGAGGTCGTCGCCGGCGACGTAGCCGCGGTGCTGCGCGAATTCGACGCTGAAGCCCTTGTACGGGCTCTTGTGCATGCCCGAGATGAAGCCTTCGACGACGTACTTGGCCTTGAGGTCAAGCCGGCTGATCTTGGCCAGGATCTTCGGATCGAGATAGGTTTTGGCCATGCGCTAAGACATCCGCATCGAGGAGCGAGTGAAGGTGGCAGCCGGAGCGGGGCCGGAGTGGCCGACCGGCCGCACGGCCGGTGGCCGACCGCTCACCGCTTGGCCACCGCGGCCGGCTGCTTCTCATGCTTGGGGATGCTGGCGATGAGCTTCGCCACCACGATGTCGGTGGTGATGTCCTCGGCCGTGGCGGTATAGCTGCAGGCGATGCGATGGCGCAGCACCGGCACCGCCACCGCATCGATGTCCTCGATGGTCGCATGGAACTGGCCGTAGAGCACCGCCCGCGCCTTGGCCGCGAGGATGAGGTTGATGCTCGCACGCGGTCCGGCACCCCAGGAGATCCATTCCTTGATGAAGTCGGGCGACTCCTCGCTGGCCGGCCGCGTGGCGCGCACCAGGGCCTTGGCGTACTGCAGCACATGGTCGGCGACCGGCACGCGCAGCACCAGCTGCTGGAAGGCCTTGATCTGATCGCCGTTGAGCACCTGGCGCACGCCCTTCTCGGCGGTGGCCATCGCCGGGCTGGCGACGCGGCGCATGATCTCGAGCTCCTCGTCATCGGACGGGTAGCCGACGAAGACCTTGAACATGAAGCGGTCAAGCTGCGCCTCGGGCAGCGGGTAGGTGCCTTCCTGGTCGATCGGGTTCTGGGTCGCGAGCACGAAGAACGGCTGGTCGAGCTTGAATTGGTCGTTGCCGACCGAGACGCTCTTCTCCTGCATCGCCTCGAGCAGCGCGGCCTGGGTCTTGGGNNCGGTTGATTTCGTCCGCCAGCACGATGTTGGAGAAGATCGGGCCGCGGAGGAACTTGAACACCCGCGCCTTGGTCACCGGGTCCTCCTGCAGGACCTCGGTACCGACGATGTCGGAGGGCATCAGGTCGGGGGTGAACTGGATGCGCTTGAACGACAGGTGCAGGGTGCGCGCCAGGGTCGAGATCAGCAGGGTCTTGGCCAGGCCGGGCACGCCCTCGAGCATGCAATGGCCCTTGGCGAAGATCGCGATCAGGAGCTCCTCGATGACGGTATCCTGGCCGACGATCACCTTGGCGAGCTCGCCGCGGATCTCCTCGAAGGCCACCTGCGCCTGGGCCACGAGCTGCTTGTCGTTGGGCACCGCCGCCCCTTCGGGGGCCTGACGTGCGACGTTGCCAGTGGTGGGTTGGGGATCAGCCATGGTCGCTCCAGAGAAGGGACGGGTCGTGGACGGGGTCTACGACGGGACTGGTCGTAGGAGAAGAGGGCCCTGGCGCACGGGTGCACCCGCGCGCCGCGCAGGCTAGGGAACGCCGGCGGGATGTGGATGTGACAGGATATCCGAGGTCGTTTGTAGACACAACCATCAACCACATTCCGAGTTAGAGCAATACAATCGTATGCATAACTGACGCCGGCAGGGCGTGCAGGATGCGGGCAGGACGACGCCGGCGAAGCGTTTCATACGACCCCAGGACTCCGCTGGGTGATGCGCCGTGACCGCAGGCATCGTCCGACCCGGAATCATACCAGCGATCGGCGCTGCCGTTGACCCCCCTGAGGAGTCTCGGCTCCCACCAACGCGGCCCGGTGATGTCAGCTGGCGGCGCAGGGGACGTCCCCATGAGTGCAGGAGTATCGACACCGAATGTCGCCTGGTCCGCGACGTGCGCGCGACACGCATCCTGGTGCTTTGAGCGCTCCGGCGCCCCAGCTTCTGGTCGCCTCCAGCCGTTCCCGCCATCCTCTCAGCTCGTCCCAGCCCTCCCTCTTAATAGCGTTTGAGGTCGCCATGACACTCCTCGCCGCCACCCGCATCACCACCCTGGCCTCGCTCCTGGCCGTCGGCGTGGGCGCAGCCGCAGTGACCGCCGGCGATGCCCCACCGCCCGTAATGGCAGCCGCCACGGCGTCCACCGCGCCACCACCGCCGCCGGTCGCCGTCCAGCCGGCCGGGCCCACCTCCCCCCCGCCGCCACCGTCACATCCGGTGCCGGCGTCCTGGCAGGCGGCCGGCTACCTCTGGGTGCCTGGCCGCTGGGAGTGGACCGGAGCCGAGTACACCTGGCGCTCCGGCAGCTGGCAGCCGTCCCAGGTTCCGCCGCAGACCACCCTGGCCTGGGCGGATGGCCGTTGGGTCACTGATCCGGCAGGCAAATGGGTGTGGATCCCCGCCCATTATGAGGAGCTCTCCGCCGAACCCCCGCCGGTGGCCGGCCAGCAGATCCCGCCACCCTCGGTGGTCCAGCAGCCGGCGGGCGATACGGTGGTGGTCGAGCAGGCACCGGGGGTGGACTACTCCAGCTCGGTGGTGATCGGCGCGCCGATCTACGGCTACGGCTACGGTTACGGCTACCCCTACTACGGCGGCTATTACGGTGGCTATTACGGATCCAGCCACGGCTATTATGGCGGCGGCTACTACCACCACCCGGTGGTGGGCTTCCCCTTCCCGCTGCCGATCCCGTTCTTCGGCCACCACGGCCGCTGACGCCGGGCGTCAGCCGTCGGGATCTCCGGGCTGCTCCATGCGCATGATCAGCCCGGCGAGTTCGCGCTGCCTGGCAGCGGGATCGAGGGCGATGCGCTCACCGTGTCCGGGCAGCACCCAGGTGAAGGGCAGCTCGGCGAGGCGGCGCATGGAGGCGCACTGCTCGCTCCAGGAATGCCAGCAGGCCGAGCGCGAGGCCGCCAGGCGGCCCTGGGTGCGGCTCCACCACAGGTGATCGCCGCTGAAGAGGTAGCGCCCATGGGCCAGCAGCGCCATGCTGCCGGCGGTGTGCCCGCTGAGCGGCAGGCACTGGAGGCCCTCCGCCAGCTGCTGGACCGCCTGGCCGTGGATCAGGCGGTCGGCATGCGGATAGGCGTCGGCATCCAGCTCATGGATCACCACCTGGGCCGAGAAGTGCCGCGCATAGCGCTGTGCGTCGGCGACATCGTCGCGGTGGGTGAGGAAGATGCGCGCCACCCCGCCGAGGTCCGCGAGGGAGCGCGCCAGCTGCGGCTGCCAGCGTGGGGAGTCGATCAGCCAGTGCCCCTGCGGGTGGTGCAGCAGGTAGCTGTGCGCGCCGAAGGAGCCGGCGGCATTGAAGCCGCACGACCATACCCCCTCAGCGATGGGCAGCGGGAAGTCCGCCACCGCCGCAGCGACTGCGGCGCGTGCATGCCGTGACCGTGCGCCGATCGATGCGGTCGGGCAGCACAGCAGCGCGTGCGCCGCGCTGGTGAGCGCGGACGCGTCCGGCTGCAGCTGGACGTAGGAATGGCCGTCCGCCGCGGCGAACACCAGCGGCGCGACCTGCCGGCAGGTATCGCAGTCGATGCAGGTGNNTCGACGAAGAAGTCGCCCGCCTGGTTCTCCGGGACGCTGCGTGCGGGATCGGCCATCTGCTGCCCTCCTGAAGCTCTGCGGCCCTGGCAGCGGGCCGGCCGCCGCTGACCCCCCTCGCCGCGCCGCGCCGTCAGCTCAGCGCTGCGTCGGCACCACGGTGAGCTCGACGCGGGTGGCGCCGCGCAGCACCGAGAGCTGGAGCGGTGTCGCGGCCGGATGCCGGGTGAGCACGCGGAAGAGATCGTCCTGGCTGAGCACCTGCTCCCCGGCGCAGGCGATGATGTAGTCGCCGGCGCTCAGGCCAGCGGCATGCGCCGGGCTGGCGGGNNACCGCGGTGACGAACAGCGCGTGGTCCTGCGTCAGCCCATGGAAGCGCACCACCGTGCGCAGCAGCGGCACCCCATGCCCGTGCATGCCGATCGCGCTGCGGCTGATGCGGCCAGAGCGGATCAGCTCGGCGGTGACGCGGATGGCGGTGCTGGCGGGGATGGCGAAGCAGAGGTTCTGGCCGGAGCGGACCATCGCGGTGTTGACCCCGATGACCTCCCCGCCGCCGTCAGCGGGCAGCACCAGCGGGCCACCGGAATTGCC
>PLEW01000124.1:275-19761 GCA_003136555.1 Planctomycetota bacterium | reverse complement strand
GGAATTGGCCGGACACGTACCCTTGGTCAGCTCACGGCACGGCCGCTCGTAGTCGACCCAGTCGTTCGCGATACCTGCTGACATCCCTCACCACCGATGCGGGCGCTCTGCCCTGCCGCGGCCACCGCCCCGGTCGCGGATGCGGCGTGGCATCTCAAGCCAGCAGCAGCTGCTTGCGCGCAACCGGGATGCCCAGCTCGTCGAAGCGCTCGAGCCCGGCATCGCAGGCCACGCGGTCGATGCGGGTCCAGGGCAGCAGGAATTCGGGGGCGGTGGCGCCGAGCTTCTGCGCATCGACCAGGAAACAGGTGGAGCGGGCGTTCTTGGCCACCGCCCGCTGGACCTGCACCACCTCCGGCATCGAGTTCCAGGTCCCACGGGCGTTGACCGCCTCGGCACCGAGGAAAGCCCGGTCATAGCGCCACAGGCGGGCTGCCGCCTGGGTCTTGTCGCCGAGCAAGACGGATTGCCGGCGCAGGTACTGGCCGCTGAGGAGATTGAGCTCGATGCCGTCGCATTGCGCCAGCAGCTCGGCAGCGGGGAGATTGATGGTGACGATGGTCAGCGGACGCGGGCCGCCGGCGGCGAGCAGTTGGGCCAGGGCATAGACGCTGCTGCCGCCGTCCAGGTAGCAGACGGTGCCCGGGGCGATGAGGGTCACGGCGGCGGCGGCGATGCGGCCCTTGGCCTGGGCGCTGTGCTCGCGACGTTCTCCGAAAGAGCGGAAGCGCTGGTTGAATTCCACCAGCGCACCGCCATAGGTGCGCGTTATCGAGCGTTCCGCCGCCAGGGCGGCAAGGTCGCGGCGTGCCGTCGCCGGACTGATGGCGAAGCGTGCGCAGAGCTCGGACACCGCCAGGTACTGGTGTCGGGCGAGCAGCTGAGCGACCTCCTGCCGCCGCGTCCGAACCACCTCATCAGCCACGCGCATACCGGGCAGCGTAGCATTATATGATCGAAGTCAATCATATAAAATCAGCCCCCCGCGTCCTCGGCGGTTCTCGACCGTGCCGGCATGTTGCTATGCCTGAGGTCCGGCTAGGATCGTCGTCGGCATGCCAGATCTACCCCGCGTTATGCATATCGACGATAGCGATGATGACCGCGATCTGTTCCGGCGAGCGTTCCAGGTCAGCGGCCTCAAGGCCGAGCTCCTGAGCTTCCCGGACGCCTTCGAGGCGCTGGTCTACCTCGACCAGACCGGCACCCCGGCCGGCGGTCCGCGGCCGAGCCTGATCGTCCTCGACCTGACCCTGCCGCAGGTCGACGGCCGCGACTTCCTCGGCTACCTGCGCACCCATCCGCGCTACCAGTCGATCCCCCTGGTCGTCCTCACCGGCTCGAACCGCGAGAGCGACCGGCTGCGCTGCAAGGAGCTCCAGGTGGAGAGCTACGTGATCAAGCCCTTCACCTCGGCGCAGCTGTCCCAACTCATCCCGTCGTTCGCGCGCTGGCTCGACCCCTCCACCGGTCCGCCGGCGGCGGCATACGATACCTGAACCCGGCTGCCGTGCGGATGGCCCTCCAACCCCTCAGTGATCGGGCGCCGGCGGGCGAGTGCGGCAGTGCGGTGGCACCGGCCGGCTGCCGTCCAGCCGCCCTGATGCGCCAGCGGCAGGCGACCAGCGATCCTCGGAGACCACCCGCATGAATCCCCTCAGCCTGATCCTCGGACTGCTCGCCCTGCCGTTCACCCTGCTTGCCAGCTGGTACATCCTCAACCCCAACGAGGAGCTGGCCGTCCTCTACTGGGGCACGCTACGTACGGTCAAGAGCAAGCCGGGGATCTACTTCCTCAACATCTTCGGCCGCCGACTGCTCAAGATCAGCACGCGCCAGCACGCCATCGAGCTGCACAAGACCACGGTCGCGGATGCGAATGCGAATCCAATCATCATGGCGGCGATCTGCACCTACAAGGTCTCGAACAGCGCATTCGCCGCCCTCAATGTCGATGACTTCCATGCCTTCATCCGCGCCCAGGCGGTGGCGGTCATCAAGCAGATCGCCTCCAAATACCCCTACGAGTCCCCGGATGGCCACTGCCTCAAGTCGGAGGCGGCGAAGATCGGCGCCGAGATGGTGGCGATCCTGCAAGCCAAGGTCACGTCGGTGGGATTGTCGGTGCTGAGCTTCGAGCTGTCGGATCTGACGTATGCGCCGGAGATCGCCCCCCAGATGCTCATCCGCCAGCAGGCCCAGGCGCTGATCGGCGCCCGCAGGATTGTCGTCGAAGGAGCGGTCCAGATCGTCGACGACGCAATTGATAAGATCAAGGCCAAGGGCATCCCGATCAGCCAGGAATCGGCACAGCGCCTGGTATCGAACCTGCTGGTGGTCATCTGCGCGGATGCCAGGGTCCAGCCCACCTTCGCCATCGAGGATGAAGCGAACGCCGGCAACCAGATCGTGCTCCAGTCGATCGTCGCCGTGCTCGAGGAGATCCGGGCCAACACCAAGAAATAGCATCCGCTCACCGGCAGCACCCGCACTTGCAATCGCCTTACTGGGCCTCCCCTTCAAAACATGCCCTGCTCGTTCTGCGAGTCCTTGGCGATGACGTGCCCCACATCACACAATTCGACGATGCGGTCGCCTTGGAAGCGTGCGATATGGACGACCGCGATGGCGACACCGGCGTCGGGCATCTGGACGTGGGAACAGGTCATCACCCGATCCCCCTCCTCGATCGCCATGATGACCGTGAACGAGCGCTTCGGCCTCCGCGCTGCGCTGTCCTTCATCGCCGCGATCAGCGATTCCCTGCCGTGCCTGACGTGCTGGTTATGGTGGATGAAGGAATCCGGATCGACATGGCGGGCGAATGCCTCACCGACCTCGCCGCTTGCGGCCAGCGACAGGAATGCGCTCATCCAGCGCTTCAAGTCCCGGGGTGCGATCAAGCCATCCTCCAGTCCAGGGTAGATGCTCGACCTGGGCAATGGCCACAAACGGTGGCCGTCTGCCAACCCGCATGCGCCTTCTCAGCAGCTGCCGTCATGCAGGGGGCGATGGACGCGCCGTTCACGGGCAATTGGCGCGCCGGGAGGGATTTGAACCCCCAACCGTCGGATCCGAAGTCCGATGCTCTATCCAGTTGAGCTACCGGCGCCGCTGAGGTCCTTAGGCTAACGGCGATCGCCGTCCGGTCTATGCCCTGGGAACCCCCATCTCGATGCCGCGGACGGCACGTTCGGCTCTCAGAGCCGGTGGTACTGCCGGAACCAGCTGACGAAGCGCGGGATGCCGACCGCCACGGTGGTCGAGGGAGTGAAGCCGACGTCATGGTTGAGGTCGGAGATGTCCGCCTCGGTCGCGGTCACGTCGCCGATCTGGAGCGGCATGAACTCGATGATCGCTTTGGTGCCGATGCTCTCCTCGAGCAGGCGCACGTAGGTGGTGAGCTCCTCCGAGCGGTGGTTGCCGATGTTGTAGACGCGGTAGGGCGCTGAGCTGGAGGCGGGATCCGGGACGCGGGCATCGAACTGCGCATCCGGGGCCGCGACCCTATCCGCGATGCGCAGCACGCCCTCTACGATGTCGTCGATGTAGGTGAAGGATCGCCGCATCCGACCGTTGTTGTACAGCTGGATGCGCTCGCCCTTGATGATCGCCTGGGTGAAGGAATAGAGCGCCATGTCCGGCCGCCCCCACGGTCCATAGACGGTGAAGAAGCGCAGGCCGGTGGTCGGCAGGCCGAAGCAGTGGGAGTAGGAGTGGGCGATCAGCTCATTCGCCTTCTTGGTCGCGGCGTAGAGGCTGAGCGGGTGATCGACCGGCTTGTGGGTGCTGAAGGGCAAGGTGGCATTGAGGCCATACACCGAGCTCGAGCTCGCATAGACGAAATGGCCGACGCGATGCCTGCTGGCGGCGGTGATCACGTTGCCGAAGCCCACCAGGTTGGTGTCGAAGTAGGTCTCCGGCGTAGTCAGGCTGGCGCGCACGCCCGCCTGGGCGGCGAGATGGATCACGCGCTCGAAGCCGCCGCGGGCGAACAGCTGCTCCATGCCGGCCCGCTCGACGATGTCCAGCTCATGGAAGGTCCAAGACCCGGCGAGCAGGGCGAGGCGGGCGCGCTTGAGCGCCTGATCATAGTAGGCATTGAGATTGTCGATGCCGATGACGTCGTGGCCCTGGGCGAGCAGCCGCTGGCAGCAGTGGAAGCCGATGAAACCCGCTGCGCCGGTGACGAGATAGCGCATGATCAGGAATCGCCGCCGCCGCCATGCGCCACCTGGACCCTGGTGCCGAGCGGCTGTCCGATGCCCTTCAGCAGCTCATCGAACCACGCCTGGGCGGTGTCGAAGGGCTTGCCCCCCTTGATGCGCTCGAATTCGATCGCCCGCAGCACGCCGCCGCGCTCCTCGTCGTGGCCGATCACCCCGCCGATGCCACGCAGCCCGCAGTCGACCGCGAGATCGACCATGCTCTTGATCAGGCGCAGATCCTCGCCGTTGGCCGCAGCGGCGCGGGCGAAGTAGCCCGATTTCTGGACCAGCACCTTCTCCGCGCCGATGAGCTTGGCGAACTGCTTGGAGAACCAGCTCCCGACGTTGACCTTGTCGAGCTTGACGTGTCCGAAGGCATCGCGTTCGATGCTCTCGCCCCGCGATTCGAGCTCCTTGACGATCTGGCCGACGCAGGCTCCCTCGCTGACGAAGATGTTGATGCAGTCCTTGCGGTCCATCTTCTGCTTCAGGCGCCTGGCCTCCGCCTCGATGTCGATGGCGATCTCGGGGATGTACACCCCGTCCACCTCCATATGGCTGCGATCGAGGTTGAAGCCGGGGACGAAATCCATGTGCCGCAGGCGTTCGCGGTAGGAGCGCGCCGTCGCTGCGGTCAGCCAGCCGCAGCTGCGGCCCATGACCTCATGGACGATGAGCATGCGCGGATTGGCGCTCTGCTCGTTGACCACGTTCTGGAAGAAGGCGGCGCCCTGGTCCGCCGCCGTCCAGGCACCCAGCGATTGGCGGATCGGATAGACGTCGTTGTCGATGGTCTTGGGCAGACCGACCACGGTCAGGTTGTAGCCGTTGCTCTTGAGGTAGGAGGCCAGCTCGGCGGCGGTGGTGTTGGTGTCGTCGCCGCCTATGGTGTGCAGGATGGTCACGCCATCGTCGGCCAAGCGCTTGGCGGCGACCGCCAGGGGCGCATCCCCTTCCTTGATCAACCCCCGCTTCACGCAATCAGCGACGTTGGTGAGCTTGACCCGCGAGTTGCCGATGGGGGAGCCGCCATGGCGATGGAGGATGCCCGCCTGGGCGCGGACCTCGGCAGTGACCTTCACATGCTCACCCATGAGCAGACCCTTGTAGCCGCACAGATAGCCTATGACCTCATGCTGGGGTGCCAGATCGGTATAGCGCTCGATCAGGCCTCCGACGGCAGATGAGAGGCATGGCGCAAGACCTCCGGCGGTCAGCATGGCTATCTTGGTGGCGGGTGCGGGCATGTCAGGTCCTCGGGCTGGTCAGTGGTTCAGGCGTCAGGTTCTTAACTCGCTGGGGACTCGATAAAACTGAAAATCAACGTCCCAGCTCGGCGAGCAGTCCACCTACCGGCTCCCCGCCTGGCTACTTGCCCGTGTTGCCCGTGTTGCCCGTGGTCTGCTGGATGCCCGAATCGCGCACCAGCTGGGCAAGCGCCTGGACCGGCAGCACAGCATCGAGGGAGAGCTGCCCTTGCGGCATCGCCTTGATCACCAGCGCGGTCTCGGCGCTGGGCAGGATTGGCTGGGGCGCCCCGCCGGCGATCTGGACCAGGGCCCGCAGCAGGGGGGTGAAATTGATGCCGATCGAGCCGATGCATGGAATGGCTTCGGGCGGCAGCACGTTGGCGCTGCGGTTGAAGATGTCACCCGCCACCTGCACCGGATCCCGCGAGGCCGAGAGGACGGCCACCACCTGGCGCTCGTTGGAGAGCAGGGCGAGCTGGCAGGGCGGCATGCCGCCCTGGTCCGCAGCAGTGCCGAAGCTCTGGTGGAAGCCGGTCGCGCTTGCCGCGCCAACCGCGTCGCCGGCCTGGCCGCCGAGGGTCTGGACGATGCTGTTGACCACCGTGACCAGCTCAGGTGCGCGCTGCTGCTCGGCGAGGTAGCGCCCCTCCCAGACCGACTTGGCACCCTGGTATTCCAGGTCGAGGGCGGATGCGAATGGTCCGGAGCGGTCCAGGATCGCCCACATCCCCCGCCACAGCTCATCCACCGTCCCCGTCCAGCTCGCGCCGTAGGGGTGCTTGACTACCGAGCCGATGATCTGGCCGAGACGCTCGCCCTGGCCCTGCCAGAGGACGCTGCCCGACAGCGACAGGACGGTCGTCGGGGTGCGCACGACCGACAGCAGGTGCCCGGGCTGGTTGCGCTGGTTGCCGACCCATACCCCGAGCTGGGACATCGGCAGGGAGTATAGGAGGGCGCTGATCAGCAGCCCATCCTCGCCCGACTCGTGCAGGTCGATGGTGACATGATCGAGCTGCGTGATCAGCTCATGCCACAGGACCGTCGCGAGCGGGCGGAAAGTGCGTGCCAGGGCAGGCTGCGCGCTGTCGGGAAGCAGGGTGAAGGGGTCGACCTCGAGCGCGGCCAGGAAGGCGGCATTGGCGGTAAACGACAATGGCGCCGCGCCGAGGGCGGTCGCGGCCACGTGTTCTGAGAGCGCGCGGCATTCCTCGGTCGTGCGTGCCAGATACGCGGCCTGGTCGCTGACCAGCAGACGGTACTCGACCAAGCCATCGTTGGTGTTCTGGCTGTACACCACTGTGCCATCGCGTTCGCCGATCCGGATCAGCGGAGCGTCGTCCCCCAGGCTCACGCCGAAGCCGTCGAGGAACAGGCGGCGGTTGGTCAGCGGGATGATCGCCAGCAGGGGCGCCGGCCCTGTCCGCCAGGCGAGCAAGGCCGGCCGGGTGAGATCGATGCCATCGAGCGCCTGGCAGCGGAACAGCAGCCGCCCCAGCTGGCTGCGCAGGGGCGCCGGATCGATGCCCAGGGTCGCGGCGAACTTGGTGACTTCGCGATCCAGCCAGCGCGGATCATTGATGCGGATGACCGCCAGGGCATCTGCGAGCATGGCCTCCAGCTTGGAGTCAGGATGGGTGCTCTCCGCCGAAGGGGCAACCAGCATCAGGCAGGTCAACAGCAGCACGACGCATCTCAGGCAGGCAGGCATGGCGGGCAATGTAGCGGGAGCCGAAGAATCCCGCAAGCCTTGCTGCCTCCTCGCGGCACAGCCTGTGCCTGCAACCGGAAGCTGGCGGCCTTCAGGGCCGGTTCAGCGCGGTGGATTGGCGAAGCGCAGCACCAGCAGGGTCTCGCAGGCCTCGGCAACACGTAGCGGCGTCACTTCCACCCGCCAGTGGTTGGCTGTCGATGAGCGCGATGAGTCGCTCACGGTGCCGATCACCAAGCCCGGGGGCAGGCGGGCATCCGAACCGGCGCTGACCACGTGCATGCCCTTGGTCACCTCGATGCCGCCGCGATCCTCGATGAAGTCGAGCAGAAAGAGGCCGCGTTTGCCAATACCGGTCAGCACCCCTTCGGCGATCATCTTCTCGGAATCCATGAGCAGGGCCGGTACCCGGCTCTCGCTGTCGCTCAGCTGCTGGACCAGGCAGCGACCCTCCTGCACCCCGGCGACCAGGCCGACCAGGCTCCAGCCTGCGCATACCGCCATGCCCTTGGCCACACCATCGACCGCCCCGGCATCGAGCTCGATGAAGCGGCGCCCCTGCCGCTGGGTCCTGCCGATGATGCGGGCCCGCACCACCACCACCTGCTCCGGTGGGATGCCCCCTTCGCCGCGGATCGAGAGGTATTCGCCCAATCGGGTGCGCAGCAGCACGTTCTCGGCATTGACCTCCACCAGCTGCTCGCGCGCGGTCGCCAGCTGCTGCTCCACGCTCGCATCGGTGGTGAAGGTCGGGCTGATCGCACGCTGCCAGGGCGCAATGCCGCCGGCGAGATGCTGCCACGCCGCACGCCAGACACCGCTCCAGGCCAGCACCAGGGTTATGGCAAGCGTTATGACCGCTGTCAGCAGCTGGCGGTTGCGTGATGCCATTTGCGCATGGTCAAGACGCCGGCACCGTAGGCAAGGCCGGCCGGTGCGGGCGAAGGGGTCCTGGCTGTACACCATTGCCACCAGATGTTTGCGCGGATTCCCCTTGCGTGCATGATTCGCGAAGACTACGAAACAGCAGGCTCTATGGCCTCCTCCCTGCACATCTTGGTCGTCGACGATCGTCCAGACAGCATCCTGTTCTTGACCGAATTCCTGCTATCCCGCTCGCATCAGGTCGAAACCTGCGGCAACGGCTCCGAAGCCCTCGATGCAGTGATGCGGCGCCAGCGGACCAATGCCAGCTACGACCTGGTGATCAGCGATGTCGCCATGCCAGGCATGGATGGTCTGACGCTGCTCCAGGAGCTGCGCCGGCGGATGATCCATGTGCCGCTGGTCCTCTATACCGGTTTCGGCGCGATGAATCCCTCCCTCGCCCAACAGGCCGCGCAGCTCAATTGCATGGCCCTGCTCGACAAGCCGCTCGAATTGCGGCGCTTCGAACGCATCATCGAGGAAGTCTCCAACCGGCGCGGCGGCACGCGCTCAGTCCAGCCGTCGCAGAATTCCGACCAGCCCTTCTTCGGCACCTCGCGGGTGGCTCGCCCAGCGACGTCCTCATACCGCAGGGATGCCCCGAGCCAAGGCGATGGCGGCGTGCAACCCGGAGCGGAGGAGGCGCTCGAACGCAAACCCGGCGCGGGAACCCCACCCCCTCCCATTGTCGTTCCGGTGGCTCGCTCGAGCCGCTCGCCGTCCTCGGACGCCTTCCAGCTCCCCAGCGGGCCCTACAACCAGCCGCGCAACCCAACACCCCTGCCGCAGACCGGCGCCTTCCTGCCTCCGACCGGCTTCTTTACGCCGCCGCCGATCCAGCCGGTGCTGCCTGGGCAGACCGCGGACCCTCCCGCCAGCCAGTATCCGACCACCTCCTTCACCAGGCGCACCGCCGAGCCACCAGTGAAGCCGGCCGGCTATAAGCGCAGGCCTTCGAGCATCTTCAGTCAACCGCCGGGCGGCATCATCAACCCCAATCCCACCACCACCCGCATCCGACGCAGCATCAGCGGCTCGCATCTGCCGGCTCCGACCGGCCAGCCGCCTGGTCCGGGTGAGCCAGCCCATTCCGGGGGCGGGCCCGCCTCGCGGGCGGTCTCCTGCGCCCATTGCCACAAGGTCTTCCTGGTCCTGGTCAAGACCGAGAGCTACAATGCAGTCTGCGTGCACTGCGGCGGCCTCAACCGCATCGATCCACTCTGATCGCCGGTCGCCCGGGGCATGCCAGTGACCGAAGCGACGAGCGAAACCCTCGCTGAATCCGCCGCCGCGTTCATCGCCCACCTGCGCGACGCCCGGGGATCGAGCCTGCATACGCTGCGTGCCTACCAGCACGAGCTCGATGCCCTGGTCGCCTGGGCGGCCGAGCATCACCCCGCCTGCCGGGTCGTCGATCTGACCCCCGGGCTGATGCGGGAATGGCTCGCCGTGCGTGCCGGTGATGCGCGCGCGGCGGGACCCGCACCCGCGACGATGGCGAGGACGGTGGCAGCATTGCGCGCCTTCGGCCGCTTCCTCGCCGTCAGCGAGCGCCTGAGCGCCAATCCGGCGAGCATGCTGCGCACTCCGCGCGTAGGCAGGAAGCTCCCCCATTATCTCGAGCTCCACGACATCGAGGCGCTGCTGAGCGCCCCGAGCGGCGATGACGAGGCCGCGCGGCGCGACCGGGCGATCCTGGAGGTGATGTACAGCACCGGGATGCGCGTCGGCGAACTGGTCGCGATCGAGGACCGCCACCTCGATCTCATCGGCACAGTCGTGCTGCTGCGCGGCAAAGGGCGCAAGGAGCGCCTCGCTCCGCTCGGTGCACCGGCGGTGCGGGCCTTCGAGGCCTACCGCGCCACGCGCGATGCGACCCATGGCCGAACAGTGGCTGGGCGCGCCAGCTTCCTGAGCTGCGCGAGCGCAAAATACCATTCAGGCGGCGGCAAGCGCCTCTCCACCCGAGATGTCGGACGCATCCTACGGCACCACCTCGCTGCTGCCGGGCTCTCGCCCAAGACCAGCCCCCATACCCTGCGCCACAGCTTCGCCACCCATCTGGTGCAGGCCGGGGCGGACATTCGCTCGGTGCAGGAGCTCCTCGGACACAGCAGCCTCAATACCACCCAGATCTACACCCACCTGACCATCGAGGCGCTGCGCGAAGTCTACCGCAGGGCGCATCCGCGCGCCTGACCATCGCGACCCTGCTGCACGAGCGTCAGGCGGTGGCCTGCCGCTCGCCCTCGCCGATCAAGGCGAGCAGCTCGCGCTCGTAGCGGTCGACGATCGGCTTGGGCGCGAACTGCTCGGCCCTGAGGCGGGCGGCGGCACGCATGGCCAGGTAACGGGGCTGATCGTCGAGCAGATTGGCAGCCAGGGTGCCGAGGCAGATGTCGCTGCCCTCCGGGCAGAGCACTCCGGAGATGCCATCCTCGACCACCTCGGGCAGCCCACCGGAGCTGTAGCCGAGCACCGGCACTCCGCACGCCATGGCCTCGAGCGCGGAGAGCCCGAAGCTCTCGCTGCGGCTGGGCAGGAGGAAGAGGTCGCTGGACTGCAGGATCGGTTCGGGCCGCTGCTGGCCGAGCAGCCGCAGGTCGTCGCGTAGGCCCAGTTCACGTGCAAGATGCTCGGCCTTCGGCAGCTCCGGACCATCGCCCACCAGCACCAGCACCGCCGACATGCGCCGGCGCAGGGCGGCGAAGGCCCCGACCACCTCCTCGATGCGCTTGACCGGGCGGAAATTGGAGACGTGGGTGATCACGCGATAGCCCTCTGGAGCCAAGGTCGCGCGCCATGGCTGGGCGGCATCAGGCGAGAAGCGCACCAGGTCGACGAAGTTGGGGATCGCCCGGATCTCTCCCGGGCGGGTATCGAAGTAACGGTCGGTTTCGGCGGCGAGCCAGGCGCTCGGTGCGGTGATGAGGTCCTGCTGCTTGATGGCGAAGCGCGTCATCTCGTAGTACGCGCGCTCACGGCCGACCAGGGTGATGTCGGTGCCATGCAGGGTGCAGGCGAGCTTGACCGGGGCACGGCAGCTGCCGTCCTTGCGCGGGAAGCGGTTGGTCCCGGTGCGGCTGCAATCCTTCAGCACCTCCCTGGCCTGCCAGGCGGCGACCGCGTGCGGGATGGCGTAGTGGCTGTGGATGACCTCGACGCCGTGATCCTCGACCAGCTCGATGAGCTTGTTGCTCAGGTTCAGGGTATAATGCGGATAACGGAACAGCGGGTAGTCGCTGCCCTGCACCCCGTGGAAGGTCAGGTTCGGGAGCGATCGGTCGAGGCGGAATGGCTGCTCGTAGGAGACCACATGGACGTCATGGCCACGTTCGGCGAGATGGATGGCCAGCTCCGATGCCACGACGCCACTGCCGCCATAGGTGGGGTAGCAGACGATGGCGAGACGCATGCGGTCCTCATTCCGTGGTTGTCGAGGGGGGTAGCCCGGGCGGCTACGGATTCGATGCGGGAGCAGAAGTGTTGGGGGCGTTGAGCGAGGTGAGCACCGGCTGCACATGCATGCCGGCCACCGGCGTGAGGTGGCGGGTCCAGGGCTGGAACCCCGCCAATTCGATGCTCATGGTGAGCTGGTGCGCCGGCAGCTTGACCGTCAGCGGGGTATTGCCGACGAAGGCGCCATC
Source organism: Planctomycetota bacterium (assembly GCA_003136555.1). GTDB lineage: Bacteria > Planctomycetota > UBA11346 > UBA11346 > UBA11346 > BOG-1363. Next base: position 8,018 of record PLEW01000124.1, on the reverse strand, counting down.
GATCAGCACATCCGCCTTGGCTGGGGTGGATTCGACCACCACCTCCACATCCGAGCTCGCCGGCAGATCCTGCTGATCGCGCAGGAACGAACGCAGCGAGCCCAGGCAGGTGGAGATCGCCTGCCAGCTCGCCAGGCTCGCCGGGGCGTTGGCGTCGCCGATGAACTTGGGGGAGCCGACCGTTGGCGATTCACCGGATGCCCTCTTGCTGAACACCAGGGTGCCCGTGCGGTCGAGGCCGCGCATCTCGACGATGGCGATCTGCCGCTCATTCGACCCGTGGGTGTCGGGTATTCCCGGGGCGCGATGGAGGTCGACGATCCTGATCAGGACCACCAGATGCGCGCCCAGGGCGGCCGGCACCAGGCCTTTGCTCCATTCCGGGCTGGCGCCATCAGGAAGGTGAGCGCTGACCTGGCCGGTGACATCGCTCAGCAGGACCGAGGTGAAGAGCGCCGCCTTGCGCGCGAAATCCAGATTGGCATCGGGGTAGATCTCGGCGAGGGGCCCGAGGCCGACCGGCGCGAACAGGATGATGCGGCCCTTGATCGCAGGCGCCTCAGGGGCGGGCGCGGGCGCGGCGGCCTCCGACGCCTGGGCAGCAGGCGGGGCCGGGGTCGGAGCCGCATCCGAGGCGGTGCGCTCCTCGGGTACGCAGGAGGCCAGCAGCAGGACCATGGCCAGGGATGCGAGGCGGAAAGGATGACTGGTCATGCCGCGAGTATGCAGGCTCGCGTACCGGCGCCAGCGCCTGAACCGCTACCATGGATCGGCGGCCGCGGGTGCTTGACCGCACCCCCCTGCGAGATGTGCTGTGGCGCATGCTGATCGGCATCTCCCCCTTGCTGAGCCCTGAGCTCCTCGACGTCCTCTATCGCATGGGGCATGGCGATGACCTCGTCCTCGCCGACGCGCATTTCCCCGGGGAGGCCATCAGCAGACGCTGCGTGCGCGCCGACGGCCTGGCGATCCCTGCGCTGCTGGGCGCCATCCTGCCCCTGCTCGCGCTCGATACCTACCGCGAAGCGCCGGTGGCGATGATGCAGGCTGTTGCCGGCGACATGCTCGACACCGGCATCGAGGCCGCCTACCGCTCGGTGGTCCTTCGCCACTGGCCAGCGACGCCTGCTTTCGCACGCATGGAGCGCTTCGCCTTCTACCAACGGGCGCGGGATGCCTTCGCGGTGGTGATGACCGGCGAGACCGCGAAGTACGGCAACATCATCCTCACCAAGGGCGTCACCCCGGTCGGCTGAGGCCGCCTCGACGATCCTAGGGTGCCGCCGGTGCTTCCACGGTCTCGCCCTTGACCTCGCTCGGTCCCTCTTCGGAGACCGCCGATTCCGTCTCGCTGTGCTTCTTGGGCTGCATCTTGGGCACCTCATCCTTGCCGATGTCCTCGCCCACGGTGTGGCGGAGGACCTCCTCGAGCGAGGTGATGCCGCGCATGGCATTCATCAGCCCTGCGCGACGCAGGGTGATCATGCCATTGGCCATGGCGATCTTGCGGATCTCGATCGAGGAGCCGCCGCCGATGATGGTCTTGCGGATGTTGTCGTTCATCTCCAGCGCCTCGACCAGGGCGAAGCGGCCCTTGTAGCCGTTGGCGCACAGGCTGCATCCCACCGGCTTCATCAGCTGCAGGCCTTCGACCTCCTCGGGCTTGTAGCCCATCTCGACCAGGCGATCGCGCTCGGGATACTCGTCGCGCGGCATCGGCGCCTTGCAGTTCTTGCACAACCGGCGACCGAGGCGCTGGGCGACGATCGCCAGGATGGTGGAGGCGGCGAGGAAGGGCTCGATGCCCATGTCGATGATGCGCGACACCGTAGATGGCGCATCGTTGGTATGCAGGGTCGACAGCACCAGGTGACCGGTGAGCGCGGCCTTGACCGCGATCTCGATGGTTTCCTGGTCGCGAATCTCGCCGATCATCACCGTATCGGGGTCCTGGCGCAGGATGGCGCGCAGCGCCGATCCGAAGGTCAGTCCCCGCTTGACGTTGACATGCACCTGGTTGAGGCCTTCGATCTCGTATTCGACCGGCTCCTCGACGGTGGTCACGTTGTCCTCGACCGACATCACCGCCTTCAGGCAGGAGTACAGGGTGGTCGATTTGCCCGAACCGGTCGGGCCGGTGACCAGCAGCATGCCATAGGGCGCATCGATGCCGCGCCGGATGATCTCCATCACCTCGGGTTCGAAGTTGAGCGTCTCGAGCGAGCCGGCGAGATTGGACTTGTTGAGGATGCGCATGCACACCTTCTCGCCGTGCACCGTGGGCAGCGAGTTGACACGGATATCGATGGCATTGCCGGCCATCTTCACCTGGATGCGCCCGTCCTGAGGCTTGCCACGTTCGGCGATATTCATGGTATCGGTCATGATCTTGATGCGCGAGACCATGGCCTTTTCCATGCGCTTGGGCGGATTGAACATCTCGTGCAGCACACCATCCATGCGGAACCGCACGCGCACACGCTTCTCGAACGGCTCGATGTGGATGTCGGACGCGCCCTTCTGGATCGCCTGGGCGATGATCGTGCGCACCAGCTTGACCGCCGGGGAGTCCTCTCCATCGCCGGTGCCGGAGAGGTCCTCGTTGTCCTCATCGTCATCCTTCTTGTCAGTGACGGTGATGTCATCGCCTTCGGTGCCGATGTTCTCCATCAGCGCCTGGACCTGCTTCTCCTGGGCATGGTAGGAGAGCTCGCGCGCCTTGTTGATCGCGCGTTCGGTGGAGACCACCGGAAGGATCTGCTTCTTCACTGAGAGCTTGAGGTTGTCGAGCATCACCACGTCATACGGATTGACCACCCCGAGGGTCAGATGGTCGCCGATCATGGCGATGGCGATGACGCCATAGAACTTCGACTGCTCCTCGCTGATGATGTCCTCGCCCTTGTTGAGCTCGCGGATGGCCTCGAGGTCGAAGGTCATCTTGTCGAGGTCGATCGGCGGATGACCGGAGTCCTCAGCGACCAGGCCGATCAGGGTCAGCTCATCGATCAGGCCCTCGGTCACCAGCAGGGTGGCCAGCAGCAGGCTCTCCTTGGCCGCCTTCTCATGCAGGGTCTGGAGCGCAGCCTCGTCGATCAGGCCATGCTTCTTGAGCAGGGCGTTGAGCTTGCGGTTGTAGCCGGCGACATTCGCCATGTTCTTAGCGCTCCTGTTCGCTGAGGTGCCGGGGCGCTGCCGTGCGAACCTGCCGTCCCGTGCCATGCAGATGGCGTGGATGCCGGGCAGGGCTGAGCGCATCAGCCCGCGGCGGAGGCGGCATGAAGCCCCCCGTGATGGCGTTACAGGACCGTTCGCTTCGACAGTGCATTTTCACAGCCCATGATTCTGCAGCACGAGGTTGATCTCGCTCATCTTGGTGAGGAACAGCTGCAGCGTGCAGCCGGTCTGGCCCTCGATCTCGTGCAGGACATCCTCGGTGAGCGAGCCGGCGATGGCGATGACGAGCACGGAGCCGATCGAATCCATCGGCACGAACTGGTAGCGCCGCATCATCGCCGGCTCAAAGATCTCGAGCAGGTCCTTGGCGATGTTGTACTGGGTCGGCTTGACATAGGGGATGCCGAATTGCCCGACCAGCACCGCGACGATCTTCTCCTCGGTGATGAGCTTCTGCTGCACCAGCGTCTCCCCGAACAGCAGGCCCGACTGGTGCTGGAGGCGCAGCGCATCCTGGACCTGCTCGTTCGAGAGCAGCCCCTGCTCGACGAGGATCTCCCCGAGCTTCTTCTTGACCAACCGGTTGATCGCGACCATGCCCTGCTACCCCCTGGCCTTGAAGATGTCCGCCGCCGCTGATGCCGTCATGAGTCCCATCTCAGGCGCCATCGCGCTGCGCCGTGCGCTTGAGATCCTCCTGGTCCGAGCTGCGGTTCATCGCATCGTCCCAGGTTATCTGATTGGCTTTGTACAGTTCGAACAGGCTCTGATTCATCGTCCGCATGCCGTGCTTGGCACCGGTCTGGATGTGCGAGAGGATCTGGTGGCATTTGTCGTCGCGGATCAGCGCCCTGATCGCCGAGTTGGGGATCATGATCTCGCAGGCCATGGCACGGCCACGGCTGTTCATCTTCGGCAGCAGCTGCTGGCAGAAGACCCCCTCCAGGACGAAGGCGAGCTGGGTGCGGATCTGGTTCTGCTGGAAGGCAGGGAAGACGTCGACGATGCGGTTGATGGTCTCCACCGCCGATGAGGTATGCAGGGTGGCGAAGGTGAGGTGACCGGTCTCGGCCAGGGTCAGCCCGGCCTCGATGGTCTCCTTGTCGCGCATTTCGCCGATCAGCACCACGTCCGGGTCCTGGCGCAGCACGCGACGCAGGGCGCTGTTGAAGCCCTGGGTATCGGTGCCGACCTCGCGCTGGTTGACCAGGCAGGTCTTGTTGCGATGGACGAACTCGATCGGGTCCTCGATGGTGATGATGTGATCCTGCATGCTGGCGTTGATGTAGTCGATCATCGATGCCAGGGTGGTGGATTTGCCTGAACCGGTGGCGCCAGTGACCAGGACCAGGCCCTTGTTGAGCTCGCACAGGTGGGTGCAGACGTCCTTGGGCAGGCCCAGCTGCTCGAAATTGAAGATCTCGTAGGGTATGGTGCGCATGACCGACCCGACCGCGCCACGCTGCAGGAAGACGTTGACGCGGAAGCGGCCGACACCCGCCAGGCCGAAGCTCATGTCGAGCTCCCAATCCTGCTCGAAGCGGGCGATCTGCTGGCTATCCAGCACCGAATAGACCAGCTTCTTGGTCTGCTCGGGACCAAGCATCTCCAGGCCAGCCAGTTCGGCGAGCTTGCCATCCACGCGCACCCGAGGTGCCGAGCCCGCGGAGATGTGCAGATCCGAGCCACCACGCTCGACCATCGTGCGCAGCAGCTCCTCCATGGTGATCATGCCTGGTCTCCAAAGACGATGCCTATCGTGCCGATGGAACTCACCATACGCAAGTGTCGGCCAGCTGAGCCGCTTCGGGGCGTGCCTGCCGCCAGCGGGCGGCTAGCGTGCTGCGGAGGGGATGAAGACGGGTACCACCCAGGCCTTGGCCTCGACCGCCCGCCGCAGCAGGCGCAGGCGCACCGCCACGTCCTTGGCCCGCTCTGTCGCTCCCCCCACCACGATGCCGATCGCCCGCACCTCGCACTTGGCATCGACGCCGTAAGTCCCGGCCAGCAGCGCCACCAGCTCGGCATCGCTGAGCACCGGGGTGCCCTCCCCGGTCCGGTGGAGCTCGCCATCGGCAGATTCGACCAGGCTGAGGGGAAGGTCAAGGCGCTGGAAGTCGAGCTGCACCGCGGTCCCGACCGGCGGGCAGACGGCGCTGTTGGCCTCGAAATGCTTGTCGTAACCCGCGCCGGGAAAGGGGCTGGCGAGCAGGGCGTCGCCCTCGTCGTAGATGTCGACCACCGACTTGGTGCTGTCGAGCATGAAGCGCTGGCGCTTGATCGCGCTGCCGTTCGGCGCGGTCTCCTCGACGGTCATGAAGCGGCTGCCGGTATAGATGAACGGCAAGGCCGGATAGGCCTTGTCATTGACACGGTCCCGCACCAGCGAGCTGGCGTCGACCGCCCACCAGCTGGTCGGCTTGTCCGGATCGGCCCAGCGCATGGTGACGCGCATCGGCGTACCGCGTGCCGGCAGGCCCGAATCCTCGGGTGAGCCAACGCCGTCCGACAGCCCGAAGGAGGCGATGAAGGCCGCCTTGACCATCTGGCCGCCCTCGGCGCTCAGCCGCAGCACGCTCTCATGCGTCTTGCCGTTCTGCAGGCAGGCGAAGACCTCGAGGCCATCGGCTGGCCCCTGGTCGATGATCACCGTACCGCCGAGCACCACCCGCTCGCCGGGCACGATCGACACCCCGGTGGCCAACTGCTTGATCTCCGCAGGTGCAGGGATGGCATGGGCCTGGGGCTTGGGCAGGACCGGCAGGGCGAGCAGGAGGTCGTTGATCTCCTCGGCGGCGCACCGCTGGGCCAGCAGGCTGGCGATGATGGCAGGGAGCATCCAAGCAAGCCGAATCGTCATGGTCGGTCCCTGGCGGGGCGCGGCGGGCTGCCGTGCAGGCTGCACCAGCCTAGCACCCCTGGTGCCGGGGGCCACCCTGGCATGCATGCATGCCCTGGAGCATGCCATGCACGCCGTTCCGGCAGCACGGCCGCCGACCGGCTGCTGGCAGGCCGACGTCCTCGGGCCGAGTCAATGGCGGCGGCCCTTGGCACGCGCCTCGCCGTGGACGGATGCCGCCTCCTGCTTGCCGGGGCGCGTGTGGGTGCTGCGGCGCGAGCTGCGCTCGGTCTTGGGGCCGGTCACCTGCGGTTCGTCGAAGCGGTGGCCGCAGGCCTTGGCATGCGCCAGCAGCGCATCGACCAGGCGGCGGCAGCCCCGGTCGGGGCTATCGCGAACCACATCGACCGCCGGCAGGGAGCAGGCCTGCTCGGCCTCCAGCAGGGCCGCTCTCGCCGCACCCTCCTCCATGCCCATGGTGTTGAGGCTGATGGCCAAGACCTTGCCGGGGTGCAGGGGCGCGAGCATCTGCTCGTAGAGGTGGCGATAGGTCTCCAGCGGGGGGATCGGGACATCGGTATGGCGGTGCTCGGTCCGCGTCGGCGCATGGCAGAGCACCATCGCATCGGGGCAGCTGCCGTGCAGGATGGAGAGCGACACCCCGGAATAGGGCGGGGACAGGATCGAATCCTGGCCTTCGATGACCAGGATGTCCGCCGAGCGGGCCTCATGCGCCACGAGGCGCTCGACCGCACCGCTGGCGAAATTGGAGATCACCCGATCGATGCACACACCCCGCCCGGTGATCAGCTTGCCATCCTGCCCGGTGGGCACATAGCGGGCATTGTAGCCGCGCGCGCGCAGGTGGCGTTCGATCTCGAGCGCAGTGGTGGTCTTGCCGATATTGGCGTCGGTGCCGACCGTCAGGATGCGGTAGGCCTTCAGCCGGCGCGCTGCGGCGACGCCGATGTGGTGATCCTCCTCGTTCACGCGCCTGAGGTTGACCAGTTCGACGGCATAACGGGCGGACAGCGATACCAGGTTGGGATCGCCGTTGACGCTCTCGTGCAATCCCGAGATCACCCCGATGCGGTTCTTGATCGCCTCGTAGACCTGGGGTCGCAGCGCCTCCGGGAGGGCTCCGCCCGGCGTCGCCACGCCGATCACCAGCCATTGGATGCCCAGGCGGATTGCCTCCACCACCGAGGCGACGATCGGGATGCCCTCGCCGACCCCGGTCAGCTGCTTGAGGTCCTGGCCGGCGTGCTTGGGGTCGATGACGCACACCACATCGACCGGACGGAAGCGCAGCATCCCCATGGCGGTCTTGTTGCGGAAGATATCGAGGCCGCCCTGGGTGAGCAGTGCGAGACGGCGGTACAGCGGGGCGGTGGTCGGCATGGCATGGCAGTATGGCCTTGGCTCTGGTGCGTCCACTGGCACGTCGCCCGCATTGGGGCATGCGACTGATCGTCCGGCCTCAGCCATCGCCCGCGAGCGCCGACCCTGGCCGGCGTACGGCTCTGCGGCAGGGCAGCAGCCTAGAGGTTGCGCCCCACCGCTGCGGCGAGCGACGCCAGCCGGTGATGCTCCAGCCGTGCGCTCAGGCCGGAATTGATCGATCGGACCAGCCCCGGTCCGCGGTAGATCAGCGCGCTATAGACCTGCACCAGGCTGGCTCCCAGGCTGATGCGCTCCCACGCCGCCTGCGCCGAATCGATGCCGCC
>PLEW01000124.1:0-207 GCA_003136555.1 Planctomycetota bacterium | reverse complement strand
GGCGGCATCGATGCCGGCATCGTCGAGATCCGGTGCGATCTTCAGCAGCAGCGGCACCGCGGGCCCGCCGACTGCCGGCGGCAGCGCCTGGGCATCGAGGCATTCGCGCACCCCGCGCAGCAGCGGCCGCAGCGCGGCCTCGGCCTGCAGATCGCGCAGACCCGGGGTGTTGGGGCTGGAGACGTTGATCACCAGGTAGTCGGCGTA
>PLEW01000193.1 GCA_003136555.1 Planctomycetota bacterium | reverse complement strand
GCCACCAGCACCAGCACGACCAGCGCCCGCATCATAGCGCGAGCCTACCACCAGGTGACCTGCCGGGGAAGCGGCAGCAGCCCCCAGCGCGCGCAGTATCACGACACACAACCGCCTCCCACAGGGGCCACCTCCCTGGCGCAGCGCCGGCCGTGCCGGGCGCCAGCGCGCCAGCGCGGGCATGGCGAAGATGTGCAGGAAATTGGCGATGAACGGGACGGCGGTGAACAGGCCNNGGATCACGCGCTGGCCGGCCGTTCCGCCAAGCGCACGGCGGTCAGCACCAGGAACACCGGGAACTCCTTGGCGGCACGGTCCTCGGCGCCGAAGCGCGGCCCCTTGGTGCCCCGGCGGTGGCTGCACAGCTCCTCGCAGGCGATGATCCCCAGGCCGCTGGCGCCGCAGGCATTCAGATATGCATGCAGCGGCCGGTGGAACGCCGAGGTCGACGTGGTGTCCAGTGGACGCCCCGGATGGGTGCGGATGGGCAGGCGCATGGGCGACATGTAGCCGTCCAAGCGCCGGTACTGCACCCCGGTGTCCTCGTCGAAGCCCCAGGTGGTGCGCCGGGGGATGCGGAAGGTCGGATGGGTCATCACCATCACCACCCGGCCGCCAGTCCGTACCGCCTGGGCCACGCCATCGAGGACGCCCTGGATGGGATCGAGATCCTGCAGCGCCATCACCAGCGCCGCGTGGTCGAAGCGCTCATCGCCGATCACCGGCGCCAGGGTGCGCGCATCGCCGACGCGGTAGCGTTCCAGCGGCTTGGCGCGTGCGCTCGCCGCGGCCACCAGGGTCGGGCTGGCATCGATGCCCAGGCTGCGGATGCCATGCTCGGCCAGCAGGCGGCCCAGGACGCCCTGCCCGCAGCAGATGTCCAGCACCACCTGGCCTGCACGCGCCTGGAGCTGGCGCAGCACCGCTGGCAGGATCAGGGCGGTGTAGAAGTCATCACCGCGATCCCCCTGGTGCTGGTCATACCAGCCTGCCTGCGGCTCCCAGGCGGTCTCGGCGGCAGGCGAGGCGACCGGTACGGTGGCCGGCGCTGCCGGCGGCCTGCCGCCATCATCACGCCGCGGGCGGTCCGTGCGCTCACGGCGCTCCGGACGCTGACCCTCGCCGCGCACCGGCCGTGCATCGTCAAGCGCCGCAGGCGCACGCGCGCGACGGGGACGGGGGGCGTAGTTGCGCTTGGGGAATTGTCCGCTGGCCATGGCGCGATCATCGCCGTTCACCAGCGCAGCACAACCGGACCGCGGCCGAAGCCTGGGCGGCTCCCAGTCCGGCCTGGAGTCCGCGCACGCACCCGCCACGCGGGCGCAGGCAGGTCACAGATAGGCGAGCATCACCGCGCCACCCAGCACCAGTGCGCCCGCCAGGCGCAGCGCATGCACCCACCGCGGCAGGGGCTCCAGGCCGGTACGCAGGAAGCCGTCGAGCGCCAGCACCACGAGCACCGCCACCACCCCGCGGAATGCCACCACGACATTCACCGTCGCCACGCTCACGCTGGGGTCGGTGGCGGTGGCGAAGGCCAGGGCGAGCATGGCGATGAAGAGCGCGAAGAGCACGCCGAGCGAGATGGCACGCGCACGGTTGGCCATCGACTCGCTCTGCCGCATCGGCCACCAGGCGAGCAGCGGCGGGATGCCCATGCTCGCATTCCACATCGCGATGGCGGCCAGATGGGCGTGCGCTCCGGCCCCTTCGACGCCCTTGGCGCCGCAGACATCCGACACCGCCATCAACACCGCCGCCAGGCACATCAGCACCGCCGCCGGGGTCGGATGCGGGGCGTGGCGGTGGATGCGGCGCGGCGCCAGGCCGGTGATGGCGATGCCGATGGTGGCCAGCCAGCAGGCATTCACCAGGTGGGCAGGCAGGGCGCTGCCCATCAGGAGTGGCATAAGGATGACGAGGATGAGCGGCTTGGCACCGCTGATGGGCACCAGCAGCGAGGCATCGCCCCACGACATCGCCTGGTTGGCGCATACATGCGCCAGGCTTCCCGCCACCCCGGCGGACAGGCACCACCACCACGGCAGCGCGGGAGCCCCGAGGGCCAGGTAGGCCAGCATGCCGCAGCTGCCGGTCGACAGCAGCGACCAGCGCCACAGGCTCGGCCACGCCATCTGGTAGCGCGCCATGAGGACCTTGCCGCCGACGAAGAACAATGCGGATAGGACGGTGGCGGCAATGGCGAGCGCGAACGACATTAAAGCGAGCATACCATCGTGCTAGCCCTGCCGGTCAATGGCCGGAGTCCGGCGCAGCGGCATCGCCTGCATCCCGCCTGATGCGCCCAGGCGCGGCTGGGATGGCTCAGGCGCTGCCTGAGCCGGCGCTGGCAACCACCGGGATGGTCAGCGGTCCCATCGGCAGGAAGGCGATCGGCAGCCGGCGGCGGTGCGCATGTGCGCAGGCCGCCAGGGTGGCCTCCAGGTCATCGGTATGGGCGGTGCGGGTCAGCGTGCGGTCGGCGGACCCGAGCTCGGAGTAGAGCACCACGCGCGCGTGGGCGAGGCACTGCAGCAGGGTCTGCACCTGCCATTGGTCATGCGGGGTGTGCGAGCTGGCCACGATCGCCGAGAGCAGCTCCGCCGAGGACCTGGGGTCCGCCAGCAGGCGCCTGAATTCGCCGTCGTCGGGCAGCCCCTGATTGCAGCGGCTGGCGACCACGATGGTGCCGCCCGGCTCGCAGATGCGTGCCGCCGCCGAGATGCCCTTGACGGTCTGGTAGAAGTTCTGGTCCAGCGGATAGCCGCTGTTGGTGGTGACCACCACCGGATAGCGCCGTGGAACCACCTGGAGCGCCTCACGGTGCGCCTGGGCGCAGCCGGCATCGTGCGCCGCGATGGTCGAGCCGGCGAAGAAGCCGGTGATGCGCTTGTCGAGATCGAGGGTGACATTGACGATGAAGTGCGGCGGGCAGAGCGCGACCATCTCGCGGCTGAGCTGCTGCAGCGGATTGCCGGCGATGTCCCCCCAGGTGGTCCGTGGGTGGGCGATCAGCGAGGCGCGGTGGAAATGCTGGATGGTGCCGAGCCCGGCGACACCAGGCACGATGGCCTTTGAACCGCCGGAGAAGCCCGCGAAGAAATGCGGCTCGATGAAGCCGGTGGCCAGGCGCACATCGGCCTCGGCATAGATGCGATTGAGCCACAGCGGGCCCCGGCAGCTGGAATCGCCCAGGTGGACCAGCCCCGCCTCGTCCTTGCAATCATGGTTGACCACCCGCATGCGCCTGAGCACATCCGGCCCCAGCTTGCGCTCCAGCTCGGACGTCGTCGAACCGCGATGCGTGCCGGTCCCGACCAGGATGGTGACCTGCGCATCGTCACAGCCCAGCTGGGCGACCAGCCACGGCACCAGCAGGTGGTCGGGGACGGTGCGGGTATGATCGGAGATCACCACCACCACTGCGCGCACCGGGCGACCGAGCTCGCGGGCCCGCCCTGCCAGCAGCCGCGAGAGCGGCGGTGCGGCATGCGGCGCCTCGACCGCAGCGACGAAGGCGGCATGGGCATCGGGCACGGCCGGCGGGGCGTGCGGGAGGATCACCGTCGGCTCGAAGAGCTCATCATCGAGCGCCACATCGATGCCGCTCTCGCCATAGGCCAGGCGGATGGTTTGCATGACCTGGATGATGGCGCGCTTCCACGCGGTTCAAAGCAAGTCCAGCTGGACCGGCCGGGGCGCGTGGGGCCATCCCCCGCCTTCAGCGCAGGAACGCCTCGTGCAGCCCGCCTTCGACATGGATGATCTGGCCAGTGCTCCTGCCCAAGCGTGCGCTGGCGAGCTGGACGATCCCCTCGGACTGGTCGGCCGGGGTGATCGACTGCCTGGTCAGCGTCCGCTGCGCATAGGAGCGCGCCAGCGCCGTGCGCCTGTGCTCCTGCGCGAGCGGTGCGAAGCGTTCTCCGCAGAAGGGGCATTCATGGCCTGCGAGGTGGGCATCGGCCTTGGCGATGATCTCCTTGGTCGTACGTGTCCGGCCAAGCCATT
>PLEW01000171.1 GCA_003136555.1 Planctomycetota bacterium | reverse complement strand
ACGCAGAGCTGGGGCGGAGCCGGCAACATCGTCCTCGGCGGGAGCAGCGACAACGAGATCGTCGATGTCAGCTCCGCCTACCAGCTGACCATCCTGAACATGCTCACCATCCATGGCACGGGCGGCAACATCTACGGATACTACAGCGGCACGATCCTCAATCACGGCACCATCACCGCGGATGCCTATGGCTCGCTGCGGATCTACGCCCTGGACTGGACCAATGAGGCGGATGGGGTGCTTTCCGCCGCTACCGGCGCGACGCTGACCATCTACACGGAGAGCGGCGGCACCGGATCCAATCTCGGCCATATCACCTCGACTGACAGCACGATCGACATTACCGGCGCCGGGACATGGACGAATGGCGGAACCATCTCCAGCACCAACACCATCTACAACATCGGCTCCCCCACCACTACCGCGACCCTGATTACGCTGCCCGGCCAGAGCACCGGGAACTCCATCAACATCACCTCCGGAACCATTTCCAATCCGGGGACCATCACCATCACCGCCGCCAACGGTCCCTGGTATCTCAATGGCGGCACCATCAACGGGGGCACCATCAGCGGCACGGGAGCCATGCTGATCGCGACCACGGCGGGTGGCACCCTGAACAACGTCATCATCGACACGCAGACGATCCTCGACCTGTCGCAGGTCTCCAATGCGAACTGCACCATCACCGGCGGCCTGACCGTCAATGGCGCCGTCCTGGTCGGATCCGCCAATGGCTCCACCTATGGCCGCATCACCTGGACCGGCTCGCAGAGCTGGGGCGGAGGCGGCAACATCGTCTTCGGCAGCAGCAGCAGCAACCAGATCATCGACAGCACAGCTGCCGCGTTGACCATCGACAGCTCCCTCCACATCCACGGTCTGGGAGGAATCCTCTACGCCTACTATTCAAGCACCCTCAACAATTATGGCTCCATTGCCGTCGATGCGGGAGGGGCGCTTTCCATCAATGCCTACACCTGGGTCAACGAGTCATCTCCCCAGGGCGTCATATCGGCCGCATCCGACTCGACATTGACCATCACCTCGGGAGCGAGCGGCGCCAATCTCGGGCAGATCACCTCCAACGACAGCACCATCACCTGGAACGGCGCAGGCACCTTCGTGAGCACCGGCAGCATCGTAGGCACCAACAGCATCTACAATGTCGGCGTCAACACCACCTCGTCCACGCTGCTGACCATCCCCGGCCAGGCTTCAGGGGACACCATCAATCTCACCGCGGGCGCCATGACCAATGCCGGCACCAGCACCCTGTCGTCGACCAACGGGCCTTGGCATCTGTCGGGAGCCACCATCGTCGGCGGCGCCATCGCAGGCACGATCGGCGCCTCCGGGCCCGTCCTGATCGCGACTCCCCAGGGCGGATCGCTCTCGAATGTCACCATCGCCAATGGCGCCACCTTCGACATGAGCCAGTACGGCAACACCTCCTGCACCACCCTCCTCGGCCTGACCGTCAATGGCACCGTCCTGGTCGGATCCACCGTCACCAGCAACTACGGGCTCATCAACTGGGCCGGGTCCCAGACCTGGGCGGGTGGCGGGGAGATCCTCTTCGGCGAGAGCGGCAATAACCGCATCAATGACACTCTCGGCGGCACCACCCTGACGATCGGCAGCTCGCTCACGATGCATGGCCAGAATGCGCTGCTGCGGGCCAACCAGGGCGGCTCATCCATCCTCAACCAGGGCACGATCGCAAGCGATGTCGCGGGCGGGGTATTCGCCGTCACCGCCGGCACCTTCACCAATGCTGGCATCCTCTCGCTCGGCCTGGCGTCACCGCAGACCATGACCTGCTCGGGGAATTTCGTCCAGACCGCCGCCGGCACCCTCGACATCCTCGTCGGCGGACTCAACAACTGCAGCACCATCAGCGTCAGCGGCGGCTCCGCAACCCTCAATGGCGCCGTCCATCTCACGGCATTGCCCGGATACTATGTCCACCAGGGCGACGCCTTCACGGTGACCAGCGCGACGAGCCTCTCGGGCACCTTCGCAACCCACACCGGTCCGTTCACCATGAACTATACCGCCACCTCCGCTATCGCGATGGCTGCAGATACCGCAGTGCCGACGGTGGTGATCACCACGCCGACCGGCATCACCAATGCATCGCCAATCCCATTCACCCTGACCTTCTCGGAGCCCGTGACCGCCCCGAGCATAGCGACCGGCTTCACCGTCACCGGGGGATCGGTGGGCAAGATCACGGGAGGCCCGGTCGTCTATACGGCGTCCGTGACTCCGGCCCAGCTCGGCACAGCCGGTACCATCAGCCTGTACCTCAACGCCGGCGCGGTGCAGAACAGCGGAGCAGTAGCGAATGCGCAATCCAGCACCATCGCGGTCACCTATGACCCGGTCGCCCCGACCGTCAGCTTCCTGCCGGTCGCAAACAGCTACACCAACGCTTCGCCATTCACCCTCACTCTCACCTTCTCCAAGCCAGTCACCGCTCCGGCCCTGACATCGATCCAGGTCACCAACGGTTCCGCTGCCTCGGTCGCAACGGTATCTTCTAGCGTCTACACCGTGCAGATCACGCCAACCCTCAACGGCACTGTCACCGTGCAGCTGGCTGCCGGAGCGGTGTTCGACAGCGCGAGCAACGGCAATGCCCTGGCGACCGACACGCTGACCTTCGACAACGTGCCACCCCATGTACTCTCCATCACGCCGAATGGCAGCACCGTCAGCGGACCGTTCGCTTTCCAGGTCACCTTCACTGAAGCCGTCCAGCAATTCACCGCAGCGAATTTCACCCTCACCGGAGCCACGCTGGGGACCATCTCCGGCAGCGGGGCATCATGGAGCGTACCAGTGACGCCAACCGCCTCACCTGTCACCCTCAGCGTCACCTCAGCACTTGATCTCGCCGGCAATGCACTGGTCATCGACGGCAATGCCAGCGCGTCGGTCACCTATTCCGTCGGTGCCTTGACCGTCGTCTCGATCACTCCCAACGGCGGGTACACCAATGTACCGATCTCCTTCCAGATCGTCTTCTCCGCTGCGATCGGCAACCTGACCTCCGGGAATCTCACCCTCACCGCCGGTGGTGGCACGATCGGCACGATCACCGGCAGCGGGACCACCTGGACCGTCCCGGTCTCATCTCCCGGCCAAGGCCTGGTCAGCCTCACCGTCAATTCGGTGATCGGCGCCTCCCTCGCCTCGCCGGCAAGCGCCTCGATCACCTATGACACCATCGCACCCACCATCCTCACCGTCGCACCCCCGAATGGCGGGACCAGCAACAACCAGAACCTGAGCTTCGTGGTGACGTTCTCGGAACCTGTCAATCCGCCCGATTTCAGTAGCTTCCAATTGACCGGCGGCAATGCGGGCGCCTTCTCAGGCAGCGGAGCCGTCTGGACCATTCCGGTGAGCTCTCCCAGCCAAGGCCTGGTGAGCCTGCAGATCCTATCAGCCAGCGATCTCGCCGGCAATCCGCTGGTGGGAACGCCGACCTATACCATCACCTACAATACCACCCCACCCACCATCCTGTCGATCCTGCCGGCGAATGGCACTCTCACCAACAGCCCCATCACCTTCGTCGTCACCTTCTCCGAGCCGGTCAATGCACCGCTCGGCGGCAACATCTCGATCACCGGCGGGGCACTCGGAGCGGTCGTTGCCAATGGCGCCACATGGTCCATCCCGGTCCAGAATCCCAGTCAGGGAGCGGTCACCCTGACCATCAATTCGGCATCGGATCTTGCAGGCAACCCCTTGGCAACCCCATCCTCATCATCGGTCATCTACGATACGGTTCCTCCCACGGTCCTCTCGATCTCCCCTAACGGCGGCTACAGCAATAGCGCCAGCCCGGCCTTCACCGTCACCTTCTCGGAGAGCGTCACCGCGCTGCTCGCGGGTAATATCGTCATGACCGGCGGAACTCCCGGCACCATCACCGGTAGCGGCGCGATCTGGACCATCCCGATCACAGCCCCCAGCCAGGGAGCAGTGACCATCTCCGTGAATGGGGTGGGAGACCTGGCAGACAACACGCAGACGGTCGCCGGAACTGCGTCGTTCACCTATGACACCATCAACCCCACCGCGACCATCACCCCCAATGGCGGCGTGACTGGTGGTCCATTCAGCTTCGTGGTCACCTTCTCGGAGGCAGTCGTCTCGCCCACGTCCCAGAATGTCGCCGTCACAGGCGGAAACGCCGGCACCCTGGTGGTCAATGGCCTGACCTGGACCATCCCGGTCGTCCCGACCCTGCTGGGACCAGTGACCTTGAATCTGTCGGGCGTCACCGACTTGGCTGGTAACCCCTTGTTCGGCACCGGCGTGGCCTCCGCTTCGATCACTTACAGCACCACGGGCCCGACAGTCACCTCGATCACCCCGAATGGCGGCTACAGCAATAGCAGCAATCTCACCTTCACGGTCACCTTCTCGGAACCGGTCAATGCCCCGATCGCAGCCAACCTGCAGCTGACCGGAGGGACACTCGGGACGATATCGGGATCCGGTGCAACCTGGACCATTCCGGTCTCCGAGCCTGTCGAAGGCACGATCACGCTGGACGTGCTATCCGCCACCGATCTGGCCAGCAATCCGCTGAACCTCACCGCATCCGACATCGCCTCGGTGACCTATGACATCACCCCGCCGAGCATCGTCAGCATCACACCCAACAGCGGGGTGGTGGGCAGCAGCCCGATCACCTTCCTGGTCACCTTCTCGGAACCGGTCAGCCCTCCGACGGCGGAAAACCTCATGGCCAGCGTGGGAACGGTGGGAACCGTGGTCGTGAACGGCTCGACCTGGACCGTCCCGGTCAGCAATCTGGTCGAAGGCCCGGTAAGCCTGACCGTCAGCGGGGTGACGGATCTCGCCACCAATCCGCTCGTCGCCCCCATGACCGCCACCGTCACCTACGACATTCCGCCGACGATCGTCTCGATCACACCCAATGGCGGAACCACCTCGTCGTCGCCCATCCCCTTCGTCGTCACCACCTCAAAGGCCTTGAGCGGCCTGGCTGCCGGCGCCACCAATGGCGCCGTCCAGCAGGGTACCGGAGGCGGCACCTCGTGGACCATACCCGTCCTGCCGACGTCCGACGGCCTGGTGACGCTGACCATCCCGATCGGAGGAGCTGTGGATCTCGTCGGATCATCGAATGTCGCGGCAGCATCCGCATCGGTTACCTTCGGCAGTGCCGCGCCCACGGTCATCGTTACCACCACTGCCGCGGAAACCAACGTGTCCCCCATCATCTTCACCGCGACCTTCTCTGCCCCGGTGAGCGCCTTGGCCCCTTCGGGTGTGACTGTCACCAATGGCCTGCTCGGTGCGATCACTGGCGGCCCCGTTGCCTACACCATCCCCATTAACCCGACCAGCAACGGAACCGTCACGGTGCAGATACAGGCAGCTGCCGTCACTGATGCCAGCAATACGCCCAATCTCGCCTCCGCCGTCGCCAGCGAGATCTATGACACCATACCGCCCACCGCCACCCTGAGCATCTCGTCGCCGCTGCCCCTGACCCTGGCGTCCACGACCCTCACGGTCGCCTTCTCCGAGGCGGTGTCCGGCTTCTCCAGCGAAGGTCTGAACGTCACCAATGCCACCGTCAGCGGCTTCACCGCCCTCAACGCCACCACCTATACCGCGACGCTCGCCCCGAACGCCTCCGCGTCGATCCTGGTGAGCGTCCCTGCAGGCGTCTGCGCCGACCTCGCCGGCAATGCGAATCTCGCCAGCGACCTGATCCTGCCGATCCAGACCACCGTCCTCTCGACCCAGGTGGCCACGCCGGCGATCGCGGTCTCGTCGCAGGACAGCACGGTCTACCAGTCGCTGTGCCCGGGGACCTGGAGTGGACTCGGCCAGATCCAGGCGTTCCTCGCCGGCAAGGCCAACAACCAGGCGGTCGGGTACGTCTGGGACGCCGTCCAGCAGACCTATGACCAGGTGCCCGCGCAGCAGCCGGTCGGCGGATGGCAGCCCTACCAGGGCGTCTTCCTGGCCACCCGGTTGGCGACCTCCTTCAACTTCAACGGCTACATGTCCAGCGTCGACTACGAACTCGTGCTCAAGCCGGGATGGAACTTCGTCGGCATCCCGCCGTTGGACGACAACGGCACCGAGACCATCACCCACCAGTGGAGCCAGTTGTGGCTCGAAGACATGTACGGCAATGCCATCTCCGGCGCCGAACGGGTGAATCTCATCGATGTCGGTGCCTGGTTCTGGAACGGGACCTACTATTCCCAGATCGGCGGCGCCCTGCAATCCGGGCTCGGCTACTGGATCGAGAATGACAGCAGCCCCGGGGTCGATCTGGTGCTGCGCCGGCTCTCGGCAGCGGAGATCGCCGATCCCACCCTGATCGTCAATGCCCATCATGGCACCGCGGCAGCTGCTCCGATCGGCTACCATGCCCACGGCTCGCCGCCGCCGCCGCCAGACCAGGGGGCGAGTGCGCAGAGCAGTTCCTCCCAGGGCTGCGGCCTCGGCTCGGGGATCGGGGCGATGGTGGGCTCGTTCGCGCTCCTCATTCTGCGGCTCGTCTCCCAACGCCGCCAACGTGTTCAGCAGGATGGCGTGATGCCGCTCGAGTAGGCGGCCTGGGCCACGGCATCACCGATACCCCCGTTGGGCAATTCCCGTGCATGGATGCGTCCAACGACGATCCACGTCCTGCCGATGGGCAGTCGATCTCACTGGTCGCCCGACGCCGGGCGCCGATGGCGAATTGAAGGCCCTGGACTCAGTGCGGATGGCAGGCGGCATGGCGACCGGCCTGATCCGCATGGCCCGGATGGCACCAGTAAGCGGGGCGCAGCCGCGACACCGCTCCCGTCCCTGTTCCGGCCCAGGCTGGGAGGGCTGCCGGGGGGCAAAGAATCGCATGGCATGGCAGCGCGCGATCGCATCGGCGACCAACCTGCGCTGGAGCCCATAACGGCTTCATGTTACTCCAGTTTAGACACTTATGACGCCTGGCTCCGGGGATCCCGCGGCCAGGTCCTGTGGCTCGCACTGGAGTGCTCAGCCCCCATGACAGCGTCGCCAGAAGGCGGTTGAGCACGCTTTGTTCACTTGTACGCACTGTAGAGGCACTAGGCTGCCCATGTCCTGTGCTGGCAGCGCCATACACCCACATGTGCCGCATTCGTATCGAGGAGTTCCCCATGGTGAAGTTGGTCCTGAGTGCACTGCTCGCATTGTTCTCCGTCGAGCTGTTTGCTGGGGGTGATTCCTGGGAATGGTCCGGCGCAGATAACAACCAATCTTGGATGGATCCAGTCAATTGGACGCTCAATGGGACTGCACAGACGGCGACGGGGGATTACCCGGGAGATAGCAATTTTTCGGATCCGTATGAATATGTAACCATAACCGGTACGACGGCCTCCCCTCTGGTCGTCATGCTGGATACTTCCGTCACCATAGGCTATTTATATCTCAATGGAGCCACGGTGGAGATTCAGGGAGACACCTCGCTGAACGTCCTCAATGTGGACCTCGACGCGAACACCTTCATCGTTAATGATCAGAACGTCTCGGTGCTGTCCAGCGTAGTGCTGCAAGGAGGGGCACTCATCGGCGCTGATGTGTATACAGACAATGTCGAACAGCCTGAAAGCGTCGTGGTCAATTTCCCGGGCACCACCACCAGCAATACCCTTACGGGCGTGACCATCGATACTGGGATCACGCTCGATCTTAGCCAGCCGCAGGCAAACAATGCGACGGCAAGCTGCGTCATCCAAGGCGATTTCACCCTCAACGGGACCATGCTGATCGGCGGCACCCAGGCGACGCCGACGACGGGCGTCGTCTATTTCGCGGACCAGAGCGAGATAGTGCCTGATTGGTCAGGCAATGGCACCGTCCAGTTCGGCACCTCCCCCAATGATGCCATCTCCGCCCTGGGGACTGGCATCAACCTGACAATCGAATCCGGACTCACGGTCGAGGCCGTCAATTACGGACAGGGCACCATCGCCGTGTCCGGGACCCTCAACAACTACGGCACCATCCAGGCCGAGAGCAATGGCACCCTCACCATCACCGGCAGCTGGTTCAACTCCGGCACCATCCAGGCCGAGAGCAACGCCACCCTCACCATCAATACCATCGGCACCGGTGCCAACAGCGCCTACGCCGAGGAATCCCCCGGCCTGATCACCGAGACCAATGCGACCCTCACCATCGGCGGGCCAGGCACCTGGACCAACTACTATGTCGTCATCACCGATACCGACGGTGAAGAGGAGTTCGATTATTACGGTACCATCTCCGGCTCGGGGGGGACGATCTCGCTAGGTGGAACGTGGACTGATCTCTACAACTCATCCTACGAAGAGGGGATCAAGTACCTCGGATACATCACTATCCAGGATGACACCACGCTTAACCTCGGCGGCACATTCTCCTCGGCGGATGCGCTGGTGCTGCCCAACGAATATGATGGGGATTTGACGACCGGCATCTATGCCGATGACAGCTGCGCCATGGTGATCACCGGGCTGCTCAACAATGCCTCCAGCGTCCTGTCGATCCCCAATGCCGACTCCTTGTATACCGATGGCCCGACATGGACGCTCCAAGGGGGCACGATCCTCGGCGGCTCCATCCTCTCCAACAGCATGAGCACGGCGCTGATCGCCGGCACGAGCGGTGCGCTCGACGGCGTGCAGCTCGACGGCGGTGAAGATGACGCCGGAAACACCGTGCTCGATCTCTCGCAACAGCCGTATGGCGCACAGGTGCTGATCATTAACGGCCTCACTTTCACCGATCATGCAAACGTGCTACTCGGCGCCCAGGAAGACTATAACTTCGGCGCATTGCTGTGGACCGGATCGCAATCGTGGGGCGGAGACGGCCAGATCCTCTTCGGCTACAATTCTTCCAATGCCATCACCGAATTGCCTCCTTCCCAAGGCGGCTCCAACAATGAAATCCTGACCATCTCAAGTCCGCTGCTCATCGATGGCGGCAACGGCACGATCACCGTCGGCAATACCGGCTCCCAGCTGGTCAACCAGGGCACCATCGAGAGCAATCAGGGCGGGACCATTTATCTGCAGCTCGAGAACTGGGTGAACACCGGCCTGCTTGCTGCGACGGATGGCTTCTTGACTATCGACACCTACGGTACCGGCCTGAATACCTTCGGAACCGGGTCGACCAATGGCACCATCACCGGCGACGGCGGCACGGTCACCTTCAACGGAGGCACCTGGACCAACCTGGTCCCCTTCTCGCTGTTGGACGGCACTCCGAACGGCGGCATCTCCGGAGGCAATGGCGGTACGCTCAATCTCGGGGGCAATTGGACCAGCGTCGGCACCGGCAGCCAGCCGGGCATCTCCTTCGATACCTCCACCGTCGACGCCATCTACCTCGGCGGCAATTTCACCACCGCCCAGGCCCTGGCGATCAGCGGCATCGACGAAGTCGACTCAGTCTATATCACCGGGACCATCAACAACACCAATGCCACCCTGCCGCTCAGCACCTCCAACCCCACCTGGTACCTGCAGGGCGGAATCATCAGCTATGGCACCGTCGCCAGCGGCGGCAATCCCCTGGTCTGCACCACGAGCGGCGGGAGCCTGTCTGCGGTCACCTTCTCCGGGACCGGCACGGTGCTGGATCTGACCAGCAACTCCAATGCCTCGTGCGTGATCAGCCAGGGACTGACCTTGGGTACCGGCAGCGTGATCGCGATCGGCGGAGCGGAGACCACGGGTACCCTCTCCTGGAGCGGCAGCCAGACCTGGTCCGGCCCGGGCAGCATCCTCTTCGGCAACAGCAGCGTCAACGCGATCAGCGATGTGACGCCCTACAACCCTGACGAGGACGGTCCGCCTTTCCTGAACCTGAACCTCCCCATCCTTTTCGCCTCCACCGGCCAGGCGACCATCACGACCTCGAGCAACGATGCGCTGTACCTCGAGGGGAATGTCACCGTGCCCTCCGGAGCAGCGCTCACGATCACCGGCGGGACCTGGTACAACCTCGGGACGCTCACCGCCGACGCGGGGAGTTCCGTCACCCTTGGAGGTGCCTGGTCGAATTACGCCGAGGGAAACGGCACGATGAGCAACAGCTCCTCGAACTTCGTCCTCGGGGGGTCATTCAACTACTATGAGATCTCAGGCGATTCGATGATCGCCCCGGCGCCATGCACCTTCATCATCACCGGGACCATGAGCGCCACCTACGCTGATGACATCATCGATCTGAGCATCGGCGACAACTCGGAATTCCAGCCCACCTGGGTGCTCAATGGCGGCACCATCATCAACGGTACCATCAGCGACAACGGCAACGGCACCTACCCCATCCTCACCGTCAGCAGCTCCGCAGGCAACGTCCTCAATGGCGTCGCCATCGGCACGAGCGGTACCGATCCCTATGACACCGTGGTGCTCGATCTCACGGGCGCCGGCGCCCAATGCACCGTCCTCGGCGGCCTGACCGTCAACACCTGGGCACTGGTGGGAGGCAGCGATAGCGAAGCCGCGAGCCTCACCTGGCAAGGCACCCAAACCTGGCAAGGGCAGGGCGCCATCGCTTTCGGAAACTCGTCATCGAACACCATCGCCGATGGGAATACCTCGCCGGATGCAGTCCTGACCTTCGGCACGCAGCTGACGCTCTGCGTCGGCTCCGGCTCCATCAATGCGACCTCGACGGGGGCATCGCTCATCAACCAGGGCGCCATCCTCACGGAATACAATCCCGATGGCAATGAGCCGTCCGTCGGCGATCTCACCGACGCAACCGGACCGTTCACGATCAACCTCACCAACCTCGGTGCGGCCAACACCTTCACCAACGGCGGGACGGTCGGGGTCACGGCCGGGGCCAGCGTCCAGGTCATCGGCAATTACATCCAGAGCGTAGGCGAAGACGCCCCAGGAGGCACGCTCAGCGTCTCCACGGGGACTCCAGCTACAGCCTTCACCACGCTTCCGAGCCTACCTGCCAGTTCCATCAATGCGCTCAACGTCACCGGGACCGCAAGCATAGGGGGAGTGATTGATCTCTCCTGGATCGGCTCGACCCCGCCCACCCAGAGCGCCTACGTCGTGCTGAGCGCCGCAGGCGGCGTCACCATCGTCCAGGGCCCAGCCGAAGGCGGGCTGTCTGCACCCGACTACACCCTCGATACCACCGATTACCCCGGCTTCATCGCGCTGGTGGTCAACCAGCCGAGCGTGGCGGTGACGAAGACCAATCCGAGCACGACCGCGACCAATCAGCCAAGCCAGCTCTCCTTCCAGGTCTCCTTCTCCACCTCCCTGACCCCCACGCCCATCGTCGATCCCACCATTTTGACCGTCTCCAACGGCTCGGTCTCGCAGGTCAGCCTGAATGAATCGCCTGCCAACAGCTACACCGTCCTGGTCACCCCGGCTGGCACCAACCCGGTGAACGAGACGGTCTCGCTGGCGGTGAATGCCCAGGTGGCCAGCGATACCGCCGGCCTCTTCAACCTCGCATCGCCCACGCCCGCCGCCTCCATCATCTATGACACCGTGCCCCTGACCGCCACCATCACCACGGCCGGTTCATCGACGAAGAGCCCGACCATCCCCTTCACCATCACCTACTCGGCGCCGGTCTCGGTGCCCATCATCGGCGGAGCGAACGGCATCTCGGCGAGCAACAGCTCGTCAGTGTCCATCACCCCGGTCTCCAGCACCGTCTACACCGTCACCGTCACCGCCTCGGGCACGGGCAATCCGGCAGTCCCGGTGACGCTCACCCTGCCCACAAACGCCACCACGGACGCCGCCGGCAACACCATCGCCACGGCGCTGACCTCGACGGTGACCTATGACACCGTGGCGCCCACGGTGACGATCACCGCCGGCACGAATGGCAAGACCGCCGCCTCGCCGGTGGTCTTCACCCTCACCTTCTCGGAAGCGGTAAGCCTCGACGCCGCCCTGCTCACCGCCACCGGTGGCACCACCATCACCGCCTCCACCGGACCCAGCACCATCTTCACCGTCAATGTCCTGCCCGACACCTCCACCCTGCCGGATACCGTCACCCTCACCGTACCCGCCGCGGCGGTCGCGGATGCCCTGGGCAACCAGATGGCAGCGCAGGCCCAGGCCTCGGTGATCTTCGACAACACTGCCCTGATCGCGACCATCACCCCACCTGGAGCCTCAACCTCCATCTCCCCGATCCCCTTCACGGTCTCCTTCTCCAGCGCGCTGGTCTCCGATCCGGTGACGAGCTCATTCACCCCTTTCAACGGGGTGGTCAGCAGCGTCGCCGTGGTGACCGCGCATCAGAGCTACACGGTCACCGTCACCCCCAGCGCCGCGGGCGGGGTGTTCCTCGAATTGCCCGCCGGCATGGTCGCTGACGCCTATAGTAACCTCAACCAGGCGGCGATCGCCTCGACCTCGTTCGGCACCACCGCGCCCAGCGTGGTGATCACTCCGTCGTCCGGCCAGGTCGCCGTCCTGCCGGTGGTCTTCACCCTCACCTTCTCCAGCGCGGTCGGGCTGCCCGACCCCAGCCTGCTGCAGACCTCCGCGAACGATGTCCTCGGCACCATCACCGAGGTCGGCACCAGCGGCCTGGTCTACACCGTCCCGGTGAGCACCGTCGGCAACGCCTTCGGCGCCGTCACCTTGCAGGTGCTCCCCGGTGCCACCACCGACGTCGGTGGTGAGCCCAACACCGCCTCGAACATCGCCACGGTCGAATATGCAGCGCCCACCACCTCGACGCCGGTCACGGTGACGGTGACGCCGCCTGGCGCGACCGCCAACAGCTCGCCGCTGGTGTTCACCCTCTCGTTCTCCGTCCCCCTCTCGGCCACCCCGCCGCTCACCATCAGCGACCTGCTGGTCACCAACGGGGTAGCCACCAGCATCACCGACTCCGGGGACCACGTGCACTTCACCGTCGATGTCACGCCCAACGGCGATGGACCGGTCACCCTGTCCGTCCTGCCCGGTGTCGCCCAGGACAGCGTTGGCACGGCCAACCTCGCCTCGCCACCCGCCACGGTGATCTACCACGCCACCATCCCCACCCCGTCGCTCACCTTCGGCGCCACGGTCCCGGTGAGCGTGCCGACCTTCACCCTGTTCGTCACCTTCAATGAGCCCGTTACCGGCTTCACCGCCTCCGGGCTGGTCTTCAGCGGCGCTCCCGTCACCACCGTGTTCAACGCCCTGAGCTCGACCGCCTACCAGGTCCAGGTCACCCCCACCGTGCCCGTCACCGCCTCGGTGATCGCCACCGTCCCCGCCGGGATCTGCCAGGACAGCTTCGGCAACGCCAATCCGGCCGTCACCATCACCATCCCGATGCAGAGCTCGAATGCCTCGACCTCCATCGCCACACCGGTCATCGTGCAGTCCCCGTCGAATGCGACGATCTTCAACTCCCTCTGCCCGGGAACGCTCAACGGCCTCGATCAGCTGCAGGCCTTCCTCAACTCAGCGGGCGTCAGCCAGGCGCGCGGCTTCGTCTGGGATTCCTCCGTCCAGGCCTTCGTGACCGTGCCCGCCCAGGTGCCCACCGGCGGCTGGCAGCCCTACCAGGGCGTGTTCCTCGCTTCGCGGGTGCCGACGAACTTCAACTTCAACGGCTACATGACCACCTTCGACTTCACCCTCACCCTGGCGCCGGGCTGGAACTTCATCGGCATCCCGCCACTCGATAACGGTGAGGGCGGCCTGATCACCAGCGACTGGAACTACGACCTCCAGCTGGAGGACACTTCGGGGGCGATCATCGGCAACCGCGCCAACATCATCGACGTCGGTGCGTGGGCGTGGAATGCCAGCAGTTCGACCTACAGCCAGACCACCACCTTGCTGAGCGGCATAGGCTATTGGATCAACAACGCGAGCAGCCCTGCGGTCAACCTCGTGCTGCGCCGCCTCTCTCCGGCCGAAGAGGAGGACTACTCGCTGGGCGCCGCACGGGCCTCCCACACCGTCAAGGCCACCACCACCATCGGCTACCATGCGCAGAGCAGCACCCCGCCGTCTCCTCCCAGCGGCTCATCGGACCAGTCGAGCTCATCCCAGGGCTGCGGCCTGGGCTCGGGCGTCGGCGTGCTGGTCAGCGGGCTGACCATGATCCTGCTCATGCGCCTGCGTACGCGGCGCTGAGCGACGCCTCAGCGGCCCATCTCGGCGTAGATAACGCTTCTCGCCTCGTCGATGATGCTGTTGTGGTCGGCACCGGCGATCTCCCGGTAGTGGATGCGCTCCGGCCAGCGCTGTGCCAGGCTGCGGCCCATCGCCACCGGGATCACTTCGTCATCCGAGCCATGGATGATGGTGATCGGCGGGCCACCGGCAGCGATGATGCGCGCCAGGCTGGCTTGATTGTCGAAGCGGTGGACCAGGACTTCGCACAGCGGCCAGCCGACCATGCGCCGCGCCATCGCGAGCATGGTGGTGAACGGTGCCACCAGGACGATGCGCTCGACCTGGTGCTCTGCGGCGTAGTCGAGGGCGATGGCGCAGCCGAGCGAATGCCCAAAGACCGCCAGGCTGGGCGCCAGGGCCGCCTCCTGGACGCCGAGGTGCTCCGCCAGGGCGGCGACCATGGCATCGGCAGCGACGCGCATGCTCTGCGGGGACGGCGTCCCCTCATTCGCGCCGTAGCCGGGATAGTCGGCGAGCAGGAAGGCCGCCTGCTCGTCCTGGCAATCCTGCACCAGGTCGCCCCAGCCGATCGCGCTCGAGGCATTGCCGCCGAAGAGCAGCCAGGTGCGCGTCGCCACCCCGCCCCGCCGCGGGGGGACGTAATACGCCTGCTGCTGCCCCTCGCTGGTCCGGTAGCGGATAACCTGGATGCCGGGAGGACCTGCCGGCCGCTGCTCCGGCCCGTGGTGCGGCGGATGGTAGATCAGACGGCTCTGGAACGCCGCCAGGACCACGGCCAGGACCACGGTCGCTCCTGCCACGGTGACCAGCACCAGCCGCAGAATCGGCAAGGCGACGGCCCACAGGGGTTGGGACGAATCGATAGGCATGGTGCGGGCCGCCGGGGAGTGCCCTTAATGGTATCATTTGATTACATATGGTCAATCCCCCCATTCGTCCATGCCCTTGACCGGGTGCGGTTTGGCGAACAGTGGCCCGACCCGAGGAGCTCCACCATGCCCATCCGCCGTGCCCTGCTCTCGGTCTATGACAAGAGCGGTGTCGTCGACCTGGCAACCGCCCTGCATGCCCGCGGAGTCGAGCTGCTGTCGACCGGCGGCACCTACCAGGCGCTGCGCGATGCCGGCCTGCCGGTGATCGAGGTGTCGGCCTACACCGGCTTCCCGGAGATGATGGATGGGCGGGTCAAGACCCTCCACCCCAAGATCCATGGCGGGCTCCTGTGCGTACGCGACGATCCGCACCACCGCGAGGCCGCCGCCGCCAACGGCATCGGCATGATCGACCTGGTGGTGGTGAATCTCTACCCCTTCGAGGCCACCGCCGACAAGCCGCAGGCGAGCACCGCCGACAAGATCGAGAAGATCGACATCGGCGGCCCGAGCATGCTGCGCTCGGCGGCCAAGAACCACGCCTATGTGACGGTGCTCAGCGATCCGGTGGACTACCCGGCCTTCCTCGCCGAGCTCGAGGCGCACGCCGGCCACACCACCCTGGCCTTCCGCAGCCGCTGTGCGCGGCAGGTGTTCCGCACCACCGCACGCTACGATGCGCTGATCGCCGACGAGCTCACCCGCATCGCCGGCGATGCGGATCCGGCGGTATGGGACGCCGAGCGCTTCCCCGCCCAGACCGCGATCCCGCTGCGCAAGGTCCAGGATCTGCGCTATGGCGAGAATCCGCACCAGCGGGCGGCGCTCTACGACCTGCGCCTGCCGGGCGCCGCCAGCGTGGTGCGTGCGCGCCAGCTGCACGGCAAGGAGCTCAGCTACAACAACCTGATGGACGCCGATGCCGCCTGGGAGCTGGTCAAGGAGTTCCCCGATCCGACCTGCGCCATCATCAAGCACACCAATCCGTGCGGCTGCGCCGCGGCCGACACCCTGGGCGCGGCCTTCCTCAAGGCCTATGATGGCGATCCGCAGGCCGCCTTCGGCTCGATCATCGCCTTCAACCGCGAACTCGATGCCCGGACCGCCGAATCCATCAGCGATCCCGGCCGTTTCGTCGAAGTCATCATCGCCCCGTCCTTCGCAGCGGAAGCCTTCGCGATCCTCACCACCAGACCCAAGTGGAAGGCCAACGTGCGCCTGATCGCGGCGGGCGAGATCCGGCCCCTCCCGCGCCAGGCCAGCGCCATCCGCAATGTCCTGGGTGGCGTGCTGGTGCAGGATTACGACACCCTCGGCTTCGATCCGTCCACCCTCACCATCGCCAGCGAGCGAGCTCCGACCCCGGCGGAGATGGCCGACCTCGCCTTCGCCTGGCTGGTGGCCAAGCACCTCAAGTCCAATGCCATCTGCCTGGTGCGTGGACGGGAGCTGGTCGGGGCCGGGGCCGGGCAGATGAGCCGGGTGAACAGCTCCTGGATCGCCGCCCATCTGGCCGGTGAACGCGCCCGCGGCGCGGCCCTGGCCAGCGATGCGTTCTTCCCCTTCGCCGATGGCGTCGAGGCCGCCGCCACCGCCGGGGTCACCGCCATCATCCAGCCCGGGGGTTCCAAGGGCGATGCCGAGACCATCGCCGCCGCCAACCGCCATCAGCTGGCGATGGTCTTCACCGGCGTCCGCCACTTCCGGCATTGACACCCATTACTGACCAGCTCGCTTGGGGCACTCGGTGATCAAGGTTGCCTCCTCAGCCCTAGGCAGCGGCCCATCGTCCCCACCATCGCCCCTCTCCCCTCTCCCCTCTCCCCTCTCCACCTCCATAATATCCACTACCATCCCCGAGGATCTCCCATGGCGACGCTCACCGGTTCCGATCTGCTCACCCAGCTGTCCTGGCGCTATGCCGTCAAGACGTTCGATCCGGCCAAGACCCTGAGCCAGAGTCAGTGGGATACGCTCGAGCAGGCCCTGGTGCTCAGCCCATCCTCCTATGGCCTCCAGCCGTGGGTGTTCTTCAACATCGTCAACAAGGATGTGCGCAAGCGCCTGCAGGCGGCCGCCTGGGGGCAGACCAAGGTGGTCGATGCCTCGCACTTCCTGGTGCTGGCCATAGTCAAGGACTTCGGCCAGGCAGGGGTCGACGCCTTCATCAAGCGCACAGCCGAGGTGCGCAAAACGCCCGAGGGCGCTCTCGATGGCTACACGAAGGCCATCCTCGGCGACCTGGTCAATGGCCCGCGCCACGCGATCATCAACGAATGGAGCGCACGCCAGCTGTACATCGCCCTCGGCACCCTGCTGACCAGCGCCGCCGTGCTCGGCATCGATGCCTGCCCAATGGAAGGCTTCGACATCGCGCAGTTCGACCAGATCCTCGGCCTGGACGCCAAGGGCCTGACCGCACGCGTCTGCTGCGCGCTCGGCTACCGCAGCGCCGGGGACAAGCACGCCACTGAAGCCAAGGTGCGCTATCCGCGCTCCCAGGTCGTCCAGGTGGTCGCCTGAGCCGCTGTCCAGGGTCTGCCGGCATCGTGGGGTTGACCGGGATGTGCCCGCGGCTCTGATCCCGTCATGCGTGTGGACAACCAGCCTGCCTGCGGGTCATCACCGCAGGCGGGGAACTGATCATGGGGAACGCCGTCCTGCTGCTCATCGCCGGAGTGGTGGTGACCGTCCTGGTGGTGTCATGGCTCATCCGCGGCCGTTCCACCCCGATCCATCCGGATGCCCTGCGTGCCGTCCTGGATGCCAACGGCGCCAGACGGTGCCTGGCGGCGCTGCGGCTGTTCCAGGAGCTCGCACGGCGCGCCGACGAGGCCAGCATCGCCCAGGCCTGGGAGGCGCTCGAGCTGCCGTTGCTCCAGGCCCTCCCCGACTGCCCTCCCGACGCCAAGGCCGAGCTCGTCCTGGCGCTCGATGCCTGCGCCCTGGCATGCGGCAACCGTGAGCTCGACAAGCGCATCATGACCCTGCGCCGCGGCCTGTACCCGGACGCTCCCTGACCCGGACCCGGGCCGGCAGCGCCCGCGGGCGTAGGCGCGCATCGGCGGGCTAGATGCCCTCGAAGAGCACGGTCGAGAGGTAGCGTTCGCCAGAATCCGGGAGGATGGTGACGATGGTCTTGCCGGCGAACTCGCTGAGCTTCGCCAGGCGCACGCTCGCCGCCACCGCGGCACCGCAGGAGATGCCGCTGATGATGCCCTCCTCGCGTGCGAGGCGGCGCGCCATCTCGACCGATTCATCGACCGTCACCGTCTCGATGCGGTCGACCAGGGAGAGATCGAGGATCTCGGGGATGAAGTTTGCGCCGATGCCCTGGATCTTGTGCGGTGCCGGCTTGAGTTCCTGCCCGGCGCGCCGCTGGGTGAGCAGCGGGCTGACCGCCGGCTCCACCGCCACCGAGATGATGGCCTTCTTCTTGGTGTTCTTGATGAAGCGCGAGACCCCGGTGATGGTTCCCCCGGTGCCGATGCCGGAGACGAACACGTCGATGCCGCCCGCGGTATCGTCCCAGATCTCCGGCCCGGTGGTCGCCTCGTGGATCGCCGGGTTGGCGGGGTTCTTGAACTGCTGCGGCATGAAGTAGCGCGCCTTGTCGCTGGCTACGATCTCCTCCGCCTTGCGTACCGCCCCGTTCATCCCTTCCGGCCCTGGGGTCAGGACCAAGGTCGCGCCGAAGGCGGCGATCAGGCGGCGGCGCTCGATCGACATGGACTCGGGCATGGTCAAGGTGAGCTTGTAGCCGCGCGCAGCGGCGACGAAGGCCAGCGCGATGCCGGTATTGCCGCTGGTCGGCTCGACGATCTCCACGCCCGGTTTGAGCACCCCGCGTCGCTCCGCATCCGCAACCATCGCCGCGCCGATGCGGCACTTGACCGAATAGGCGGGATTGCGCCCCTCGACCTTCGCCAGCACGGTGGCGACGCAGCCGTCGGTCACGCGATTCAGGCGGATAAGCGGCGTGCGGCCGATCGATTGGGCGTTGTCGGTGAACACAGGCATGGCTGACCTCGCTTAGGAACGGTGTGATGTCGGTGGTCGGTGTCGTGCGGAGACGAAAATGTCCATCGGGCGCCTGCCGTCCAGCCTCCAACCGCCCATCCGCAACCGCGCCTCTCCACCATCATTCGCCCAGGATGACCACCACCTTGCGGCCCTGGCTGTCGGCATCGCGGGGCGAGCCGCGCTTGCCGGTGGTGGCGGGGCGCCTGCCCACCGGCGCCTCCGTGCGCCCAGCGCGTGCTCCGCCCTTGGCCCTCTTGCTCACCTTCGCCCACACCAGCTCGAGCGCCTCGCTGGCCAGGGAGTCCAGGTCGAGCCCCGGGGTCACCGCGATGACCTGCTCCAGGCGTTCGGCCAGGTCGCTGGGCACCGTCACGGTGAGCACGGTGGTCTCCGGCCGCCTTCCCGGTCGCTGGCGCTTGCCCGAGCCGGTGATGGCGGCAGTGGCGGCGTAGGGGACCAGCTGATCGAGCGGGTTGACGCCGATGGTGTGCGGTTGGGATCTGGCCATGGGCATCCTTCCACGTTCGGGTATGACGGCGCGCTGCCCGGTGCCGGGCGTTCAGCCGCGCTCCTGCTTGATCACCTCGGCGGCGAGATCGCGGTAATCCTCGGCACCGTAGCTGCGCGGGTCGTAGATGGTTATCGGCTGGGAATAGGAGGGAGCCTCGGCAAGGCGGATATTCTCGCGGATGACGGTCTTGAACACCAGCTTGCCGAAGCGCTGGCGCAGCTGCTCGACCACTTCGAGGGAATGGCGGGTGCGCCCATCGACGCGGCAGGCGACGATGCCGGTGAGCTCGAGATCGGGATTGAGCCGTTCCTTCACCACCTCCGCGGTCTTGATGATCTGCGCCACCCCCGCGAGCGCCATCACATGCGCTTCGACCGGGATCAGCACCTCCTGGGCGCCGGCCAGGGCATTGATCGCGAGGATGCCGAGGGTGGGCGGGCAATCCATCAGCAGGTAGTCCCAGCGGCTCTTGGGCAGCTTGCGGATCTTGCGCGCCAGGATGGTCTCGGCGCCCACCTCGCCGCTGAGCGCCTTCTCCGCCCCGGCCAGCCAGGTCGAGCAGGGGATGACATCCACCCCCAGGGCGCTCGAGGCCTGAACCTGGTCGATGAGCTCGGCATGGTCGGTGAGGACATCGAGCAGGCCCTTGCCGGCATCGGTGATGCCGAACCAGGCGCTGGTGGAGGCCTGCGGATCGAGGTCGATCACCAGCACCCGGCGACCCTTCTCGCCCAGGGTAGCGGCCAGATTGACGGTGGTGGTGGTCTTGCCGCTGCCACCCTTCTGGTTGATGATCGAGAGTGAGCGCATCATCCGTCTCCCCGGCACGGCGTCGCTGGCCCTGCCCACCTGGCAGTAAACCGACGGGGGGAACGACGACAAGCCTTCGCCCTGCAGCGGTTCGGGAGGAGGAGGCTCACCGCTCACGCGCACTGCTGATGCAGGTCGTTAGATGGCCACGTGGCTCAGTGGATCAGCAGTCCATCATCGACGGTCGGCCGCCGAAGGATGGTTGCTCATGCGGGAAACGCGACCGGGCCGTCCAGGGGACCTGCCCGATCATGCGTTCAGGAGCTGACGGCCAGCGTCAGGGTGCGGGGGCGACCCCGGCGGGGAGGACCTTGAGCAGCTCGATGTCGAAGATCAGGATCTGGTTGTTGCCGATCGCCGGAGGCGCATTGTCGCCATAGGCGAGCTCGGCCGGGATGAAGAGCTTCCACTTGTCGCCTTCATGCATCAGCTGCAGGGCCTCCGTCCAGCCCTTGATCACGCCCCCGACCTGGAATTCGACCGGCTTGCCGCGGTCGTAGGAGGAGTCGAACTGCTTGCCATCGGTCAGGACGCCGCGGTAGTTGACGCTGACGGTATCCTTGGAGGTCGGCTGCTTACCGGTGCCGGTGGTGACGACCTGGTACTGGAGTCCGCTGGCGGTGGTGATCACTCCGGGCTTCTTGCCATTGTCGGCCATGTACTTGGCATTGGTCGTCTTGCGCTCCTCCCCGGCCTTGGCGGCGCGGCTCTGGATGAGCTGCTGGAACTCCTGCATGATCTGCTGCCCATCGGCCGGATTGACCTGCGGGGCCTTGCCGGTGAGCGCGTCCTCCAGGCCCTGGATGATCTTGGCCGCTTCGATGTCATCGGCAAATGGCTTGAGGCGCTCACCCATCTGCGTGCCGACCAGATAGCTCGCCTTCTGGTTGAGGGTCCAGGTCGCAGACGGTCCGGTCGCGGCGGGAGCGGGAGGGGTTCCCACCGGCTTGACGTCGATCGGCACCGCATCGACGGCGAAAACGCCGTGCCCAATGGCTGTCACGGAGAGAGCGGCGATAAGGAACGGGCGAAACATGAAGCCTCCTGGAGGTGGCGGTGTAGGCAGACGCTCAGCCAGGCGGCCAGGCGGCAGACGCGCGTGCATGCTGACAAGCCGGAATGGTGGCACAAAGGAAAAGCGGCGCCAGGCGGCTTTCGTGGAGGATGTACAGCCGGTGCCGGGAGCAGGACGCATCTGCGCGTAATTGACCGCGCGGAGGCGGGCATATGGTGGGTGTGCGTCGTCAGCCTGCGACGTCGAAAGCCCCATGCGCCTCGACCTCCTTGCCCTGACATTCCTGCTCACCGGCGTGACCTGCGGGGAGGAGCGCATCACCCTGGTCTCGAGCCTGCCGCGCAGCGGCAGCGCCAACGCCCAGACCACCACCATGGTCAATGGCATCCGCCTGGCGATCGATGAGGCCAAGGGCTCGCTGACCCTGGGGGGCACCACCTATGCCCTGACCTACGAGGATTGGGATGATGCCTCGCCCGAACGGGGTCAGTGGGATCCGGCAGTGGAGACCGCCAATGCCGACAAGGCCATCCGCACCAGCGATGTGATGGCCTATATCGGCACCTACAACTCCGGTGCCGCCAAGATTTCCATGCCCAAGCTCAACCAGGCGGGCCTGGCGATGATCAGCCCGGCCAATACCTGGCCCGGACTCACCAAACCCGGGATCGGCGAGGCCAACGAGCCGCAGGTGTATCGGCCCAGCGGGGCGGTGACCTACTTCCGCGTCGTCCCGGCCGATGACATCCAGGGCGAGGTCGGTGCACGGTGGGCGAAGGAACTGGGCGCCACCAAGGTCTTCATCCTGCATGACCGCGAACTCTACGGCCAGGGCCTGGCCAAGATGTTCAAGCTCCACGCCGGGATGCTCGGTCTGACCCTGGTCGGTTTCGAAGGCATCGATGGCCGGGCGGCCAACTACAAATCCCTGGTGACCAAGATCCGCAATTCCGGCGCCGAGCTGGTCTATTTCGGCGGCACCACCCAGACCAATGCCGGGCAGATCGCCAAGGACCTGGTCAGCGGCGGGCTCGACATCAAGCTGATGGTCCCCGATGGCTGCTTCGAGGATGCCTTCATCGATGCCGCCGGCGCGGCCAACCTCGAAGGCCGGGTATTCATCACCTTCGGCGGGGTGCCTCCCGACCAGCAGGTGGGCAAGGGCAAGGCCTTCGTCGATGCCTACCGCGCACGCTTCAAGTCCGAGCCCGAAGGCTACGCGATCTACGCCTACGAGTGCGCCCAGATCGCCATCGATGCGATCCGGCGCGCCGGGCGCAAGGATCGCCTGGCGATCTGCCAGGCCCTGTGCGCGACGCGCGACTTCCCGGGCGCCCTGGGCACCTGGTCCTTCGATCAGAACGGCGATACCACGCTGAAAGTGATGAGCGGGAACACGGTCAAGGCCGGCAAGTTCGCCTTCGTCAAGCTCCTCGGGCAATGACCGCCGTGCACCCGGGTGCCGCGGCCGCACGATCTGCAGCCGGTACCGCTCGCAGTGCCTGGTGCCGGATCATCCTGCTGGCCGTGCTGGTCGTGCTCGCCTCCGCGCCCGCCATCTCCGCGGTGCTCACCGCCGCCACCCCAGGCGCGGACAGCATCGACCAGACGCTCGCTGATTTCGTCGCCAAGCTCGGCAAGGAGCAGGAGGCCTATGACCTCGCGGTCGGCAAGGCCAAGAGCGACGCGGTCAAGGCGCTCGAGGCAATCGCCCATCGTGCCACCCGCGCCGGCGACGCCGCCACCCTGGCAGCCGCCTGGAAGGAGGTACTGCGCCTCCAGCGCGATCATGAGGAGGCCACCGCGTTCTTCACTGCGCTCGGCCAGCTGCCCGCGGTGCTCAAGGAACTGGCGGAAGCCGACGCCGAGGCCGAACGGCTGGGCCTGGTCCCCCACCCAGCCGCTGCCACCCCCCGCACCCGAGCCGCGCGCTACGCTCACGCGGCCCTGGTGCAGAATCCCTGGGAGACGCCCTTCGGCGGCACGGTCACGATCGCCTCGAGCCATGCCAAGGAGCTCCAGTTCAGCGGCGCAGGAAGCCTGGATACTGCCGGCAAGATCGCCATCCTGCCCCTGGATCTCGGCAGCGATTGGCTGCTGAAGGGCGACCTCCTGCATCTGGGCACCGCCTGCGCCGGCTTCCTCGTCAGCTATGATCCCACCAGCCGCTGCAGCGTGCTGTGGTACGCCGAATCCGACAAGTCCGGCCCGATCTACAGCTTCGATGCCGGGGCCCGCACCCGCACAGCGGAGACCACCCTCGGCTGCCCTCTTGCCACCTGGGTGCCCTTCTCGGTCGCACGCAAGGACAACCAGGTGCAGATCACCATCGGCGAGAAGAGCGCGCTCATGACCCTGCCGGCCGGCCACCAGGGGCAGCGCTTCGGGCTGATCACGTTCTACAAGGAGACATCGATCGAGCTCGCCAACCTCTCGCTGGTCATCAACCCCCGCTAGCGACCGTCTCGCCCACCCGCCAGGGGGTACGCTCAAGGACGCAGGCCTCCGTCCCCGGCGCAGCGCTTCCCCGAGCATCACCGGGGCCGTGTTGCTTCGGGACCATGCTTCGCCAGCATACCCCTGAGCACGCAGGAGCATCATGATCACAGCCGGCGTCACGACCGCTCAGGAGCCCTGGATGCCGATCGCCGGCTGGCGCCTGCGGCCTGCCGATCGCTCCGGCGCCTGGCAGTGGCAAGCCGTGCCGCGATGACCCTGGTCGACCTCGTGCTGCAGCAGCTCATCACCGGGGTCTCCAATGGTCTGATCATCGCCCTGGTCGCGCTCGGCTACACCATNNCATGGCGATCTGATGATGCTCGGCTGCTTCCTCGCCCTGACCATCGTCGGCCTATGCGGCGGCGAGGGCGCCTCGCCGTGGGTGGCGCTGCCGCTGATGCTGCTGCTGGTTCCGGCCTTCTGCGCCGGGATGAACTGGACCGTCGACCGCCTGGTCTACAAGCCGCTGCGCAACGCGCCCAAGCTCACCGCCCTGGTGTCGGCCATCGGCGTGTCCTTCATCTTCGTCAACCT
>PLEW01000178.1 GCA_003136555.1 Planctomycetota bacterium | reverse complement strand
TCGCCGGCACCCAGCTCGGCGGCCTGGCGTGCCCATGCGACCGCATCCTTGCCCGTCGCCGTCCGTCCGCCATCGATCACCACCTCGTAGCCCGACGGCAGGTCGGCGCAGGCGGGGACCTTCTTGACATCCATGCCCAGCACCACGCACTGGGCGCCGAAGGCTCGTGCACCGGCCTGGATCAGCAGCGGATCGCGGACCGCCGGCGAATTGATCGAGACCTTCTCGGCNNAACACCAGCTCGTCGGCGCCCTGTTCGTAGTAGCGCCGGGCATACTCGACCGGATCGCCGAGATCGATGTTGCCCTGGAACTTCACGCCCTTGGTCACCTGCCCGGCGCGGACATCGAGGCAGACGATCACGCGCTTGCTCAGGGTCATGCCGCGCATCATCCGCTGGTCCATGGCATTTCCAGTCCTGCCCGCCGGGAGCAGGCGGGGGGGTTGCCACGCCCGCTGCGGCGGCAGACTGCGGCCCATGGCCAGCGAGCGGCGCAGCAGGAGGAAGGGGAGCTGGGTGCCGCGCTGGCTGCGCCACCGAGCGCTGGTGACCGGCGAGGCGATCCTGATCGTCGGGGTGGTTCAGCAGCTGATCCAGAGCCACGTCTCCCAGCTGCCGCTGCCCAACTGGGGCAAGGTGCTGTGGGCGATGGCATCGACGCTCGGCGTGCTGGGCATCGCCTTGGTGGTGGTGCGCCTGCTGGCGGTCAAGAGCGTGGCCAAGGCCCATGACATGGTCCAGGCGCTGCCGCTGCCCACGCCCTCGCTGTTCATCCACCTGCTGGTCTACGGCGGGCTGTTCCTGCTCTACGCCAAGATCCTCGAGCTGCCGCTCTGGTGAGGGGTGAGGCGCCCGGAAGCGCGGCGGCGGCCGCCGGCGTGGCAGCGCGGGCTAGTGGCGCAGGCGCTTCCAGATGCTGCGGCCGTCATGGTAGACCTGCAGCACCAGCTCGTGGCGCTTGGCCAGCTGGTTGGCGTCGTCGAGGGTCTTCAAGGCGCCATAGGTGCGCTCATGCAGGATGCGGTCGCCGACCTCCAGCCCGACGTCGGCAGCGATCGAACCGGTCTCGACTTCGGTGACCTTCAAGCCGGGCTGATCATCGGCGCCCAGCGAGAAGCCGAACTCCTTGAGCGGGATGCCGCGCTTGCTGTCGGTCTCGCGCGCGATATCCGCCAGCTTATGGTCGAGCTGATCCTCGGCGATCGGGACGAGCGGGAAATCGCGCACCATGCCGGAGCGCCAGACCTTGAGCGTTATCGGGGCGCCGAGCTTGCAGCTGGCCACGCGCGCCTGGAACTGCTGCAGGCTGACGACCTTCGACTGGTTGACCGCCTGGATGACATCGCCGGTGCTCAGCCCCGCACCCTCGGCCGGGCTGCCTGGGATCACCGAGGTGATGCGCACCGTCTGCACCTGCGGCAGGCCGAGCGCCTTGGCCTGGTCTGGACCGACATCCTCGATCTGCACGCCGATGATGGTGCGGCTGACATGGCCATGCTCGAGCAGATCCTCCGCCACCCGGCGGGCGAGGTTGGAGGGGATGGCGAAGCCGAGCCCGATGTTGTTGCCGGTCTTGCTGATGATGCTGGCATTGATGCCGACCACCTGGCCCATCATGTTGACCAGCGGTCCGCCGCTGTTGCCGGGATTGATCGCCGCGTCGGTCTGGATGAAGGAGTCGAAGCCGCCGATCGACTGGTAGATGCCGGTCGAGCGGTCGG
Organism: Planctomycetota bacterium; assembly: GCA_003136555.1. Lineage (GTDB taxonomy): Bacteria > Planctomycetota > UBA11346 > UBA11346 > UBA11346 > BOG-1363. Next base: position 50,540 of record PLEW01000178.1, on the reverse strand, counting down.
TGGCGGAGATGATGCCGGAGGTGGCGCTGTAGCCGACCCCCAGGGGGTAGCCGAGCGCCAGCACCCAGTCGCCGACCTTGGCCTGGTCGCTATCGGCCCACTCGATGGCGGGCAGCATAGGTATCGGGATCTTGAGCACCGCGAGATCGGCCGGCAGGTAGAAGCCGACGTACTCGGCCTCGACCTCGCGGTTGTCGTTGAGCACCACCTTCACCTTGTCGTAGCCGACCGGCTGTCCGTTCTCGCCGCGCACGAACTCCTGCTCGTGGTTGGTCTGCAGCACGACATGGGAATTGGTGAGGATGTAGCTCGACTTGGCATTCGATGAGAAGACGAATCCCGAGCCCTCGCCGACATCGACTTCGCGGATCACCGAACGGCCGCTGAAGGCGTAAAGGCGCACGCTCTCCTTGGTGTGGATCGACAGCACGCTCGGCGCCACGATCTCATGGATGAGGTTGAAGGCGCGCGAGAGCTTGGCCAGCTCCTGGCCGAGCTGACGCAGCTCGGCGCGCGCATGATCACGGTCCGAAAGCGCCTCCTCGCCCGCCAGGAGCAGAGGGGTTGCGCCGAGGATGGCGAGCAGCAGGAGGGCGAGCGGCAGCGGGCGCATGGATGGTTCCTCGGACCTGGGCTTCTGTTCCCGGCGCATGTCCGGGGGACGCGCACCCTGCCGGGAAGGCGCAGGGCTGTTCCCAGCGGAGGCGCTCCCGGCCTTGGCGCAATGGGTCCATAGCGACCCGCTGCGGTAGAGGCGGGCACACGGCCTAGTGGAGGCCGGACGGTGCCGCCCATTGCTTCCTGGTGGACGCGCCTGGGCGGTCAAGCTGTCGCACCGCGTGCCGTCGCGGCGGTTGTGGCTCCTGCCATGGCCGGTGCTCACAGCCCGCCGAAGCGCCGTTCGCGGCGCTGGTACTCGGCCAGCGCGGCGTGGTAGTCGCTGACCGAGAAGTCGGGCCACAGGGGGGCGACACTGACATATTCGGCATAGGTCGCCTGCCAGATGAGGAAGTTCGACAGCCGCATCTCCCCGGCGGTGCGGATCACCACGTCGACGTCGCTGGCGGCCGGGGCATAGAGGTGCGCCTGGAGGGTGCTGGCGGTGATCTGCCCGGCATCCAGCCGTCCGGCGGCAACCAAGGCGGCGATTGCCCGGCAGGCATCGACCAGCTCGTCCCGTCCGCCATAGCTGAGGGCCAGGCACAGCGTCATCGCGCTGTTGGCGCTGGTCGTGCGGATGATCCGCTCGAGGGTGGAGCGCACCGCCGCGGGCAGGCGTTCCAGGCTGCCGATCGCCTCCAGGCGGACGCCGTTCTCCATCAGGGTGGCCAGCTCGCCCTCGAGGAAGCGCTCAAGCAGGCCCATGAGGAAGTCGACCTCGAGCTGGGGACGGGACCAGTTCTCGCTCGAGAAGGCGTAGAGCGTCAGGCGCGCGATGCCGAGCTTGACGCTCGCGGTGGTGATCGCACGCACCACCATGGCACCCTGCTCATGGCCGCGGGTACGGTCCTGCTTGCGTGCGGTCGCCCAGCGGCCATTGCCGTCCATGATGATGGCGACATGGCGCGGCAGGCGCGCGGCGTCCAGCCCTGCTGCGCTGGCGCGTGCGGCCACCTCCGCGGCGCCCACCATGGCAGTGCTCGGGCTCATCGCTCGATGATTTCCTCGCGACCGGGTCCGGTGCCTATCCAGCGGATGGGGACGCTGAGCTGGCGCTCGAGGAACTCGACGTAGGTGCGTGCACCGGTGGGCAGGCTCTCGCGCGTACGGCAGGCGCCAAGCGGGCTGGACCAGCCGGGCAGCATCTCGTAGACCGGCTTCGCGCGCGCGAGATCCTCGATGCGCGACGGGATGGTGTCGATGCGCGCGCCATCGAGCTCGTAGGCCACGCACACCGGCAGCTCCGGCTCGCCGGTGAGGATGTCGAGCTTGGTCAGGGCGATCGAATCGACGCCGTTCAGCCGGCAGGCGAAGCGCACTGCCACCAGGTCGAGCCAGCCGCAGCGGCGCGGCCGTCCGGTGGTGGCGCCGAATTCCGCGCCGCGGCGGCGGATGTCGTCGCCCTTGGCGCCATGAGCCGCGCCGGTGAGTTCGACCGGGAAGGGTCCCGCGCCGACGCGCGTGCTGTACGCCTTCACCACCCCGATCACCTCGCCGAGCTGCTTGTGCGACAGCCCGCTGCCGCAGATCACGCCGCCCACCCCGGTGTTGGAGCTGGTGACGAAGGGATAGGTGCCGTAGTCGATGTCCAGCAGCACGCCCTGGGCACCCTCGAAGAGGAAGCGCTTGCCCGCCGCTGCCGCCTGGTGCAGTTCGCTGGCGGTATCGGCTACCAGGCCAGCCACCCGGCGGCAGGCCGGCAGCACCTGGTCGATCGCGCCTTCGACATCCACCGCCGGCGCGCCCAGGGCGGCCAGCAGGCCGTTGACGCCGATCAGGTGGCTGCGCAGATGGGAGGTGAAGGCGGGCAGGTCCCGCAGCTCGCCGCAGCGGATGCCGGTGCGGGCGACCTTGTCGGCGTAGGCCGGCCCGATGCCGCGCAGGGTGGTGCCGACCTTGGCGTCGCCCTTGCGGGTCTCGTTGGCGGCATCCAGGGCCTTGTGGCACGGCAGCACCAGATGGGCGCGATCGCTCACCGCCAGGCGGCTGGTCGGATCGCTGCCATGCAGGGCGAGCTCGTCGATCTCGGCGCACAGCGCCAGGGGATCGACCACCACGCCATTGCCGATGATGCAGCGTGCGCCGGAGTGCAGCACCCCGGAGGGCAGCAGGTGGAGCACAGTCTTCTTGCCGCCGACCACCACCGTGTGCCCGGCATTGGCGCCACCCTGGCAGCGCACAACCATGTCGGTCTGGCCGGCCAGCAGGTCGATCACCTTGCCCTTGCCCTCGTCGCCCCACTGCAGCCCCAGCACGACCTTGTTGAGCGTGCTGGCGGGGTGACCTGTGTTGCTGCTCATGCCTATCCCATTCTCGCCGCGATCGGCGCGGCCCGGTACGTTAAAACGCCCGTCGCGGGCCTCCCGCGAGGCCGGCCCGCGGCGGGGCGTCACCACGCTAAGAGCTTGCAGCGGACGGCAAGCGGGGACTGCACCACACCCCCGGCGGTGGCGGACCTCTTTACCTCTGGATTGGCCGTGCATCCCCCACACAAAGCCGGCATGAGCGGCAAGCCCAGATCCGATGACGAGGATTCCTCCTACAGCACCCTCGACTTCATCGCCGAGGCGCGCCGGCCGCTCCTGGTCGAACGCCATCGCAAGCTCATCGAGGAGATGGAATCCGGGCTCTCCGACGCCCTGATCACCGGGGACAACGACAATCCGCGCCTGGCGATGATGCTCAAGGAGCTCGAGGCCGATAGCGAGCGGATGCGCATGGACAAGACCATGCGCTCGCTCGCCGACGATCCGCATTACAAGGACAGCACCCTGCGCGCCGCCCTGGTCGAGCAGCTCTGCCTGCTGCGCGAGGAGGGCAATGTCGAGATCGCCGCCCTGCAGCTGCACGTCATCGGCGTCTACCGCCGGGTGCGCGCCAACGTCGCCGAGCGGCAGGGCGAGCCGCCGACCCTCGCCGATCTGCGCGAATTGCCCGCGACCATGCTCGGGCGCCTGCTCAATGCCATCCCGCCTGGATTCGGCGCGCCCACCCTCAATGAGAGCCTGGTCTACACCCCGGCCTTCGCCGACCGCAGCATGCGCACCATCCGGCGCATCCGCCGTGCCGAAGGTGCCGACACCAGCTGGCAGGATGCCAATGGCGAGCCGCACATCCCGCGCGACATGGAGGAGCCGCTCAACAACCTGCCCGAAGCCGAGCGCAAGGCCGCGCGCCAGCTGCTGGTGAGCGACCGCATCCGCTCGAACTTCTACCGCGAGGTGTTCCTGCGCTACCTCAGCCGGGACGAATTCGATGCCCAGGCCGAGCACCATTCCACCGTGCTGCATTGGCTCGAGGCCATCGAGGGCACCGCGCACCTCTACCCCTTCATGCAGGGCCAGACCGCGGGGCAGAAGTCGTGGCGGCTGGGCCAGCTGGCGCAAAAGATCCTGCAGCTGCATGAGATGTACGCACGCGTAGCGATCGCCAGCCAGCACCCGACCTATCGCGAGGTGTTCGAGGCCAAGGCCACGCGTGAACGCCTCGCGCTGATGTCCAAGGACCACTATCCGCCATTGGCGCTCTCGCCCGAGCTGACCCTGGCGGCCCTGCTGTGCCCCTTCAAGGTGTTCGTGGAATGGGTCCAGGACAAGGCCACCAGCCATGATTTCGTCCTGCCCCCCGACCCCAAGCGCTAGGGTGGAAAGCGGCAACGGGGTCGCCATTACCCCTGTATCATACAGTAGGCTGATGCACACAGCCGGCCTGCCGGCGACGCTTGATCATGCCAGGAATGGGGCTCCGCCTCACCATGCAATCGCCCTGATGTCAGGAGGGTATCTCCCATGAAGACCATCGCACTCCTCACCCTGCTCTGCCTGTCCGGTGCGCTCGTGGCGCTGGAGGACAGCATGGTGCTGCGTCAAGGCGCGCAGAATGGCCAGAACGGCGTGTATGTGGTGGTCGAGCCCGGCATCGGCACCATCACCCTGTATACCTCCGAGGGCACCACGCTGACCAAGCATGGGTCGGCGAACTTCATCCAGGATGTCGAGTTCTGGAGCCATTACGTCCTGGGTGAGCAGAACGGCATCGCCTACACCGCTCTGCGCCAGGGCAGCGCGAACTGCATTCCGACGGTGGAAAAGCTGTTCGAGATGCTGCCCAACAAGCCCACCCCCAAGGAGGTGCAGAATGGCCTGAAGGACTACCAGGCGCGCGCCCGCCAGGCCGAGGACGACTTCTGGAAGGATGATCATCCCTACGACGGGGTGGTGCGCGGCGCCCTGGGCGCGACCACGCTGATGCTGTGCATCCCGTGCAAGCGCGCGATCCTGGTCTACGACATCCAGAAGCAGGATCAGGGCCCGTTGCTCGCCGCCTACCGCAACTTCGCCGCCGAGCTCTACGTGCCGCAGGTGCTGGCCTCCACGCCGACTCCGGCCGATCTGCTCGCGCAACTGCCGGCCGACATCAAGGCGGAGCAGAAGGCCGCCATCGACGCTCAGCTCAAGGCCCTCGCCGACAGCGGCGGGGCGCTGACGCTGAAGGCCAGCGATCCCTGGGTGGGAGCGGGGACCGGGGACCGCTTCGTGATCGTCGACCCCCCCAACCAGCACCTCATGACCTACGAGTACACCGGCAAGGGGCTGCGCGTCGCCTCCTCGCGCAACATGCAGGTCGATCTGCTCATCCCCACCGGCATGCACAGCGACCCGGACGAGGGGCGTGAGCTGGCCGAGTACGCGCGCACGCGCAAGAAGGAGCTCGAGGAGTTCAAGATCATCCCCGATGTCTTCTACTTCAAGGCCCTGGTGGCGCAGAAGCAGGTCGCCAGCGGCAAGACCAGCGATCTGCAGGCCAACGTCACCAACGACGACCTGGTGCTCGATTTCCTCAAGTCCCACAAGCTCTTCGTCTACAAGCTCCAGGGTGCGGGCAACGGCCTGGAGATGAGCTCGGTGCGCGACTACACCCTGGATGTCGGCCTGCAGCTGCAGGATGGCGAGTTCAATGACGTCAAGAACGCCTACATGGCCTGGCAGAACGCCAAGCGGCTGATCGATGCGCACCAGCTCCAGCTGGCGATGAGCAACTTCAAGCTCGCCTGCACGCTCTATCCGTGCATCTACAAGGACATCGAGAAGGAGCCGCGCGCCAAGGTGCTGAAGTCCGATCCCGACTGGCAGCCGACCCTGGATGCCGCGATCAAGGGTTGCGAGAAGCTGATGAAGGATCGCGAGGACCGGCTCAAGAAGGCGCAGCAGGATCGCGACGCGCGCGCCGCGGCGGCCGGCAAGTAGCCGCCCGCGCCAGCCCGGCTGCCGGCTGCCCGCCGCCCGCCGCCTCAGCCGCGCTTGAGCCGGCGCGCCATCTCGCGCTCGACGTCGCGGCCCTGGGCGCGCTTGATCAGATCCTGCCGCTTGTCGCCGCGGCTCTTGCCCCGCACCAGGCAGATGACCAGACGGGCATAGCCGCGGCGGAAGTGCAATTGGTCGGGCACCAGGGTCAGCCCCTTGCCCTTCATCGCCTCCTCCAGGCAGTCGAGCTCCCGTCTCGTCAGGAGCAGCTTGCGCGGCTGGGCGGCCTGGTGGCCGAACACCCCGGCCTGGCGGTATTCGCCGATGTGCAGGCCGTGCAGCCACAGCTCATGGCGCTCGATGCGGCCATGCGCATCTGCCCACTGCACGTCGCCGGCACGCAGCGATTTGACCTCGCTGCCCATCAGCACCATGCCCGCTTCCAGGGTCTCGAGCACCTCGTAGTCGTGGCGCAGCTTGCGGTTCTTGAGGATGAGCACCGGCTTGTCGGCGGATGCCTCCGGGCGGGCGGCTTTGGCAGATCGGGCCATGGGAGGGAGGTGCGTTCTGTGGTCGAGGGCGGCGGACCGGCCCAGGGGCGATGGGCCGGGGAGCTACTGGTTGAGGAAGGCCTGGACGAGCTCGGGCTTGGCGCAGTCACCCTCGACCAGCCGACCGCGCTCGATGCCATGCTCCAGCAGCAGCAGGGTGGGGATGCGCCCGACGCGGGTGGACGGATGCAGTCGATAGGGGTGCTCCGGATGGTTCTTCCACTCCGAGCGCACCCCGACCGGGCACTCGTAGAGGGTCAGTTCAGGGCGCAGGCGCCTGATGCTGGCCCGCAGCACGGGGTCGGCGGTGTTGCAGTCCGCGCACCAGCTCTGGCCGCTCACCGGGTCTTCCGAGCCGAAGAACAGGAACAGGGCGGAACCGCGGCCAATGCGCAGGCTGGAGAGGGCGGAACTGGCTTCGGCAGGGGTGGGGCAGCGGACCAGGGGCATGGTGGCAGTGTCCAGGCGGACGGTCTGCGGGAAGCGGAATGTGAGCCGAAGGGGGCCGGTGGTGGACTAAACACGGCTCCCGCCGGACTACGGCTAGAATTGACACTGCCTCCGGCGCGGGAAGTATGGCCTGCAGGACCCCGATCGCCCACATGGCAGCCACCTTCACCTTGATCCTGCGCGCCTGCCCCGAAAGCCATCGGGATGCTGTTGCCCAATTGCTGGGCCGGGCATTCAGCCTCAAGGATAGCACCTGTGCGTCGATCGCGGGCTCGACCCCCATCATCCTGCTGGGCGAACTGTCCCGCGATGAGGCGGCGGCGCTGAGCCTCGCCATGCTGCCGCTGCAGAACAAGGGCGCACAGATCGAATTCTCGACCTCGGTGTCGGATGACCTGCCCAAGATCGATTGGCCCCGGCGGCCGATGGTGTTCAAGCGCGAGATCGCCGAGCATGTGCTCGACTGCCAGGTCCAGCTCCCCATCCCGGGCTCGGGCAAGTCCTACACCCTGCTCGAGCTCCTCGCCGCCCGCCTGAGCCCGGCAGCCAAGGCGCAGACCGGCCAGGTGGGCAAGAGCGCCAGCGAGTTCCGCGGCACCTCCCTGCCCGAGATCACGCCCTTCTCCAACCAGGTCCTGCCGCCGGTGCCCACCAGCTCGCCGAACCCCGGCGCCACCCCGGCAAGCGCGCCGGACCGCGGGGACGCGGATGCGGTGTCGCGGCTGAATGAATTGTTCCCTGAAGATGAAGCCACCTTCATGCCGAACAATGATGACATCACCAGCATCCTCAATCGGCTGCTGCCCGACGAGGACCAGGGCCGCAGCGCGTCGGCGACCCCGACGCCCCAGCCCACCCCGGCGGCTCAGGCGCAGAACAGCGGAGCGCACCCGATCAGCGGTGGATCGAGCACCGGCTCCAGCCGGATGACCGCGGCGGCGGGCGGGGGCTACTCGGTGTTCCTGGCCAAGATCACCGATGACAATAGGCGCACCAAGGTCGTCGCCCTGCTCGAGGAGCTCGCCAAGCTCAGCCACGATGATGCGGATGCATTGTCGAAGAAGGTGATCATCCCGGTGCTTCGCGGCGTCCGCAAAGAGGATGCCGAGGCGGCCAAGCAGCGCTTCGCCAAGATCGGCATCTTGGCGCGCGTCAAGGGACCGGACGGCTGAGCGCAGCGCCACGCCCGCTGGCCAGGTTTGGCCGGCGCTTGGTCGCTGGAGCCAGTAGCCTGGCTCAGCGCTGAGGCATGATGCGGTACGCCACCGCGCCCCAGGGCTGCAGGTCGACGGCGATGCCCTCGGCACGCAGGGTCTCGGCCTTGACCACATAGGACGGCCCGCCGGCGAGGTAATCCTGGAACTGGCAATCGCGATTGGCCAGCGGCCCTGCCTGGACCGCACCGGAGGTCGACTGCCAGCTGGCATTGACCAGCAGCAGCAGGGAGTGGTGCACCGCGAGCGACCACAGGCAGGCGATGAGGTTGGCCCCGCGCTGGTTGAATGGTTCCAGCAGCTGCCAGGTGCCATCGTGGCGCGCCGGCTCGCTCAGGAGCCGCATGAGCTCATGGTAGGCGGCCCGGTGGGCCGGCGAGCCATCCTCGGCCGGTCGGCGCGAGGCGTGGATCGAGCTGTGCACCTTGCGCCCGTCCTCCTGGCCATAATGGCACAGCAGCAGGCCGGGGACCATGCCGGTCAAGAGCAGGGCGCCACGATGGTGGTCAGCGTAGGAGAAGCGCGCCGCGGCTCGCTGCTCGGCGTGGTTCTCGAGGAAGCGCACGCAATGGCTCTGGTATTCCGGGCTGGCGCGCAGATGGGCGCGGATCGATTCCGGATCGCCGGAGAGCAGGCGGTCGTAGAGGATCTTGTCGAAGGTGAAGTCGAAGCCTGCCTGCTGCAGCTCGTATTCGCGGTTCCAGTAGACCTCGGCCATGAACAGCGTGCCGGGGTGCTCGGAGCGCACGCGGTCCAGGCAGCGGCGCCAGAACGGCTGCATCGGGCGCTTCCAGGTGTTCTCGAAGACATCCTGGAGCAGCAGCATCGCGACATCGCAGCGCAGCCCGTCGCAGCGCGCCGCCACATCGGAGGCGGCAGAGATCATCGCCTCCTGCAGGCGGGGATTGCTGTAGTCCAGCTGGATGGTGTGCCGCCAAGGGGCGAAGAACGGATCGCGGCCATGGGCGAAGATGCGTCCATGCAGCCTGCAGTAGGCGTCGGGCTGGGCGGACAGCCGGCCCTCATCGCCCTGCAGGCAGAACTCCGGGCGGTCCTTCACCCACGGATGGTCGAGACCGAGGTGGTTGGGCACGAAGTCGAGCATCAGCGACAGCCCGGAGGCGCGCGCCCGCTCGCGCAGGCGGGCGAGCGCCTCATCGCCGCCGAATTCGGCCTCGACTTCATAGGCCATGGGCGAGAAGGGCGAGCCGCAGATGTCGGCATCGGTGGTGTCGTCCAGGACGCTGGAGAGGTAATGGCGCAGGTGCAGGTCGCCGACCGACACCGCCCGCGTCATCGGGCCGATCTTCCAGGCGCCCAGCAGGTAGAGCCAGGTGAAGCCATCCTCGACCAGCTTGTCGAGACGGTCGTGGGTCAGGTCATCGAGCGTCGCCGGGCGGCCGAGCGCTGCTGAGCGCTCGGTGCGCCAGGTGCGTACGTTCAGCTCGTACAGCTGCTGCATGCTGCAACTGTAACCGCATATCATCCCATCGACAAAGGGATTTCCATGCTGACATGACCAGCCCGGCGCGCGACGATTGCGGGTGTCTCACCGCTCGCCCGGGCGTGCCTGTCAGAGCTTGATATCGGGGCGCGGCAGGGCGACGCCGAAGGCGCCCAGCGCGGTGGACAGCTCCTGGACCACGCTCTGGCCGCTGCCCATGGCCTTGTAGAGGTCGAGGTCGGTATACTGGGCGAGATCGCCGATGCGCGACACCCCGAGGTTCTCGAGCACCTGGCCGGTGCGGCTGGAGAGCTCGAGCTTCTCCACGCTCTCGCCGAGGATCTTCTGATCGGCCTTCGAGATCGAGCGCTCCTCGCCATCGCGGAACATGCCGAGGCGCAGCGAGCGCGCCGACAGCATCTCCTTGACCTCCTTGAGCGAGGTCTCGCCGAAGTTCTTGTAGGAGAGCATCTCCTGCTCGGTGATCTTGAGCAGGTCGCCGAGGGTGAAGATGTTCATCTTGGCGAGGCAGTTGCGGCTGCGCACCGAGAGCTCGAAATCGTTGACCGGCGTGCGCATGATCTTCTCCATGCGCTCGCGCTCGCGCTCCTCGCGCTCATCGTAGTACATCGTGCGGCTCGACTTGGCATCGCGCAGCAGCATCAGCGCGCGCCGGTCGCGGGAATTGTAGGCGAGCACCTGGCGGAAGCAGTCGATCGCGGCATTCGACTCGCCGCGCTCCTCGTAGAGGATGCCGAGATTGGTGACCCCGGCCAGGTAGTGCGGGCTGACATCGGCGCACACCAGGTAGTATTCGACCGCCATGTCATCGTCGCCGATGCGGTCGAGCAGGACGCCGAGCTTGAAGGCGGCTTCGACGTGCTCGGGGTCCTTCTCCAGCGCGGCTTCATAGGAGTTGATCGCGAACTCGATGTTGCCGCGCGAATCATGGATGCGGCCGGTGAGGAACTCCCGCTCCGCCCCCTCGGGCACGGCCGCCAGGGCCTTCTCGGCCTCGTCGAGCAGATTGCCGTCGACCAGCGCCCGCACCACCTCGGCCTTGGCGTCGGGCAGGGTCTTGGCGGCGGTGGCGAAGTGGTTCTTGGCCTCGACATAGTCGCCGAGCTCATGGTAGATCAAGCCGAGCAGCGCCTGGTTGTAGGCGTCCCCGCCGACCAGGGATTCCTCGGCATCTGAGAAGTGGCCGAGGGCGAAGGCGAGGATGGCCTTGCGCACCTTGATATCCTCCTTGAGCCCGCCGAGTCCATCCTGCATCGCGGCGACGAGCTTGCCGTGCTCCTCGACGTCCTGGATGGCGACGCGGCGCAGCACGCGCACCTGGGCGATGGTCGGGCGCTGTGCGGCGGTCAGGATCTGGGCGCTGCGGGGCAGGGTGGCGGTAGCCATGGAATATCCTCGGGAGGGGGGCGGAATGATATGGATGGCCGGAAGGCGGTCAATGTCCAGGGCGGGCCGGTGCCGACTGGCGTGCGGACGGGGCTGGCTCGCGGCCGAGCTGGGCCACCGTGGCGGCGAGGCGTTCCAGCAGCTCATCGACCTCGGCGGCGCTGATGATCAGCGGCGGTGCGAGGCGCAGGGTGCGGTTGCCAGCCGGGCCGACGATCAGCCCCTGGGTACGCGCAGCTGCGACCAGGGCGGCGGGCTCGCTCTCCAGCTGGACGCCGAGCAGCAGCCCCCGTCCGCGAACCGCGCTGGCGCCGAACTGGCGGACCAGGCCCGCCTTGAGCTGGTCGCCGCGCTCCGTCACCTGCTGGACGAAAGCCGGGACCAGCACCTGGCCGGTCACCGTCAGGGCGGCGACGCAGGCCAGGGGGTTGCCACCGAAGGTGGTTCCATGCAGGCCCGGGGTGAGCAGGGCCGCGATCTGCGGGCTGGCGAGCATGGCACCGATCGGCACCCCTCCGCCCAAGCCCTTGGCCATGGTCATGATATCGGGGACGAAGCCCTCATGCTGGTAGCCGAAGCGCTTGCCCGTGCGGGTGAAGCCGGTCTGGACCTCATCGCACACCAGCAGGGCGCCATGGCGGGTGCACAGCGCGCGCACGCGTTCGAGGTAGCCCGTTGGCGGGACCAGCACCCCGCCTTCGCCCTGGATGGTCTCGACGAACACCCCAGCGACGGCGTCGCCGGCGCTGGCGAAGGCGGCCTCCAGGGCCGTGGCATCGCCGAAGGGCAGGAATTCGGCCTGCGGCAGGGGGGCAAAGGGCTCCCGGTACTTGGCCATGGCGGTGATCGACAGTGAACCCAACGTCCGACCATGGAAGGAGTTCTGGAAGGCGAGCATGCGCGTCTTACGGCCCTGGTGCACGCCATTGCCCCACAGCCGGACCAGCTTGTAGGCCGCCTCATTGGCCTCGGTGCCGGAGTTGCAGAACAGCACCTGCCCGGGGAAGGCCGCGGTGACGATGCGCTCGGCGAGCTGCTCCTGCTGGGGGATGAGGTAATGGTTCGAGACATGGATGAGGGTGCGCGCCTGCTCGGCGATCGCGGCGCTCAGCCCCGCATGGCCATGCCCGAGGCTGCTGACCGCCACGCCGGCGAAGGCATCCAGGTAGCGCCGGCCCTGGGCATCGAACAGATGGCAGCCCACACCGCGCACGAAGCTGATCGGCGCACGGGCGTAGTTCTGGACCAGGTAGGAGCTGGGTGCGGGGACGGTCACGGTGGCCTCCTGTCGGGGAACGCGACATCCTTGCCAGGGGCACGGCGATGCAAGGCGGGTCGGGGCATGGACCAGGCCCTCCTTGCTTGCGGAGCTTGAAAGCTGTGGTTACGGTGGGCAGCAACGTGATGGCCGTCCGGCCGCACACCGAAGTACACCGTTGCCGATCCGCACGATCGGGGGGAGGCCGCCTGGGCGAGGATATGCGAGCTGGACCGGACGCCGAGCAGGCGCCCTGCGCTCACGACCATGCCCCTCAGGCCGAGGTGGCGGGCATATGCCATTGGCAGCGCTGGTTCTGGCCCTGCCTGGTGGTGGTGCTGGTGCTCGACCAGCTGACCAAATCCTGGCTCTTCCAGCAGCCCATCCAGGCTCCGTACAGCGCCTCCAACCCCGGCTCGATCAACGGCTTCCCGGAATGGATCGAGCGCTCCTTCAATACCGGGGTGGCGTGGGGTGTCTTGCATCGCTGGCCGCTGGCGGTCGCCTGCCTGACGCTGGTGCTGGTGCCGGTCCTCAGCGTGGTGTGGTGGCGCTTCTTCCGTCTGGCCGGGCGCATCGAGAACATCGCCTTCGGCGCCATCCTCGGGGGCGCCCTCGGCAATGGCATCGATCGCTTCCAGGCCATCTGCGGCATGCTGCACGGGGTGCGCGACTTCATCATGGTCGATCTGCATCCGATCGGCATCAAGTACATCTGGCCGACTTTCAATATCGCGGATGCAGGCATCAGCGTTGGATTCGTGCTCCTGGCTGCGATCGCCGTGGGCAAGCCCAAGCCTGTCCTGCCCGATCGTCACGCGCACGTCTTGGTCTAGAGGGAGCGAGGAGGCAGCATGAGAATCAATGGTGCGGTGCGGGAAGTGAACCTGAAGGTGGTCTATTACGGGCCTGGCATGGCCGGCAAGACCACCAATCTGACGGTCATCCATGACCGCGTCCCCAGCCAGGCGGCTGGTGATCTGGTGATGGTCGACACCCACTCCGAGCGCACCCTGCGCTTCGATCTGCTGTCGGTCGATTCGGGACCGGTGCGCGGCCACAAGGTGCGCATCGAGTTCTATACCGTCCCCGGTCAGAGCTACTACGCCGCCACGAGGCGCGCGGTGCTGGCAGGTGCCGATGGCGTGGTGTTCGTCGCTGACAGCCGCCGCGAGGCGCTCGACGAGAACATCGAGGCGATGAACGAGATGCTCAACAATCTGCGCCATCACGGCCTGCCGGAAGACCTGCCGGTGGTGGTGCAGTACAACAAGCAGGACCTGCCGACCGCGCTCAAGCGCGAGCAGCTCGAGCCCCTGATGAACGTGCGCGGCTGGCCCAGCCAGTCCAGTGTCGCCATCGACGGCCAGGGCGTCATGGAGACCATGAAGGCGATCACCGATCTGATCCTGAACCGCGCCCAGGCGTCCAACCTCATCCCCGACATCAGCGCTGCTGCCGAGGTGGTGGAATCCCCCAAGGCGCCGGCCTCGTGGCTGATATCCTGCTACCGCTGCCAGGCGATGCTCGAAGTCCCGGACGCCAAGGTCGGTGCGCTCTATGCCTGCGGCATCTGCGCCTCGCCGCTCGAGGTCACCGATCCCGAACGCGGGCTCACCCGTCCACCGGTCGCCCAGGGCACCCCGGTCGGCTCGCGCACCGTCAGCCAGGACGACAGCGCCTATGGGCTGCAGACGGTGGCCGATACCTCCGCTGGTGCGCTCGGCCAGCAGGCGAGCTCACCCGGCACCGGCTCGCTCCACAAGACCTCCGCCGGCACGCCCTACGAGATCCCAGGCTACGACGTCATCGCGCCCCTGGACGACAGCCTGCTCGGCCGGCGCTCGCGCGTGCGCGAGCGCTCGACCGGGCGCAGCCTGCGCGCCCTGTCGATCAACTCGGCGCTGTTCCGCCAGCCCGGTTACCGCGAGAACCTCGAACCCTATGTCCGGCTCGCCAGCCAGGTCAAGCACCCCTACATCCTGCCGCTCGCGGCCCTGACCCCGACCAAGGAAGCGGCGGTGCTCTTCAGCGCCGATCCGCCGGACTACGAGCCGCTCGGGCACATCCTCGCCCGCCGGCGCGCGCTCGCCCCCCCGCATGCCATGGGCATCGTGCGCCAGGTGTCGCTGGCGCTCGAGGAGACCTCGCGCCACGGCGTGGTGCACGGCTGGCTGCGCCCGGAAGTGGTGCTGGTCAGCCCCGACGGCAACGTCCTGGTCGACGAGTTCGCCTGCCCGAAGAACCACCGCTTCCTGGTGCGCGAGCTGTCGGGCGCCAGCGCCGCGACCGAGTACTACCTCGCACCGGAGCACCTGGGCGAGGACAACCGCAGCGACATCCGCTCGGACATGTTCATGCTCGGCGCGCTGCTCTTCCGCATGCTCACCGGCGAGGGCCTGGTCACCGGCTACAATGCCCATGAGGCGCTGCACAAGGTGGTCGCCAACGGGGCGCGGACCCTGCGCAGCGTCCAGTCAGGGGTCAGCCGCGATCTCGATCTCTTCTACCAGCGCCTGGTCGCGACCGAGCGCAAGGACCGCTACCAGTCGTACCGCGAGCTCATCGACACCCTGGACAAGTTCGGCGGCGGCGCCAAGCGGCAGACCCTGCGCCTGACGCAGAACATCCAAGCGCCCGGGACCGGCCCGCACCGCCGACCCGGCACCGGCCCGGTCCGCCGCGCCGGCGGCACTGCCCAGCTGCGCCGGGTCGGCACCGCCGAACTGCCGCGCGGCCTCGGCACCGCGACCATCCAGCGTCAGCAGCCGCGCTCGGGCGAGTACCAGACCGCCAGCGTCCGCAAGCGAGACTCCGGCAACGGCGCCCTGGTGGGCATCATGGTGGTGCTGGCCCTGGTCCTGGGCGCCGGCATCGCATATGTGATGCTCAATCCGACGCTCAACCGTCCGCCGAGCGTGACGACACCGATCGTCGACCCCGTCCCCGCACCGCATTCGTCCACCGCTCCGCTGGCGCCTGCGCCCTCGCCGGTGGCGCATACCCCCTCCGACATCCCCAATCCGCATACGCCCAGCTGGGCCATCCCGGGCCAGGATCCCTCCACCAAGGTCCCGCGTCCGGCTCCGCTGCCCACCCCGGCCCCGGTCACGTCTGCGGTCAATCCCATCGAACCGGGCCCCGCCCCGGTCGCGCCGCCGGTTGCGGCGTCCGACCCCAATGACCGCATCGGTGCGGTGCTGCGCATCGCCGAGCTCGAGCGCGCCCAGCATTTCAAGGAGGCCATCGACGCCTGCGAGCAGATGCCGAGCGTGGAGGAGCGCCAGGGCAAGGTGCTCAGCGTCGTCGCCGCCCATGACCGGGCCCGCACCGACGTCGAGGCCAAGGTCCTGGCGAGCAGGAGCCTGGTCGAGGTCGATGCCCTGCTGAAGCCGGCGATGGTGTTCTGGGGCCTCTCGGGCGATGTCGAATGGGCCATGGGCCTGCTCAGCGCGGCCACCGCCCGGCTGGGTGGCGCCACCGGCCCGGTGGTCAAGCTGCCCACCCCGCCAGCTCCCGGCTCGACATCTCCCCCCGCCCCCGTCATCGCCACCCCGGCCACCAGCGCCGGGCAGGACCGCGTCATCCAGCTCGACGGGCAGATCAACCAGGCGCTGGCGACCAACAACCAGAGCCTGGCGCTGCAGAACATCGCCCTGCTGGACCCCGCAGCTTCCGAGCTCCCGGCGATCAAGCGCAAGTTCGCCATCTGGAGCCGTCGTGGCGACATCATCGGCAAGGTCATCGTCGATCGCGCGCCGACGCTGCGCGTCCACCATCCGACCACCATGGAGCTGTGGGACATCGTTTCCGCCAGCAATGCCGGACTGTCGATCAGCTCGCCTTCCGGGAGCAAGACCGACCTGATCTGGAGCCAGGTCTCCACCAAGGATCTGGCGCGCGTGTGCAGCGAGATGGCCAGCAATCCGGCGGCCAAGTCGGACGAGCACCAGCTGGCCACGGTGATGCTGCTGCTCAACGGCGATACCGTGCTCGCCAGCGTGCAGGTCAAGAAGGGCAAGGGCGTGATCGAGCCGGATGCGATGGCCGACCTCGAGACCCTGATCGGGCTTCAGCGGCGGCGCGATGCGCTCGAGCTGGTGGTGCACGCCAACGAGGCGGCGCGCCAGGGCAATGGCAAGCAGCTGGCGGAATGCCTCGACCAGCTCAAGAAGCTCGACAAGTCCCTCCAGCCCCTGGTGGCGGCCGACATCGCGCGCCTGGAGGAGCTGAGGAAGACCAGCGGACCGGTCGGCACGCTCGAGAGCCCGAGCGCCAGCAAGGACCACCTCACCTTCACCAGCACCGAGGATCTCAAGTACTTCAGCGAGCGCTCCGGCAGCTGGCAGAGCGTCAACGGCCAGCTCGCCAATGCCGGCGAAGGCTGCCGCCTGGTCCGCAAGGACATGCACGATGCGCGCTCGATGCACCTGATCTTCCAGTCGCTCAACCAGCGCGGGGCGATGATCGTCGAATTCCGGGGCGTGCGCCTGGTGATCGATTTCGCCGCCAACACCTACCAGGCGATCTCCCGCGAGGAGACGCTCAAGCCCAGGCCGTTCACCTTCCTGGCCAAGACCGCCAACTCGCTCTACTTCGAGCTCAAGCAGCCCAACAACTTCCTCTCCATCGAGGTCAACAACGGCGCCGACTCGATGGGGCTGAAAGCGGGCGACTTGACCGACAATTTCGCCATCGCCCTGGATACCGGCGCGCTGGTCTCGGTGCAGGACCTGCAGATCTCGCGTGGCGCACCGGTGGCCAGCCCCAAGGACAAGCAGGCGGAGATGCGCAGCCTCGGCCTCGATGGTCTGGGCGGCGCCTTCCTCGAGCCGCCGCTGATCGTCCTGCCGGCGGGCGTCGGCGCGCCCAGCGGGGTGGCGATGCCGCTGAAGGACAACGTGGTGGGCGCCACCTTCGAGGCCAAGGGCGCCGGCAACCTGCGCATCCAGCTGGGCAATCCCAACGACCGCAGCGGCCAGTGGATCGACGTGCCGATCGGCAGCGTCGCCTCGTCCTTCAAGGTCACCTGGAATGCCAACACCCTGGTGGTCACCGATGGCGTCGGCAATGCGGTCGGCAGCGTGGCGCTGATGGGTGGCCATAGCCACTTCATCATCTACGCGCTGCAGGAGGCGACCATCATGTCAACGCCGCGGCTGACCTATCAATGATGCGTCAGCCACGGCCCAATGCCCCGGTCCCTTCGCGTCGTCTTCGTCGAAAACACACTGCATGCTTCGCGGCCCTGCGCTCCCCTGCGAGGCACCGCCAAGCGATGCCGTCGCCAGCCGTCCTGGACCAGGGGGTGAGCATCCCATCCCCATCCCTGCCCCGGTCCACCCCGGCGCGCTCATCCACCCCCACCCAGCCCACCATCGCATGATCGATTCAGCAAAAGCCAAGACCTTCGTCATCGACACCAATGTGCTGCTGCACAATCCCAATGCCCTCTTCGCCTTCGCCGACAACCATGTGGTGATCCCGATGATGGTGCTCGAGGAGCTGGACAAGTTCAAATCCGCCAACAACGAGCTCGGGCAGAATTCTCGCGAAGTCGCCCGCGCGCTCGACCGCCTGCGCCAGAAGGGCTCGCTGCGCGACGGCATCCCCACGCCGCAAGGCGGGCTGGTGCAGGTCCTGCTGCCGTTCGACGAGATCGCCGGCATGCTGCCGGGGGTCAACGACAACCGCATCCTCGGCTGCGCCAACATGCTCAAGCGCGAGGGCAAGAACGTCTTCTTCATCTCCAAGGACATCAATGCACGGGTCAAAGCCGATGCCCTCGGCATCCCGAGCCAGGATTTCGAGAACCAGAAGGTCAATGTCGACGAGCTCTATACCGGCTGGGTGGCCCTCGATGCCGACGAGGCGCGGATCAAGGAGCTCTCCAGGCATCCGACCATCCGTCCGGGCGAGCTCGATGGCGCGCTGGTCGACAAGCTGAGCTCCAACCAGTTCGTCCTGGTGCGGGAGGCCGGCAGCGAGGAGGGCAGCATCCTGTTCAACTTCGACGCCGACAACGGCGTGCTCCAGCGCCTGGAGGAGGATCCGCCCATCCTCTTCGGGGTGGCGCCGCGCAGCCAGGAGCAGCGCATGGCCTTCGAGCTCCTGCTCGATGATCGCATCAAGATGGTGACCCTGGTGGGACAGGCCGGCACCGGCAAGACCCTGCTCGCCCTCGCCTGCGGCCTGGCCAAGGTCATCCATGACGAGCGCTTCAAGAAGCTGCTGGTCAGCCGCCCGATCATGCCCCTCGGCCAGGACATCGGCTACCTGCCCGGCACCAAGGATGACAAGCTGTCGCATTGGATGGGGCCGATCTTCGACAACCTGCACTTCCTGCTCGCCAGCGAGGAGCGCGATCCCGACGAGGTGATCAAGCGGCTGATCGAGGAGGAGTCGATCACCCTCGAGGCGCTGACCTACATCCGCGGCCGCTCGATCAGCAAGCAGTACGTGGTGGTCGACGAGGCGCAGAACCTCACCCCGCACGAGATCAAGACCATCATCAGCCGTGCCGGTCACGATACCAAGATCGTGCTCACCGGCGACCCCCACCAGATCGACAATCCCTATCTCGATGCCAGCTCGAACGGCCTGACCTACGTGGTCGAGCGCATGCGCGGCCAGCCGCTCGCCGGGCACGTGACCCTCACCAAGTCCGAGCGCAGCGAGCTGGCGGGCATCGCCGCCAACCTGCTCTGAGCCCCGGTCAGGCATGCGCGCATGAGCGATGCCATCGTCCGCCGCTTCCTCGAGCACGCGCCCGCGGTCGACGCCTGGACGCTGCGGCTGGTGCGCGAGCGCGGCCGGCGGATCGCGGTGCGGCAGGATGTGCTCGAGCCGACGGTCAGCCATGATGGCCAGGGGGCGATGGTCTCGGTGTCGCTGGGCGACGGCTGGGGCTATGCCGCCACCTGCGACCTGAGCGCCAGCGGCCTGAGCGCCGCCGGTCAGCAGGCGGCTCGCTGGGCGCGCGTCAGCCGGGATGCCGCCGTCGCGCCCGCGCTTCCGCCTTCACGCCTGCGCGGCGGCTATAACAGCCCGGTGGTGCAGGCATGGTCGGCGGTCGGGCTTGCCGAGCTCAGCGATCGCTTGCGCGGCTGGTGCGCCCGCATGGCGGGGGATCGCCGCATCAGCGATCGCCAGGCAGTGCTCGATTGCCGCGAGAACGAGACCCGCATCGTCACCTCCCTCGGCGGCGACATGGGGCAACGCACCTCCCTGGTGCTGCCCTGGCTGGCGGCCACCGCCAGCCAGGGCAGCGAGAGCCAGACGCGGTCCTTCGGCCGCGATGCCGGCCGCCAGGGCGGGCTCGAGCAGCTGCTCGCGCTGGAGGTCGACAGCGTCCCCGAGCGCCTCGCCGACGAGGCGGTCCAGCTGCTCCTGGCTCCCGACTGCCCGAGCGGCAGGCGCGACATCGTGGCGCTGCCCTCGCAGATGGTGCTGCAGATCCACGAGACCATCGGCCATCCGCTCGAGCTCGACCGCATCCTCGGCGATGAGCGCAACTTCGCCGGGACCTCGTTCGTCACTCCGGAGATGTTCGGCACCTACCGCTACGGTTCCGAGCTGCTGAACATCCGCAACGATCCCCAGCTGCCTGGCGAGATCGCCAGCTTCGCCTACGATGACGAGGGCACGCCGGCGACTCGAGAGTACCTCATCCGCCAGGGCATCCTGCTGCGCGGCCTGGGCGGCGCGCTGTCGCAAGCGCGCAGCCACCTGCCGGGCACCGCCTCGACGCGCGCCAGCTCGTGGAACCGCCCGGCGATCGACCGCATGGCCAACCTCAACCTCGAGGCCGGCGATGCCACCCTCGAGCAGCTGATTGCCGGCATCGGCGACGGGCTGCTGCTGGACACCAACCGCAGCTGGTCGGTCGACGATTCGCGCAACAAGTTCCAGTTCGGCTGCGAGTTCGCCCGCCGGATCAGCGATGGTCGGCTCTCCGGCGTGGTCAAGAACGCCAACTACCGGGGCATCTCGTCGTCCTTCTGGCGCTCCCTCACCGGGGTGGGCAGCTCGGTGCAGGTGGCGGGCACGCCCAACTGCGGCAAGGGCGAACCCAACCAGATCATCCATGTCGGCCATGCCTCGCCCGCCTGCCGCTTCAGCGATGTCGACGTCTTCGGGGGCGGCT
Organism: Planctomycetota bacterium; assembly: GCA_003136555.1. Lineage (GTDB taxonomy): Bacteria > Planctomycetota > UBA11346 > UBA11346 > UBA11346 > BOG-1363. Next base: position 30,167 of record PLEW01000178.1, on the reverse strand, counting down.
GATGACGCGTGCCCAGGCGGATTTCAGCGCGCTCGCGGACGGGCTCTGCCGGGTGCTTGAGCCCGGCGAGCACCTGATGCTCAGCTACAGCGGCGAAGAGTCCGATTTCGTCCGCCTCAACCATGCGCGCATCCGCCAGGCGGGGCGGGTCGCCCAGCAGAGCGTGGTCCTCGACCTGATCGCCGATGGCCGCCATGCCAGCGCGCAGCGCCTGCTGGGCGGCGACCCGGCACTGGACCTGCTGCAGCTCTCCGAGGTACTGGTGCAGCTGCGCCGAGAGCGCAGCGGTCTCGATCCCGACCCGCACCTGCTGCTGTGCGAGGCCAGCCAGGGCAGCGTGCGGCAGGATGAGGATCGCCTGCCGGACAGCGCCGCAGCGGTGCAGACCCTGATCGCCTGCGCCCAGGGCCTGGACCTGGTGGGGCTGTGGTGCGCAGGCGGCATCCAGCGCGGCTTCGCCAGCTCCTTCGGCCAGCGCAGCTGGCACAGCGTGCACACCTTCCATGCCAGCTGGAGCTGCCATCTCCAGGGCGACCGCGCGACCGCTGGCCGCTATGCCGGCACCACCTTCGAGCCCGCCGAGCTTACCCGGAGACTGGCGGCGACGCGCGCCGCATGCACCGCGCTCGCGCGGCAGCCCGCCGCCATCCTGCCTGGACGATACCGCGCCTTCCTCGCCCCGGCGGCGGTGCAGGAGCTGGTCGGGATGCTGTGCTGGGGCGGCTTCTCGCTCAAGGCGCATCGCACCGGCACCACCCCCTTGCTGCGCCTGGGCTCGCTCGAGGCGCGCCTGCACCAGGCGGTGACCATGAGCGAAGATCGCTCGCAGGGCCTGGCGCCGAGCTTCACCGCCACCGGCTTTCCGCTGCCCGAGCGCGTGCCGCTGGTCGACGGTGGGCGGCTGGCGGGGCTGTTGGTCGGCCCGCGATCGGCGCGCGAGTTCGCCCTGCCGCTCAATGCCGGGGAGGAGTCGCCTGAGAGCCTGGTGATGGCGGGAGGCGAGCTCGACCAGGCGGAGATCCTCGAGCACCTCGGCACCGGGCTGTGGATCAGCAACCTGTGGTACTGCAACTTCTCCGATGCCAATGCCTGCCGCATCACCGGCATGACGCGCTTCGCCTGCTGGTGGGTCGAGGGCGGGGTGATCCAGGCGCCGTTGCCGGTGATGCGCTTCGATGACAGCATCTACGAGCTCTTCGGCGAGCGCCTGCTGGGCATCACCAGCCAGCGCGAGCACCTGCTCTCCACCAGCACCTATGGGGGCCGCACCCTCGATGGCATGCTCTTGCCCGGCGTGCTGGTCGACGGCCTCACCTTGACCATGTGAGCTGGGCGGCGGTTCAGGACCCCCGGCCGCAGCACTTCTTGAATTTCTTGCCGCTGCCGCACGGACAGGGTTCGTTGCGTCCGATCTTCTCGCCTGGCCGCGTATAGGTGGCCACGTGGCCGGGGGTGGCGGCCAGGAAGGCCTCCTTGAGGGCGCCGACGAAGCGGCCCAGGTCCTGCCCGCCGGCCAGGCGGCCGCGGGTCTGGAGGTCCTCGAGATAGGCGCGGCACAGGCTGGGCACGAAGGCACGCGCTTCGGCAGGGAGCGGCAGGCGGGCGACCGGACCGATCAGCGCATGCGTGAGGTCGTCTCGCAGCAGCGCAGCCGGCTCGCAATCGCGCAGGGCGCAGGCGGCGCTCATGAGCGTCTCGAGCACCAGGGATGCGACCTCCTGGACGGCGGTCGGGAACAGGCCCAGCCGATCGCTGGCGGCGAAATCGCTCGCCCAGTTGAGCAGGGTCTCGTTGCGGTAGGGATCGGTCACCGGGTGCTCCGCGTGCGATCATCGCGTGCGCAGGCACGGATTCCAGGCTCGGGGACGCCATGGCAGGCCGACCAGGTCGGGCAAGCATGGGGTTGTCGGCAGTCAGACCGCCGCCATCCTGGGGCCGTGGGCGCGTACCGCCCATCAGCCGGAACGAGCATGGCCAGCGACCCCCCCGTCTACGATCCCAAGGCGACCAGCATCCCGGTGCTGCGCTACCTGGTCGCGGTGGCGACGCACCTGCATTTCGCCCGCGCCGCATCCGCCTGCCGGGTCTCGCAGCCGACCCTGTCGGCGCTCATCGCGACGTGGGAGAAGCGCGTGCGGGTGCGCGTCTTCGAGCGCAACCAGCACGGCGTGCGCGTGACCCCCGCCGGTGAACGCATCATCGCCGCGGCGCGCGCCGCGCTCATCGCCCTGGAGGCGGTCGAGAATGCGGCCGGCGAGGCCAAGCCGCCCTTCTACGGACCGGTGCGCCTGGGGCTGATCCCCACCGTCGCGCCCTATGCGCTGCCGTTCATCATCCCCGCCATCGAGCGCGCCCATCCCGAACTCGAGCTGCCGCTGCGCGAGGACACCACCGCCGAGCTGCTCAAGGCCATCGATGCGGGGCGCATCGATGTCGCGATCCTGGCGCTGGTCCCGGGACTCGGACAGCGCCATGCCATCGACGCGCTCTACCGCGAGCCGTTCCTGATCGCGCTGCCGCGCGGCCACCGTCTCGGCGCGCAGGCGAGCATCACCGGCGATCAGCTCGGCCAGGAGCGGCTGCTGCTGCTCGCCGAGGGCCACTGCCTGCGCGATCAGGCGCTGGCGCTGTGCAACCGCCTCGCCGATGCCGGGCACGGCGCCGACTACCGTGCCACCAGCCTCGAGACCCTGAGGCAGATGGTCGCCGGCGGCACCGGCGTCACCGTCCTGCCGGCGCTGGCCTGCCCGGACGATGCCGACCGCCGCCTGGCGCTGCGCCCCTTCGCCGGCGGCGGGGCAGAGCGTACCATCTGCATGCTGTCCCGCCGCGGCGATCCGCGCACCGCCGCCTACGGCCTGCTGGCGGCGCTGATCCGGCGCCGACTGCCACCACAAGTCGAGCGCGCGAGCTAGCGCTCGACGCGCGGGCGCGGGCGTTCAGTGCGTAGACGCCAGGATGACCGCCGCGCGGCTTTCCATCGCCACCGCCTCCTGCGGCCTGCCCGCCTGCTTGAGCAGCACGGCGCAGTTCTGCAGGGTGGTGGCGAGGTTGGGATCGGCAGCGCCCAGGGTGCGTTCGACGATGGCGATGGCGCGGCGGTTGAGCGCGATGGCCTGCTCGTAATCGGCGCCGGCGGCGCAGGCCGCGATCACCGCGTTGAGCGCGGTGACGTAGTCGCGGCAGTCGGTGCCGCCGTGGCTCTCCAAGATGCCGAGCAAGCGCACTCCGGAGGCGATGGCCTGCGGCCATTTCTCCTCGCAGGCATAGAGCTGCGACTGGTTGGCGAGGATGACCGCGAGAGCCTCATGCGTCGGTCCTTCGCTGTGCTCCAGCAGGGCGAGGGCGTGCGCCAGCAGCGGCTCGGCCTCGGTGTAGCGCTGGAGCCGCGCCAGGCTGGCGGCGAGCCCGTTGAGCACTGCCGCCAGGGTGGCGGGATCGTCCGCGCCATGCGCCTGCCAATGCGCCAGCGCGGCCTGGTAGGCGGTCAGCGCGTCCTCGGCGGCTCCGGCGCTGCGCTTCAGCTCCGCGTAGGCGATCAGGCAGCGGCCCAGACGTCGGGGGTCCCCGCCGGCATCCTGGCGGCGGATGGCGATGGCGCGTGCGAGCTCGGCGGTGGCATCGCTGGTGCGTCCATCCTGGGCATGGATGCCGGCCAACGGCTCGAGGGCGTCGGCGGCCACCGGCGCGTGGGCGAGGTTGCTGCCATCGATGATGGTCAGCGCGCGCTTCAGGTCGCCTTCCGCACGCGCCTGCTCGCCGCTGCGCAGGCAGGCATCGGCGCGATCGATCAGCACCATGACCAGCGACGGACTGCTGACGCCGTTGCACTGTTCGAGGATCTCCAGGCTGCGCTCGAGGTGGGTGCGCGCGGTCGCGGCATCGCCGCGCCCGAGGGCGAGCTCGGCCAGGCCCTGGTGCGCCGCTGCCGCATTGCCATCGCGATCGCTCCCATGGGCGGCCCAGATCGCCAGCGCGCGCTGGTAGAGCGCCTCGGCATCCCGCTCATGGCCCTCGATGCGCAGCAGGTCGGCGAGCATCGCATCGCTGATGCCGCAGGCATCGGCGTCCGCGCCCAGGCGCTTGCTGCGGATGGCGAGGGCCTCGCGCTCCTGCGTTTCGGCCTCGGCCAGGCGCCCGCAGGCGACCAGTTGGCGGACCAGGCCGGTGCGGCAATCGGCTGCCGGCAGGCTGTCTGCCGCCGGCCCGGCAGCGAATGCCTCCAGGGCCTTGCGGTAGGCGGCCTCGGCGGCGGCCGGATCGTCGGCCAGGGAGAGGATCTCGGCCAGCAGGGCGAGGGTGGCGGCGTGATCGGCATCGCCGCTGGGGAAGGCGAGCGACAGCGCGAGCGCGGCGCGCACCGCGGTGAGCGCATGCGCGGGGTCCTTGGCCACCAGGGCGGCACGGCTCTCGGCGATCCTGGCGCGCCAGTCCGGCCGCGGATCGGCGGCGGTCTCCGCGCGTCCCAGGCAGGAGCACAGCAGCAGGGGAAGGATCAGGAGGGGGAGGGTCTTCATGGTGGTCCTCGTCAGGCGGGCGATGATCAGTGGAGGGTTCCGGTCGCAGCATCGCTGGCGTTGCCCTCAGCGGCGTAGCTCGAGCGCTTGGTGATGGGGATCAACCCCAACAGGGCGGTGACGCGGCTGGTCTTGGCCTCCGGATTGCAGGTGCGGGCGATCAGGCCGCCGAGGATCTGGAAGGTGACCGGTACGCCGGCACGCGATTCCGTCCACCACAGCGGGCTGACGCCGACCTCGGTGGTGCCGCCCTGGGAGCGCCAGTGGAATGCCCGCCACAGGATGTTGAGCTCGTGCCCGTCATCGGCGCGCTGCACCAGGAAGGGGATGAGCTGGCGGCCTAGCGAGGTGTCGAGCTGGTGCGCATGATGGTAATCGACGAGCGCCGGCAGCAGGCAGAGGTCGCCAGCGTCGGTCGCGTCGCAGTGCTCATAGCACAGCGGCAGGACCAGGTGGCTGTTGCCCCCATCGGCGGTGCGCCACTGCCAGTAGAGCGGGAAGGCGGTGCTGCCGTCGGGGGTCTCGATGTAGTTCAGCAGGTGCATCGAACGCACGGTGCTCGCAGCGCCGATCTCGCTCTGCTCGGTGGTGCGGTGGTACAGCGGGGTGATCACGGTCGTGGTCCGCTGCGGACCCGAGCGCCACTGGCCAGCCAGCGCCAGGGGGGCGATCCACGAATCGGGCCCGGCGGCATAGAAGGGGATGAGGCCGTGGTAGGCGCCCTGCGGGCGCTCGACGCGGTACCAGAGGGGCGCCAGCACCCGGTAGCCGGGGCCCTGGGAGAAGCAGGGCAGGACGACGATGCGGCGTGCACCCGCGGGTCCGCTCCACCATGCCAGGGGCAGGATGCCGGTGGTATCGCCGTGATGCCAGGCGGTCAGGGCATGCCAGCTGGTCCAGTGTCCGTCCTGGTCACGGTCGCGGTGCATCAGCGGGGTGATCCACAGCGACGTGCTGCCATCGGCATGGTCGCTCGCGCCGCTCAGCAGCGGCGGGCAGAGCCAGTAGCCCGGACCGCTGAACCAGGCGGGCAGCACGGCATGGCGGCGATGGTCCGCATCGCCGCTGGCCCACATCAGGGGGATCACCGCATCGAGGTCGCCGTGGTGCACGACGTTGAGCACGTGCCAGTCGGTGGGCCGTCCGGAGGCATCGGTGCCGCGATGCGCCAGGGGGGTGATCCACAGGCTCCCGCCGCCGTCGGGCCGCCGCGTCCACCAGCTGCCCGCAAGCGGGACCACCCGGTAGCCGGGCCCCCCGAGGTAGAAGGGCAGCAGGCCGAGATGCCGGTGGCCCTCCTCGCCGCCCAGCCAGAAGAGCGGCAGTACGGTGTCGCTGCTGCGGGTATGCACGTAGCTGAGCAGGTGCAGATCGTCGACCGTTCCGTCCGCCCTGCGATCGATGTGGGCCAGCGGCGTCACCCAGGTGCTGGAGCCGCCATCGGCGTGCGGCCAGTGCGCCGTCAGCGCGAGCGGCACCGACCAGGTTGCACCGGACTTGTAGAAGAAGGGCGTGACCGCCACGCTGCTGCCCGCCTGAGAGCTGGTGAGATGGACCAGCGGAGTGATCCACAGCGACTCCGCGCCGTCCGCTGCCCGCCGCCAGCTGGTGAGCGCCAGCGGCGCGAGGAAGGAATCGGGTCCCTGGACGAACAGCGGTACGATCGCCAGATGGCGGGCTTCGGGCTTCCCCCAGCGATAGGCCAGGGGCAGGAGCATGGTGAGCTCGGGCGACTGGTAGTAGGGTCCCAGGTGCATATCGGTGATGGCGCCGGCATGTTCGCTGGTGAGATGGAAGAGCGGGGTGACCCAGGTGCTCGCGCCGCCTTCGGCGTTGCGCAGGCGCATGCTCAGGATCGGCGGCATGATGGTCGCGCTGGGCGCATCCAGCCACAACGGCAGCACGCCGGTGTAGGTGCTGGTGCTGCCATGGGCGGTCTCGTCCCAGCGGTAATAGAACGGGAACTCGATATGGTAGCGGCTGCTCGCCGGCCGGTTCGCGGCATCCGGCTCATGGATCACGCTGCCGCTGAAGTCGGTCGCCGCGTGCATGCTCGCCACCGAGCCATCGCCGCGGGTGCTGCGATGGTACAGCGGCGTCAGCCAGAGGGAGGAGCTTCCGTCCTCGCGCGACCAGTGCGCGCTCAGCAGCGGTGGGATCACCAGGGCATGCGCGTTGGCGAAGACGAAGGGGATGAACAGGGTGGAGGCGGCGGTCGCACCGCCCTGCGCGTGCCAGGAATGGTAGAACAGCGGCAGGACAGTGAAGGAGGCGGATTCCGCTGCCGGCTTGCCATCGATGTTGGGCCCGCCCCCGGAATGGCTGCCGCCGGCGAGCAGCAGGTGCCAGCTGCTGGTACGGCCCGAGCCATCGTGCGAGGCATGGGCGAGCGGGGTGATCCACACCGATGCCGCTCCATCCGGCGACCAGCGGCCGAGCGAGAGCGCCAGGGGGGCGCACCACCAGCTGCGCCCCTGGAGATAGAAGGGCAGGACGGCGCCGGTGCGCCCGCCGCTCGGCCCCGAGCGCCAGGCGAGCGGGAACACCAGGTCGAGATCCCGGTCATGCACATAGTTGAGCACGTGCATGCTGGCGAGGCGGCCCTGCCAGTCGCTGGTCACATGCATGAGCGGCGTCACCCAGGTCGAGCGGCCGCCCTCGGCGGTGCGCCAGGATCCGCTCAGCGCCACGGGGATGGTCCACGACCGCGGACCCTTGGTCCACACGGGCAGCACGGCGAGGCGGTGCTCGCAGAGGTGGCCGGACGACCAGACCAGCGGCGCGAGCACATCGTGGTCGTGGTCATGGTAGTAGGTCAGGAGGTGGAACTGGTCGATCGCGCCGGCGGCATCCTGGTGGACATGGGCGAAGGGAGTGATCCAGGTGCTGCGGCCGCCATCGTCATGCTGCCACTGTCCGGTGAGGGCAACCGGGACGCTCCACCAGCCCGGTCCCGAGAAGAAGACGGGCAGGATGGCGGTATGCTGCTGGTCGTCATGCCCCCAGTGGTAGGCGAGCGGCAGCACCATCCAGCGGTCGGCGCTCTCGGCATAGAGGAGGGCATGGGTATCCTCGAGCCGTCCATCGCGGTCGGTCGAGCGGTGGAAGAGGGGCGTGATCCACAGCGACTGGCCGCCATCGGCGCGCGTCCAGCCGCCGCTGGCCAGCAGGGGCACGCCGGCATAGCCGGGTCCCTGGAGGTAGAACGGCGCGACCACGGTGCGCTTCTGGCCGACCGGGCCGTAGCGCCAGTAGAACGGCAGCACCGCCGTCAGATCGGGGGTCTGGAGATAGTTCAGGATGTTGAACGATCTGGTCGTGCCGTCCGCCGCGCTGGTCCGATGGAAGAGGTAGAACAGCGCCATGAACTGGCGCGAACCGTCCGCTTGGCGGGCATTCTCCACCAGCGGCCAGAGATGCCGGAATTCGAGATCGTCATCATCGCCGGTCGCTGCACGCGCCGGTAGCTGGCACCCGCAGGCCAGGGCTGCCAGAAGCAGGCTGAGCAGCCGGGGCGGCCTAGCCGCCGGCAGGCACGCTGATGGGGTCAGCGGCGGCGTCGCTGCAGCGGGCGGGGATGCATCGGGGTGTGGGAGGACGAGTGGCATGACCATATATTAGCAAACGTTTGCTAACAGTCAAGCGCTGGCCGCCTCCGTCGACTGGCATGGACCACGAGCGTCTGCACCGCGTCACCGCCAGGGACCCGTTCAGGTGTGGTCCGTGCCCGGGTTCGGCTATGGTCGCCTGGGGATGCGCACGCGATGCGGGCGGGCCCATCTGCGCGCTCGACCGAGAGCACCCACGGAGGCTGGCATGGCGATGACGGCGGGTCAGCGGGTGGCGGCTGCGTTGCTGCTGGCGATGGTGCAGCTGCATGCCGGCGAAGCGGCCGTAGCGCTCCCGGCATCGGTGGCGGCGGTCTGGGCTGCGGACAAGGCCGTGCATGAGACCACCGCGACGCGCGAACGGGTGTGCCTCAACGGGCTGTGGCTGTGGCAGCCGGAGGTCGGCACCGCGCACCGCGATGGCGCTGCAGCGCGCACGGTGCCTGACGACTCCTGGGGCTACTTCAAGGTCCCTGGCAGCTGGCCGGGGATCACCGATTACATGCAGCACGAGTCGCAGACCGTCTATCGCCACCCGGCCTGGGCCCAGGCCCAGCTCGCCGCCGTGACGGCGGCCTGGTACCAGCGCACCATCACCATCCCGGCCTCCTGGGCCCAGCGGCGCATCGCCCTCCAGCTGGAGGGCCTCGCCTCCTTGGCGGCGGTCTTCATCGATGGCCAGCCGGTCGGGACGCTGCGTTTTCCCGGCGGCGAGCTCGAGCTTGTCCCAGCGCCGGCCGCGGGCGAGCACCGCCTGGCCATGCGGGTGGCCGCCGTGCCGCTCAAGTCGGTGATGCAGTCGTTCAACGACACCTCGTCGGTCAAGGAGGTCGCGGGCTCGGTCGCGCGCCGCGGGCTGTGCGGCGATGCCTGGCTGTGCTCGGCACCGGCGGCGGCGCGCATCACCGCGCTCGCCGTGCATACCTCGGTGAGCGCCGGGACCATCAGCATCGATGCGGACCTCGCCGGACTGGTGACGGAGGGCCGCTACCGCCTGCATGCGCGCATCGCCGATCATGGGCAGGTGGTCAAGGACATCATGAGCCCAGCCTTCGCGGCAGCCGAACTCAAGCAGGGACGGCTGCGCCTCAGCGAGGCCTGGAAGCCGGAGAAGCTGTGGGACATCATCACCCCGGGGAACGTCTACCAGCTCAGCGTCACCTTGAGCGATGCCGCGGGCGCGCTGCTCGATGAAGCGGCGGCGCTGCGCTTCGGCTTCCGCGAGCTGAGCATCAGCGGCCGGGACCTGCTGCTCAACGGCAAGCGCATCTACCTCTCGGCGCTGCCGCTCGACAATGCCCAGATCAGCGCCGCGACCGCCACCTACGAGGCGGCCAAGGAGACCATGCTGCGCCTCAAGGGCATCGGCATCAACTGCGTCTATACCCACAACTACGGCTGCGAGCCCGGCACCCATCTCGCCTTCGACGGCATTCTCGCCGCCGCCGACGATATCGGCATGCTGGTGTCGCTCTCCCAGCCCCATTTCGGCCAGTATGATTGGAAGGCGCCGGATGCCGACCAGGCCAACGGCTATGCCCGCCATGCCGCCTACTACGTGCATGTCGCCGCCAGCCATCCCTCGGTGGTGTTCTATTCCATGAGCCACAACGCCACCGGCTACAACGAGGACATCGACCCGGAGATGATGGACGGGGCCAAGGACAACCGCGACAACTGGTCGCGCAACAATGCCAAGCTCGCGGTGCGGGCGGAGGCCATCGTCCATCAGCTCGATCCGGACCGCATCGTCTACCACCACTCCTCCGGTGACCTGGGCAACATGTATGTGGTCAACTTCTACACCAACTTCGTGCCCATCCAGGAGCTCTCCGACTGGTTCGGGCATTGGGCCGCCGCCGGCACCAAGCCGATGTTCACCTGCGAATACGGCGCGCCCTTCACCTGGGACTGGACGATGTACCGCGGATGGTACAAGGGCCAGCGCTCGTTCGGCAATGCGCGCGTGCCCTGGGAGCTGTGCGTCGCCGAATGGGATGCGCAGTTCCTCGGCGACCGCGCCTTTGCCATTTCCGCCGCGGAGAAGGCCGATCTGCGCTACGAGGCCAAGCAGTTCCGCGCCAAGGCCACCTGGTTCCGCTGGGATTACCCCTTCGAAGTCAGCTCGCAGGCCTTCGATGACCGCTTCACCGTGATCGCCCGCTACATCACCGACAACTGGCGGGCCTTCCGCGGCTGGGGGCTTTCCGGCAACTCGCCGTGGGAGTACGAATCCTACTGGAAGCTGCGCCCGGGCGCTGATACCGGCCGCGTCGCGCTGGCAGTCGACTGGGCGGGCCTGCAGCGGCCGGGCTTCAGCCCCGACTTCATCGACAAGCCCTTCGCGCGCATGGACGTCGCCTACAAGCGCGACGACTGGCTGCCGACCCCCGCCGCCGAGGCGCTGGTGCGCTGCAACATGCCGCTGCTCGCCTATATCGCCGGGCCCTCCGCGCACTTCACCAGCCAGGAGCATGACGTGGCTCCCGGCCAGACGCTGGAGAAGCAGCTGATCATCATCAACAATGCGCGCGAGACGGTGTCCTGCTCAGCCAGCTGGACGCTCCACCTGCCGCACGCGGCCACCGGAGCCGCCACCATCAGCCTGGCGACCGGCGAGCAGAGCCGCCTGCCGCTGCGCTTCCAGCTGCCTGCGGATCTGCCGCCGGGGGCCTATGAGCTGGACGCGGAGGTGGCCTTCACCCCCGGTGCACCCCAGCACGATGCCTTCACCATCAACGTCCTCGCTCCGCCGGCCGCCCGGCCGCCGGCCGCCCCCCAGCCGCGCATCGCCATCTTCGATCCCAGGGGCGAGACCACCGCGCTCCTGGGCCGCCTGGGCGTGCATGGGACGGCGGTCATGGCGGACAGCGATGCCGCCGGCTTCGACCTGCTGATCGTGGGCAAGGCGGCGCTCACCCGCGATGGCGCGGCGCCGGACGTCATGCATGTGCACGACGGACTCAAGGTGGTGGTCTTCGAGCAGGGCCCCGAGGCGCTCGAGGAACGGCTGGGATTCCGCATCGCCGAGTACGGCCTCAGGCAGGTCTTCGCCCGCATCCCCGGGCATCCGCTGCTCGCGGGTCTGGGCAGTGAGCACCTGCATGACTGGTGCGGTGAGGCCACCATCCTGCCGCCGCGCATGCCCTATGTCCTCAGCCCGCGCTTCAACGGTGCGCCGACGGTGAGCTGGTGCGGCATGGAGGTGACCAGGCTGTGGCGCTGCGGCTGCCGCGGCAACCTCGCCTCGGTGCTGATCGAGAAGCCGGCCTGCGGCGATTTCACCGCCGTGCTCGACGGCGGCTTCAGCCTGCAGTACAGCCCCTTGCTGGAGTACCGCGCTGGCAGCGGGATGGTGCTGTTCTGCCAGCTCGATGTCACCGGCCGCAGCGAGGATGATCCGGCGGCGCTCCAGCTGGTGCGCAACATCATCGCCTACGCCTCGTCGTGGAAGGCCGGGGTGCGCCGGCAGGTGGTCTATGCCGGCAATCCCGCCGGAGCGCATCATCTCGAGTCGATGGGCCTGCCGGTGTCCACGTATCGCGCCGGGGCTCTGGCGGCAAACCAGGTGCTGGTGGCCGGCACCGGCGCCGGCGAGGTGCTCGCCCACGATGCGCCCGCGCTCAAGGCCTGGCTGGCGGGGGGTGGGCATCTGCTCGGCATCGGCCTCGGCCAGGCCGAGGCCAACACCTTCCTGCCGTCCGCCGTCACCATCGCCAACGCCGAGCACATCGCCTCCTTCTTCGCACCGGCTCCGGCGGGCTCGGCTCTCGCCGGCATCGGTCCGGCCGATGTCCACAACCGGGATCCGCGCGAGTTCCCGCTGGTGACCTCAGGTGCCCAGATCGTCGGCGATGGCGTGCTGGCGACCATGCCGGAGGCAGGCGTGGTCCTCTGCCAGCTCGAGCCCTGGGCCTTCGACTACCAGGTGCAGTACGACCGCAAGCGCACCTTCCGCCGCTCGGCGGTCCTGCTCGCCCGCCTGCTCGGCAATCTCGGGGTGGGGGCGGATACGCCCCTCTTGGCGCGCATCCATGCCCCGCTTGCCGCCGCGGGCGAGCCGAAGCGCTACCTCAGCGGGCTGTACCTCGATGTCCCCGAGGAGATGGACGACCCGTACCGCTTCTTCGGCTGGTAGGAGCACGGCGGTGCCGCAGGGACGGCGGTTCCCAGGCACTCGCTGCACGAGGAGGCAGCGCCGCCTGATCCTGGTTGCGGACGGGTGGCTGCACCCGTCCTGCAAGTGATGCAGGGCACCGACCCGGAGAATGTCTGCGCTCGGTACGCTCTGGCATCCGGCTAGCATCGAGGCAGGTGCCGCATGGATACCATGACCTACCTCTTCGTCGGGCTGTTCACCGGCCTCTTCGGCGTCGCCTATTTCGTCTATGGCAAGAAGCAGCAGCAGTTCATGCCGATGATCGCCGGGGCGGCGTTGTGCATCTACCCCTATTTCGTCGACAGCCTGTGGCTGAGCATCCTGGTCGGGGTGGTGCTCCTGGCCTTGCCGTTCATCTGGCGCTTCTGATGCCTTCCCGCGCGCCTGGAGCGGTCAAGGCAGCGCAGGTCGAGGTGGCCTCAACGTCCTAAGTGATGACATGGCAGAATGTTGAATTAGCATTCCAGATCATGGGACGGCGCCTGCAATTACGGCATCGTCGTTCCGCAGCCGTGCGGGGGTGTGGCTGGCTGCGGACGGTCAGATAATCTGCGCATAGACTGCCGCACGGTGACGACAGATCAGGGACAAGGCGGAGGAAGCATGGCGCCCACCGATCAGATGCTGCTGGCACGTTTCGCCCAGGACCGCGATGGCGACTCCTTCGCCGAGCTGGTGCGTCGCCATTCCGGCATGGTCTACGGCGTCTGCCGCCGAGTGCTCCACGACCGCGGCCTGGCGGAGGACGCTGCCCAGGAGACCTTCCTGCGCCTGCTGCGCCATCCCGGCTCGGTCACCCAATCGCTCTCCGGCTGGTTGCATCGGGTCGCCCATCATACCGCCGTCGACCTGGTGCGGCGCGAGGTGGGACAATCGCGGCGGACCCAGGCGAAGGCGCTGGTCGAGGACGACGCACCGAGCTGGGCCAGCATCAGCCCGCTGTTCGACGAGGCGTTGCAGGAGCTGCCGGACGAGTCTCGCCAGGTGCTGGTCGGGCACTACCTCGAATCGCGCAGCCAACTCGAGCTTTCTCAGGAGCTCGGCATCTCGCAGCCGACGGTCAGCAGGCGCCTGGCCGCCGGAGTGGCCCAGCTGCGGACGCTGCTGATCGCCAAGGGCGTGGTCGCGACGGTGGTGCTGGGCAGCCTGATGCACGGCTCGCTGTGCTCCGCAGCCCCGGCGAGCCTCGCGCTGGGGCTCGGCAAGCTGACCCTCGCCGGTCAGGCCGGCCTGGGTGCTGGCGCGGTCGCTGCCAAGGGGGCCGCCGGTGCGACCGCCAGCCTGGCACCGACCCTGCCCACGCTGCTGGGCTCTGCTGCCGCGCTCGCCCTGCTCGCCGGCGGCCTGGCCGGGGGCTGGCTGCTGCGCAACCATGCCTTCGCACCGTCGGCAGGTGTGCCGTCGGCCTGGCGCTTCGTCAGCCCCGACGGACCGGCGATGGGCGCCGCCCGCGTGCCAACCCTGCCTGCCGACAGTCTCGGCGGCCAGGGTCCGGCGCGCCAGCTGACGCTCATCCGGCTGCCGGGGCTGTCCGGCTGCGACATCGCCGGGGTCGCCATCGCCCCGGACTGGTCGCTGGTGGTGGTCGGCAATGCCTGCGGCCAGGGCGGCAACGCACCCGTCCAGTCTGGGGTGCGCAGCGGCTTCATCCTGCGCTGCGCGCCGGATGGGCGTTCGGCCCGCAGCCTCGACCGCTGGCCCGCGGGCAGCGCCACCATCAGCGCTTTGCGAACCGATGCGCACGGCGATCTGCTGATCTTGGGCGAGAATCCGCACGGCGCGGATCTCGGCGGCGGCCCCGGCCAGGGGGGCTTCGTCGCCAAGTTCGGCGCCGATGCCACGCAGGTGCGCTGGATCTTCTACCAGACGGGCATCGTCGATGCCGCGCTGGCGGCGGATGGCGACCTGGTGGTGCTGCGTGCGGGGGAGCTGGCACGCTACGACACCGCCAGCGGGATCATGCGCTGGTCGGCGCACTGGCCGAGCCATGGGCAGGATCATGCGCAGACCCTCGGCATTGACCGCGACAGCGGCGTGATCGCCATCGCCGGATATAGCGATGCGAATACGGGCGAGGAGGTGTTCAAGCAGCCCTATGCCCGCTCCTTCTCGGCCAGCGGCGTGCCCGCTTGGACGCTGTGGGATGCCGATCCGGGCCAGCTGGGCAGCGGGCCGAGGGGATGCCATCTCAATGCCGACGGCTGGGCGCTTCGTCTGGTCGCGCATGCGGGGTCGTTCCTCCTGGCCCAGATCAGCACCGGTGGCAATACCGTGCTGGCGCATGATGCCCATGATCCCACCCAGCCGCAGGCGCCAGCCATCCACGACGGTGCATACCAGGACGCGCCCGGTTTCGGCTTCCAGGGAGCGACCCCGGTCACCGCACTGACGCGGATCGATGCCCGCCAGGGGACCATCGCCCGGCAGACCTGGTTGAGCGGCTGGGCCGCCCCGGCCCAGGCCAGCGCCTGGTCGGTCGCCGACCTGTGCGCCGATGGGGATCTGATCGTCGCCGTCGGGCAGAGCGGTGCGGGCTGCCCGCAGCGCGGTGCCTGGGTGGCGCCGCCGGGCGGCAGTGGGCAGCACGGAGCGGTCGCGGTGTTCGATGCCGGCATGCGGCTGCTGCAATGCGGCAGCGTGGCGCATGCGCACTGGACCTGCGCCGCGCTGTCCGGACCGCTGCTGGTGGTCGGCGGCAGCGCCGACGCCGATGCCGCGGTGCGCATCTGGCCGGGTCCGCCGGCCGCTGCGGGTGGGCCAGGTGAGGGCTATCTCGCCGTCTTCAGCCTCGATCGCCAGCGCAGCGCAGGGCAGATGCCATGACCAGGACTCCGACCTTCCGTCCGTTTCCGCTCTGGCCAGTGGTGCTGGTCGTGCTTGTCGCCCCGGTGACCGCCCTGCTGGCCGAGACGGTGCAGGAACCGCCCGCACCGGGCGACAGCGGACCGGGGGATCCGGCGCACCTGGTGAGCGCCTCGCCCCTCGGGGGTGGCGGCGACGACGAGGTGATGGCGGTGGGCATCGCCCCTGACTACACCATCATCCTGGCCGGCAATACCGACGATCTCGCCCTACCGGGGGTCGCGGGGGTGCTGCTCGGACCAGCTGGGGTGCCGCCAGCAGTGCCGGCAAGCGCACCTACGGCCAAGGGCCAGCGGCATGCCGGCGCGCACGGCTTCATCGTGCGCACCAGCAGCGACGGCAGGATGGCGCTCAGCGAGAGCCATTTCGGCTATGGCATGGCGACCATCGAGCGCATGCACCTGGATGAGCAGGGCAGGGTCTACATCAGCGGCACGCGTGGTGCTGGCGCCGTCCCCGCCACCCCGACCGGCCAGGTGGGCGTGGCGGGGTCGTACATCGCACGGCTTGCCGACGACCTGCGCTCGGTCGCCTGGATGCTCCCCGTCGACCAGCTGCGCGATTTCGCCGTCGACGGCACGGGCGATGTGATGGCACTCGCCGGCACCAGCCTGATCCGCTATCGGGCGGCGGATGGCACGCAGCTGTGGACGGCGACCTGGTCGTGCCATGGCGACGATCACCCCGGCGCCCTGGCGCTGTCGCTCCAGACCGGGGTTGCCGCAGTGGTGGGTTTCGGCATGACCAAGACAGGGCATGAACCGTACAGGGACCCCTATGCCTACGCCTTCGATCGCTCGGGTCGGCAGGTATGGTCGGCGTGGAATCCGGACCCGACGCGCGAATGCGGGGCGCAATTCGGCGGCAACGGCCTGATGGCCGATACCTCCGGCCATGCGGCCGGGGCGACCGCGGATGGCAAGCTCCTGCTGGTCCTCTATGCCGATGGGGGGAATACCGTCTGCACCCGCGATCCCTCCGACCCCGGCAAGGAGCTCGACCATGCGGTGTTCGCCGGGGTGCATCAGCCCGGTCCGGGGTACGGCTTCCATGGCGCGAGCAAGACCAGCGTGATCCTGCGCGTCGATGCACGAAGCGGCACGATCGAGAAGGGCACCTGGATGAGCGCGTGGCTGAGCCCGGCGCATGCCAATGGCCTGTCGATGGATGGTGCCTGCGGTGGACCGCAGCAGTCGGTCCTGGTGGTCGGCAACAGCGCCTCGGGCTGCCCGCTGAAGAATCCTTGGTATCCTTTCGTCGAGGGGAGCTACCGCGGTGGCGGCTTCCTCGCCATCTTCGATGCCGCCTTCACCCTGCGCGAATGCGGCTACTTCGCCCATACCCGCATGACCGCGGTGGACTGCCGCGGGAGCTGCGCCGTCATCGGCGGTTCGGTGCGCGATGAGGACGGCGGGGCGTCGAAGGATCCGGTCAAGCTCTACCATCCGGTGCAGGCTCGGCTGGGGGGTGGCCAGGACGGCTATTATGCGGTCTTCCACCTCGGACCGTGAGCGCGAAGCAGGCGACCTCCCAGCGCGCGCCGGCGTTCAGTGGATCTCGGGGTCGGGTGTCGGTGTGGGCTTGAAGTGCAGGAAATCGAAGTCGCAGCCCTGGTGGGCCTGGGTGATGTGCTCCTCGAGCAGCTGGCCGTAGCCGCGCTCGTACCTGGGCGCGTGCGGCGTCAGCGCGGCGCGGCGCCGGGCGAGCTCCTCGTCGGAGACGCGCAGCTGGAGCAGGCGCGCCGCGACATCCAGCTCGATCAGGTCGCCATCCTGCACCAGCGCCAGCGGGCCGCCCTTGGCCGACTCCGGGCTGACATGCAGCACGCATGAGCCGTAGCTGGTGCCGCTCATGCGCGCATCGGTGATGCGCACCATGTCGCGGATGCCCTGCTTGAGCAGCTTGGTCGGGATCGGCAGCATGCCCCACTCGGGCATGCCCGGTGCGCCGACCGGCCCGGCGTTCTGCAGCACCAGCACGGAATCGGCGGTGACCTCGAGGTCGGGATCGGCGAGCCGCTGCTTCATGTGCGGGTA
Organism: Planctomycetota bacterium; assembly: GCA_003136555.1. Classification (GTDB taxonomy): domain Bacteria; phylum Planctomycetota; class UBA11346; order UBA11346; family UBA11346; genus BOG-1363. The sequence continues at coordinate 12,985 of PLEW01000178.1, read as the reverse complement.
GTCGCGGAACACCACCGCCTTGCCGATGTGCTTGGCCAGGCGCGGCTCGGCCGCGGTCGGCTTGATCACCGCGCCATGGGGGGCGAGGTTGCCGCGCAGGATGTAGGTGCCGCCCGATGTCGACAGCGGCTTGTCGCGCGCGAGGATGACCTCCTCGTTATGGACCGGGGCATCCTTGATGTCCTCGCCCAGGGTGCTGCCGCTTACGGTCAGGCAGTCCAGCTTGAGCAGGTCGCGGATGCGCCACAGCATGGCGGGCAAGCCCCCGGCATCATGGAAATCCTCCATCAGGTACTTCCCCGCCGGGCGCAGGTTGGCCAGCACGGGGGTGCGCCGGCTGATGGCGTCGAAGAGGTCGAGATCGAGCGTCACCCCGGCGCGGCCGGCCATGGCGATGAGATGGATGATCGCATTGGTCGAGCAGCCCATCGCCATNNGCCATGGCGATCAGGTGGATGATGGCATTGGTGGAGCCGCTGAGCGCCATGTCGATGGTGATGGCGTTGTCGAAGGCATCGGCGGTCAGCAGATCGGACGGGCGCAGGTCCTCCCACACCAGCTCGACCGCGCGCTTGCCGGTGCTGGTCGCCAGGCGCTCATGCGCCGAGTGCACTGCCGGTATCGAGCTCGCGCCGCTGAGGGTCAGGCCCAGGGTCTCGGCGATGGCGGCCATGGTCGAAGCGGTGCCCATGGTCATNNTCGCACAGGTTGCCGGCGCAGCGCTCGGCCCAGTACTTCCAGGCATCGGTGCCGCTGCCGAGGGTCTTGCCGGCGAAGTTGCCCTTCAGCATCGGCCCGGCGGGCAGGAAGATCGCCGGCAGGTTGGCGGAGGCGGCGCCCATGATCAGGGCCGGCACGGTCTTGTCGCAGCCGCCCATCAGCACCGCGCCATCGATCGGATGGCAGCGCAGGGTCTCCTCCACCTCCATGGCGGTGAGGTTGCGGTAGAACATGCTGCTCGGCTTCATGTACGATTCCGAGAGCGACATCACCGGGAGCTCGACCGGGAAGCCGCCGGCCTGCCATACGCCGCGCTTCACCTGCTCGGCGCGGCTGCGGAAGTGGGTGTGGCAGGTGTTGAGGTCCGACCAGGTATTGAGGATGGCGATGACGGGCTTGCCCTCGTAGTCATCGCGGCTGAAGCCCATCTGCTTGATGCGCGAACGGTGGCCGAAGCTGCGCAGGTCATCGGGGCCGAACCACTTCCAGCTGCGCAGCTGGTGCGCTTCGAGACGGGTGCGAGGTCTGGGCGTGGGCATATGAGCGGTCCCGCTGGCGAGGTCCTCCTGCTGTAGCGCCAGGATCGATCGCCGCAATGCAGCACTGGAGGCGCGGCGGCCGCCTCACACGGCGGGCGGGCTGGGACACCGCAGGCGGGGCGCAGCCTGGGGCCCGCTCGCGGCGTGGACTGGGTTTGACTTCACTCATGCCATGGGGATACCTGGACTGCCTTGATCACAGAGCGCCTGTCCCGCTACCATCGCTGCCCTGGGGAGTGCGCGCCTCTCCGTCCAGGTGGGGGCGGCGACGGCCACTGGGCAGCGATGCTCGGCATGCGGGCCAGCGCCGGGCAGCGCCCGTCCGGCCGCGCGGCCCACAGCGGAAGGCGACGATGAATCCGCTGCTGATTCTCGCGATCGGCATGCTGATCGTCATCGGCGGCATCCTGCTGCTGCGCCTGCATGCCTTCCTCGCTCTGCTGCTGGGCGCGGTGGTGGTGGCGGGGCTGACGGGCAGGCAGCAGCTGTTCGCCAGCGCCATCGCCAGCGCCTCGGTGCCGATCGTCGCCGTCTCGGCCGCTGGCGGGCTGGACGTCCGCCCGGGCAAGGGCCGGGCGCTGATCGCGGGCACCACCTACCTGGTCGTCGATGGCGTGCTGAGCCACGATGCCGTCGAGGTCATCATCGCAGGGCCCAGGACGTCTGCCGGCGTGCATCACGTGCGCCTCGCCGGCGGCGTGCCGGCAGGTGTCGAACACAGCCGTGCGAGCCTGGCGCATGCGACGCTGGTGGATCAGGCGCGCAGCGAGGCGGCCCTGAGCGTGGGCAGGCGCGTCGCCACCGGCTTCGGGGACATCGTCGGCGGCATCGGCATCGTCATCGCCTTGGCGGCGATCATCGGCGAATGCATGATGCGCAGCGGCGCCGCCGACCGCATCGTGTGGTCCATCCGGCGCCTGCTCGGCGACGCCTATGCCCCCCAGGCCTTCGTGGCGAGCGGCTTCGTCCTCTGCATCCCGATGTTCTTCGATACCGTCTTCTATCTGATGCTGCCGCTGGCCAAGACGCTGCGCCGGCAGACCGGCCGGCATTGGGTGCTGTATGTGCTGTGCGTGGTCGCGGGCGCGACCATGGCCCACGCCCTGGTGCCGCCCACGCCCGGTCCGTTGATGGTGATCAGCGAGCTGGGAGTGAACATGGGTCTGATGATGGTCGGCGGGATCATCGTCGGGTCGATCGCGGCGACCGCCGGCTACCTCTACGCGGTATGGGCGGACCGACGCTGGGATGCGCCCCTGCCTGAGGAGGAGGCGGGCAGCACCCATCGCCTGGAGACCGATCAGTCCAGCTGGCCGCCGCTCGCCGTGGCGATCCTGCCGATCCTGCTGCCGGTGATCCTGATCTCGGGCTCCTCCCTGCTCGATCTCTATCCGGCGGGCTCGGTACCGCCCGCCTGGACCGCCTATCTGCGCTTCTGGGGCGACAAGAATGTCGCCCTGGTGGTGTCGGCCGCCCTGGCGCTGGCGATGCTGTGGTGGGCCCGCCGCGGCACGCTGAGGGACCTCAGCCGCACCACCCAGGACGCCCTGTCCAGCGCGGGGGTGATCATCCTCATCATCGCCGCCGGCGGCGCGTTCGGCGCGGCGCTGAAGCAGACCGGCATCGCCACGACGCTGACCGACCTGATGCCGGCGGCGAAGGTCGCCCTGCTGCCGCTGTCCTTCCTCATCACCTCGACCATCCGCATCGCCCAGGGCTCTGCGACGGTGGCGATGATCACCGCGGTGGGCATCGTCGCTCCCATCGTCGCGGCCGGCGATCTGGGCTACCATCCCCTCTATGTCGCCCTGGCGATCGGCTGCGGTTCCAAGCCCATCCCGTGGATGAATGACAGCGGTTTCTGGATCATCAGCCGCATGAGCGGCTTCTCCGAGGTGCAGACGCTGCGCACCGCGAGCGCGATGATGAGCCTGATGGGGGTGGTCGGCCTGGCGGTGACCATGCTGGGCTCCTGGCTGGTGCCGCTGGTGTGACGGCGCTGGCCGCCCAGCCGCGACGAGCGGAGGCGACCAGCTGCCCGAGCCTGACCTTGGACCGGGTGATGCAGAATCTGCATGCGCCTGCGCTGGATGCGGCTTGCTGGTTGCTCCTCTTCCTGTGGATAGGGACAGTCCCACCATGTCCCGCCTGTCACGCATCGTCACCATTGCCATGCTGAGCCTGGTGCTCACAGGCGGCCATCTGGCGCTGCTGCAGATCACCGCGTTGACCAGCATGCTGATCGTTCGCAGCGGCGAACAGGGCCTGATCCAGGCGATGCAATCGACCTTCAGCGGGGCGAGGCCGTGCGCGCTCTGCCGGGTCGTCCATGTCCTGGCGGCGGCACAGCAGAACGATGGTTCGGCGCTCCCGGCGCCGCTCGCGGGCGGCAAGGCGATCACCAAGGTGGAGGCACTCGTCGACCCGCCCTGGTCGCCAGGTGACTGCTCATGCTGCGTCGCAGCCAGCACCACGATAGCGGCAGCGATCCATCAGTGGTGCCTTCAGCCGGAACTGCCGCCGCCCAAGGCGGGCTAGGCCGGAGCGCCCGGAGGAACGGACAGTCTGCTTGGCGTGCGCATCCAGCGCACCAGGTGCTCGGGCAGGATCGCATCCGGTCTGCGCTCACCCAGTTCGATGCGACGTGTCGTCGGCTGACGTTCGCTGAGTTCACCCGCTTGCGCTCCGGGCCTAGGGCGTCGGCGGTCAGCGCATCGCGGAGGCGACCGGCAGGGTGCTGATGGCTTGACGCATCCATGCCGGGCTCTTTCCGGTGGGCGACATGCTGATCCTGGCGGCAATCGGCAACCCAGCATCGATTTGCCCCGCCTGTGGAGGCCACCAAGGCCACAGGCTGGGACTGCCGCACCATCCCGATCGGATCCACCCAGGAGACGCGTCCATGTCGAGTTCAACCATCTGCCTCGCGCTCGCGCTCAGCCTGACCATGGGGGTGGCAACGCCCCAGGATCAGGCATCGAACCTGACGGTGTCGCGGGCCTGGTCCCGTGCGACGGCGCCATCGGCGCAGGCCGGGGCCGTCTTCCTGGTGATCTCCAACAGCGGGTCGCACGACGATGCGCTGCGGTCGGTGGCGGCGGCGTGCGCCGACACCGTGGAACTGCACTCGCATACCATGGACGATCAGGGGATCATGCACATGGACCCGGTGGCGTCAGTCGCCATCCCGGCGCATGGAGCGGTGGAGTTCAAGCCCGGTGGGCTCCATATCATGCTGCTGGGGCTCAAGCACCCCCTGCACCTGGGGGATCACCTGGCGCTGATCCTGCACTTCGACCACGCCGGCACCATCCCTGCGGATGCCTTGGTGATGGCGCCGGATGCCATGGGCCTGGGGTCAGGCGCGCCGGCGGCGCCGGGTGCCAGGGGACCATGAGGATGAGGTGACGACGCAGAGCGCCGCAGATGCGCCAGTTCCCCGGCATGCAGACCAGGCCGGGGCATCCTCGCACGCATCGACCGTCATCGGACGGCGAGCTACTTCTTGTCGGGCCAGGGCAGGCCGGCCTTGATCCATTGGCTGAGCATGTCGACCTGGTCGGCAGTCAGGCGGGTCTTCTTCTTGGGCGGCATGTTATGATCGTCATCCTTGGCCATGTACTTGATGGCCAGGATCACGTCGCTCTTCTCGGGTGCACCCTCGACCACGATCGGGCCATCTTCGCCGCCCTTGATCCAGCCGTCCCGGCTATCGAGGCGGAGCTTGCCCTTCTGCTTGTCGGCCCCATGGCAGCCGGTGCAGTTCTTGTCGATGATCGGCCAGACCTTGGCGAGGAACACCTGGTCATTGGCGGCATCGGCGAAGAGCAGTGCAGGGGCCATCAGGATTGCGACGGTGGCGGGGGCGAGCGTGATGACAAGGACGCGGCGAATGGTCGAGGTGCGTGGCATGGAATCTCCCAGGGGTGGAATGAGGTCGCCAAACGGGAGGGTGTCTCACTGCTCGCCAGAATGATGGTTCGCAGTGTGTCACTGCATTGGCAGAAGGCTGTCCCGTGATGCGGATGAATGATGTCCGGGAAGCAGGCATGTCACTGCCGCAGGCGGTCTGATCGATGCATGCGGTGGGGATCATGCATTGGCACATTGCCACGGGTGGGGTGCTGCGGGAGGCGCCACCAGGGCCTGGTGCCTAGTCCTGGGCCAGGATGCTGATGAGCCGCGCAGCACTGCGGTCGATGTCCGGGATTGCTTCACTGCGCAGGTTGCTAGCCTGCCGGCGTGAGCGCCCCCCTCATCCGCCGCTGCGCCATCCTCGCGCTGGTCGCCATCCTGGCGATCGGCAATTCGGCCGGCATGCAGGTCGTCGCCTGGATGAGCATGATCGTCGATCGCGTCCAGACCGAGTCGATCGGCGAGGCCATCGCCAGCACCTTGCAGGGGGTCCGACCCTGTGCGCTGTGCAAGATCGCAAAGGTGCTCGCGGCCCATGAGGCGATGGCCTGGACGCACCAATCCCCAGGCAAGGCCCCCCAGCAGCAACACCTCTCGCCAGCGATGAAATGGATCATCGACGAGCACTGGGTGGCGCCGATCGCAGGTGAGGCGCACCAGGCCCAGATCTGGCCGCTGTCGCGCCATCTGGCAGATAGCCTCGCGATCGAGCCGCCGACCCCGCCGCCGCGAGCCTGAACGCATCGCGGCGCAGCGTCTCGGCTCCTGATTGTCGCGGGCAACCGGCATATGCGTGCCACCCCCGACGGTCGCACCCTGAGACCCGCTGAACGACGGATCGGCTGCACCTCGCATTGAGGTTGCTCGTCGGCCCATCCCATCCGTTCCGGATGCGCCGCGCGTGCCAGCGATCAGCGATTCACGGTCGACCCTGCGTCGGTCTGCGCTCCGTGACCGCTCCGCGATCCCAGCCCGTTCCGCCCGGTCGAACGTCCCCTGCTTGAACTGTTGACCATTCCCCCAGCCCACCCTCGGCATATGCCATGGGTTTCACCAGGAGCCTTCCCATGACTTTCACTGTCCGTCACCGACGCCCTGCACGGCCTGCCGTGGTTGCGAGCATGCTGATGCTCGCGGCGGGCACCGTCCATGCCTGCGACTCGTGCGGCTGCCATAGCCCACCCGAACTCGGCGATGTCCACACCGGCTGGTCGGTCGGCATCTACGAGCAGGTGACCTGGTTCAATACGGCGAAGGACGAAGGCGAAGGCATGGCCAACCCCTACGGCCAGTGGGAGCACAGCTCCACCACCCAGGCGATCATCGACTACCGTTTCAATGATGAATTCTCAGTCACCGCCTTCATCCCCTATATCAGCCGCTCATACCGTCGTGTCGATCAGAACACCACGACCGGTGCCGTCTACAACGAATTCGGCACCGTCGCAGGCCTCGGCGACTCTTCGCTGCTGGTCTCCTACCGTCCATACCGCTATGCCAATGCCAACGCAGCGCTCAGCACCACCCTGCAGGCCGGCGTCAAGGCTCCGACCGGGGATCCGAGCCAGCTGCAGGGCGAAGAGCCGGGCAGCACGGTCGGTGACCAGTATGGTCCCAGCCTGATCGGCGGACATGACGTCGCCCTCGGCGATGGCGCCTGGGACGTAGAACTGGGCGGCAACGCCATCGCGCGGGTGGACCGTTGGTTCGCATCGGCCGCGGTTTTCTGGATCTACCATACCGAAGGCGCGTACTTCTACCGCTTCGCCAACGAGCTCAGCGGCGGGATCAGCGTCGGCTATTTCCTCCAGATGGAGGCGCGCAACCATGTCGGCCTGCAGCTCAACCTCACCGGGGATACCAAGGGGCACGACTGGGTCGCCGGTCAGGAGACCCCTGATACGGCCAACCACAACGTCTTCCTGGGGCCGGAGCTGACCGTCCTGCATGATTCGACGCTGACCGCGATGATCGGCTTCGACCTGCCGATCTACGAGCACAACTCCGATGCCCAGCTGGTGCCGACCTGGAAGATCCGCGGTTCGGTCGGCTGGCGATTCTAGGGATGCGCTGAGGTGACGGCCGGCATCCTCGGCTGCCCTGCGAGCGCGAGAGCGCGCAAAGGGCGGCGCCAGGGTGCTGGCCGGTCCGCCATTCCTGCTGCCCCGGTGGATAGGGACGAAGCCGAACCATGACCAGATTGCTCTCTATCGGCGCGATCGTCGGTCTGCTCATCGGAGCGGTTGTCAGCTGGCTGTTCGTCATCGACCACCGGGTCGCACCGCGCTTCTCCCTGAGCGACCAGACGGGTGCGGCGCGCAGCGAGCGGGATTACCATGGATCGCTCGCACTGATCTATTTCGGCTATACCTTCTGCCCTGATGTGTGCCCGACGGAGCTGGGCTACCTGGCGCGCGTCATCACCGGGCTCGGCCCCGCCGGCCGATCGGTGACGCCGATCTTCGTCAGCGTCGATCCGCAGCGGGATACCACGGTCAAGCTCGCCGAGTATGTCCATCTCTTCCATGACCGGATGGTCGGTCTGACGGGGACGCCTGACCAGGTGACAGCGGCCGCCAGGGAATTCGGCGTGTACTACCAGCGGGTCGATATCGCCGGGACCCATCCCGGCTTCTACCTGATGAACCATTCATCGATCATCTATGTCCTGGACCAGCAGGGGATGATCGTCGATCACCTGGACTCGCATGTCCCTGTCGATCAGGCGGTGGCGCGCATCAAGCGCTTCCTCTGAGGGCCGTGAGTCGCCTGCGCTGATGGCGTACGTAGCGGGGCTCTGAGGGCCTGGTTTCGCCGACGTTCTGCCATGAGTCCCCTTGTTCCGAGGTGCGCACTGATGGAATTCGGCAATCGTGCACGCGTCATCGCCGGGCTCGGCCCCACGATCGAGCATGCGGCGTGGCCCCGGCTCTCGCTGCGGAAAGCTTGTGCGTTCACCAGCCGGAGAAGGGGGGCGGCATTGTAGCGCACCTGAGTTCGTGCTCGCTGGTGATGACTCTGGCTGGATTCCGTATGCGAGATGGTGCGTGCACGGTCACGCGGATGGTCTCCAGCGCTAGCGCTTGAAGTAGCCGTACTGGTCGTGGCGCGCGCGGGTCCTGGCCTCGAGCGCCGACATCTGCTCCGCTGACAATGGCGCGAAGCTGCGGACGATTCCGGCGTTGGCATCGACCTCCGCCGGCGTTGAGCAGCCGATGATGGCGTGGCAGACGCCGGGCAGCGACAGCACGTAGCCGAGCGCATCGGCTGTGGCGAGCCCGCCTGGTCCGAGCAGCGCGCCCTGCGCGTAGACCTTCATCGCGATCACCCCCATGCCGCGGCGCTGGGCATCGGCCAGCACGGTGGTGATGAACGGCAGGCGGTGGCGGTCGGCGGCGTTCAACGCCACCAGCACGGTATCGAAGGCGAACCGCCGCATGCCCTCGAGCAGGATCATAGGATCATGGTGGCCGGTCAGTCCGAGGTGGCGTACCCGGCCATCGGCCTTGGCCTGGACCAGTGCCTCGATAGCCCCGCCCTTGGAGAAGATGCGGTCGATATCGGCGGAGGTGCGCAGGTCGTGCAGTTGCCACAGGTCGAGGTGGTCGGTGCGCAGCCGCTTGAGGCTGTCGTCGAGCAGGCGCAGCGAGCCGTCGCGGCTGCGATCGCTGGTCTTGGAGGCGAGGAAGATCTCCCGCCGCCGTTCGCCGAGGGCGGCGCCGTAGTAATCCATGCTGCCGGCGTATGCGGGCGCGGTGTCGATGTAGTTCACTCCCTGGTCGAGGGCGCGGTGGATGACCGCGGTGGCCTCCGGCCCGCGGCCGTGGGTGCGCAGCACGCCTTCGCCGCCGAGGCCGAACAGCGTCGCCTGATGGCCGGTACGGCCGAGGGGGCGGACGGGGAGGGGGACCATGATGGATGCTCGCCTGCCCGGGGGCATCGGCAATGGGCTGCAGCAGGGCGAGTCTGGCATCATCCAGCCCGTCCTGGCGGGCATCGAGGGCCGATCGCATGCAGGCTGAGTACCTACTGGTCGATCTCCCGAAGCCGAATGTGGGCCTGCGATGCACCCTGCACAGGCGGATGTGCGGCGCTGACCGCGCTCGGCTTGACATATGATAACCACATGGTTATCTATAAAACATAGCCACATAGTTATGGATAACGCATGCCGACCGCGCCTGATGCCGTATTCAGATCCCTTGCCGACCCGACGCGTCGTGCGCTCTTCGAGCGCCTGAGCCGTGATGGTGAACAGACGGTGCGGAGGCTCACCGACAACGCAGGCGTGTCACAGCCTGCGGTATCGAAGCACCTGCGCGTCCTCAAGCTCGCGGGCCTGGTGCGCGCACGGCATCGCGGTCGCCAGACCCATTACGCTGCCCAGCCACGGGCCCTGGCACCGCTGGTGGACTGGATGAGCTTCTACAGCAGCTTCTGGCACGATCGCTTCGACCGCCTCGAAGGCCTGCTCACGCGGATGGACCCATGACGACGGACGCGACGCGCTCAGTGGTGATCGAACGGGAGATGCCGTTTCCGCCGGAGAAGATCTGGCGGGCCCTCACTGACGGCGTGCTGATGNNCGGCAAGCGCTTCAATTTCCGCGCAACGCCCATGCCGCGATGGAATGGCGTGATAGACTGCGAAGTCCAGGTCGTCGAAGCCAACAGGACGCTCTCCTATAGCTGGAGCTCGCTCGGTGTGAACTCCGTCGTCGTCTGGACGTTGTCAGCGACCACGGGCGGCACCATGGTGCGCATGGAGCAGTCCGGTTTCCGCGCCGACCAGCAGGCCAACTACGACGGCGCCAGTTATGGCTGGTCACAGTTCATCGGTGGACTCGAGCGGATCATCGCTGGATTGAGATGACGTCGACGTCGACGCGGAGAGCTGCCCATGAGTGCGCACATCGCAGCATGCCGGATCGCCACCGCACGCATCGCCTGCTCGATGAAGAGCGGAGCGTGGCGGAAACGCTGTTCTGGACGCTGGCGACAGCGTCTGGCCAAGCTCACCATATGATACGGAACGAACAGATGAAGCAGGGCATCACATGTTCAACCGTCCGCTGGATGCATATCGTCTTGAGCATTCCGATCATCGGCTACATCTACAGTCCATTCGAGGCGATACCGCAGCATGCTCCCGTAACCAGGCTGGTCTTCCTTCCCCACATGGTCCTCTCAGGATTGCTGATGTGGAAGGGGCATGCCATTCGACGACTTTTCCGCCATGAAGGGAATCGATGAATGAACAGCACGAATCCGAAGGTCGATGCCTTCCTGATCAAGACCAAGCAGTGGCAGCAGGTATTGCCTGGGTTGAGGTCATCCATCCTCGACTGCCAGCTGACGGAGGAGATGAAGTGGCGCTTCCCATGCTACACCTTGCAGGGACGCAACATCGTCATCATCCAGGCATTCAAGGAGTACTGCGCCGTCCTGTTCTTCAAGGGCGCACTGCTGAAGGATGCCAAAGGCGTGCTCGTCAGGCCTGGGGAGAATACCCAGGCGGGGCGCCAGATGCGCTTCGCCAACGCTCGCGACGTGGCTGAGCTGGGATCGACCCTGAAGGCCTATGTCATCGAAGCCATCGAGGTGGAGAAATCCGGCTTGAAGGTGCCCTTGAAGAAGGCTGCCGAATACGCCCTTCCAGACGAGTTGAAGCGCAGGTTGGATGCAAATGCCGCCTTGAAGCGGGCCTTTCACGCGCTGACGCCGGGACGTCAACGGATGTACGTCATGTATGTTTCCCAGGCCAAGCAATCCGCGACCCGCGAGTCGAGGATTGAGAAATACATACAGCACATCCTCAGTGGCAAGGGAATGAATGATTAGCGCAGGTGATGAGTAGTGGCCTGAACACCACCACCCTCTGGACAGCAGATGTGCTCCGCATGGAGGTGAGCGAGTGCCTTCGCGTTACAGCCAGGTGCCCACGCAGGGGCCGCGATCAGGGGGAATCGCCTGTGCGCAGTTAAGAGGAAACCCCGCAAGCATCTCTACTTGCGGGGTTTACAGTGGCGCGCCGGGCTGGACTCGAACCAGCAACCTCCAGATCCGTAGAACCATTCAGGCATAGTTACCTGCCTACACCAGAATTTTACTACGGTTTATAAATAATTGACTTACGTATATACTAGCCATGCTCTATCCCACCTCTCATTACCAATCAATGCCCATCTATCCCACCTGAAGTGGGATATAGGTGGGATGGAAAGCTAGCCCAAAAAGAGGAGGATACATGCTCCAAGCCGAGACTCATACTCGCTTTGCATTCACCGAATCCAGGCTGAAGGCTCTAACCGCGCCAGTTTCAGGCCGTGTGAGGTATAAGGATAGCGGGTGCCCTGGCCTGTACCTGTACCTGACCACCGGGGGGCGGAAATTCTACTTTCGATCCAAGGCATCAGGCAGACCACTCGAAATCCCATTGGGGTCATGGCCAGCACTGACTGTCGAGGAAGCTCGGCGCAAGCTGAAGACCACGATCGCCCCGGACCCATCTGGCGCTGCGGATAAGAGGAGGGCAATTCGGGATGAATCGACATTGGCAGAGTTGTGGTTCTGGTTTGATCGACATCACATCTCCCACCTGAGGGAATCGACCGCTCGCCGCTACCGGGACTCATGGCGGCTTCACTTACTGCCGGCACTGGGGGCCAAGCGCCTCTCGTTAATCAGGCGCAGTGATGTGCAATCTATGGCTGACCAAATAGCGGAAACGGCTGGTAATGGAGCTGGACGCCATGCCTGCGCTGTGCTCTCGGCTATGTACCATGCAGCTGCCAAAGATAATGCCCATTCATACCGTGGTGACATTCCAACAGAGGGAATCCGCCGTCCTAAGGTCGCAAGCCGCGCCAGATTCTTGCAACCGGGCGAGTTGCCAAGCTTCCTGCGTGCCTTGAATGAGGAGTCTGAAATGTGGCGTTTATTTTGGAATTGCTGCCTATTTGTGGGTTTACGCCGTGGTAACGTTGCCTCTTCTCGGTGGTCTGAACTATCTTTGGACTTGGGACAATGGATGGTGCCGGAGGAGCGGAGTAAGACTGGTGCGCTGCTAGCCGTTCCCATACCGGCGCATGTCTTGGAGTTGCTTGCTGAATGGAGGAGGGCGCTGCCATTGTTGCTAATTGAGGCGAATAATGCCCGCCGCAAATTAATTGAACGCGGAGATGCAGCCGTGCGCGACCGTCTGCCGGTATTGAGTGAGGCGGATCTGGCCGAAGCGGGCAAATATCTATTCCCCTCAGTATTAGTACCAGGCAAACCGACCACATCGCACCATATTGTTGATCCTAAGGCATCTTGGAGGCGGCTACTGCTGCGAGCCAAGTTGGTAAATTTGCGTCCACATGATCTGCGCCGCTCCATTGGCTCCTGGATGGCACTTGGGGGCGTAGGGCTTCCAATTATTGGCGCCGCATTGGGGCATAAAGATCATCGCTCTACTCAAGTATATGCTCGTCTAAATGATGGAGCTGTACGCGCTGCCATGGAGCGGGCAACGGATGCAATGCTGATTGCGGGGAGTAGTGTCAATTCTGAAAATGACGAACCTGAGGAGTCTCTGAATATTTTGGGAAGTCCCATTGATAAAGCCGCTACTGACAAGGTGGCCGAAGGGAGCGCATCTCCATGAGTGCAAATGAACAGGAGAAGGTCCATGCCGCATTTGTTGATGATCGTAAAGACATTCTCAGGCTTGTTTCTATTTTTCGTGATAAATCACATTTACTCATAAAAAATAAGCAACTAGATTTGGACAATTTGGGTATGAAAGCATGTCATTCTACACAACTCGTT
>PLEW01000241.1 GCA_003136555.1 Planctomycetota bacterium | reverse complement strand
AATTATTTTTGTTCAAGTCCTAAATAGCGCTAATCCCAGTGTGATTGATAATAGAATTATTGTTGATATTTTCATGGGCAAGCCCAGTCCTTCATTAGATAGTCGGAAACTGCTGGCAAAGCCTCGGATGTAGCTGCATTTATTCCTTCCACCGATGTTCCTGATTCGGTTGGATCGACTTGACCGTCACTTCTCAACGCTGAATGTAGAGCATTATTCTGAACGGCAGACATCTTGAACCATTCCGCTATAATATTTGACCGTATGGTATCCGCCTTATTTTGACTTGAAGAATTTGACGCGGTTCCCCAACTATCGCAGCAAGTTCTAGTTGGCGATAATGCTTTAGCCAGATGTTCGGCTAGTATTTGCGACAACACCTTGTGACCCATTTCGTGGGCAAGTATTTTTGCTTGAATACCGCTATCAACTTTTCCATGGGCGGCCAAGCCATATGGAGTTTGTCGAAAAATGTATTCTCCGATATCCGGTATGGATATAGTACTTACCAGGGTAACATTACTTATGGTAATATCACTACAGCAGCCTATTGAGGCGTTTTTTACGCCTGTTACTTTCAAATCCAATACTGATTCGGTTACTCCGGCGGCGGACGCGGGATTACCATTTTTGTCGANNTCCATCCAGATATCTTCTTGACGACAAAGGAGGTAGTTATGGGCACCATTTTTCCGGTTGGGTCGGTATTATTTGGAACATAATATGCCCCATATAATCCCTTCCCGTCTACATACCCCGCCGGATCCCTCCCTATAAACCTCCCAAGTCCCGTATCGTAATATCTCGCCCGAAAGTAGACCAGCCCCGTCTCCCAATCGTGATACCTGCCCGTGAAGCCCACAAAGTTCCCGAAATCACTAGGACTATAGGAAACGGTTCCATTCGTGTTCATTATCCCCAAGCGACCGTACGCATCGCCTGTTAAGGCGCCGGACCGGGTACCCCTGACATCACGACAATTATCAATGGCACGACGAGACCGCCCTGGCTGCCACCAGGCACGCATGCTCTCTCGTCCATTCTTGGTTGTGGCATGTATCACGAGGCACTCCGCGAGCGTAGCCTGGGTGTCCCAAGCGCGGGAACTATCCGCAAACTGGTACCGTGACGACTCGCCGCTACACGGGCGAATCATGGTGCTCCGGTACCTGAGGTGAAGCAGTAACCAGCCCGATCGCGAACTCTGGCATGGCCGCATCATAGTCCTTTTTCAAGTGACCCGGGACCAAGCGCAGGTAGATCTTCGTGGTGTCCAAGCAGCTGTGCCCGAGAAACTGCTGGATATAGCGGATATCGGCTCCGCGACGCAGCAGATGAACCGCGATGGAATGCCGCAAGAGGTGAGGATGCAGCCACGGTGCGTCGGGGCCTCTGGCCTTCCTCAGGGCCCGGAACAGCTGAGCGATGCTGATCGCGCCCAGCCGGCGTCCACTCTGCGAGGCGATGAAGAGCGCCCCGTTATCGACCCCCTGCACGAGTTGGATCCGCACGGCCAAGTAGTCCTTCACCGCCGCCAGGGCAGTCTGCATGACGGGCATCAGCCGATCCTGAGACCCCTTTCCTTGCCGGACGTGGAGCGTTCTCCTGGTCAGGTCGATGTCATCGACATCCAAGGCAACGCATTCTGCGCGCCGCAAGCCACACCCATACAGCAGCTCGAGTATGCAGCAATTCCGCAGATCCGTCACCGTACCCCGGGGAAAGCTGTCGAAGATCGCCTGGACCTCTCCCTCTGAGAGTGGGTCTTGCGGCAGCGGAGCTTTGCCATCCTCGGGCACTGGGAGCGTCCGCGCGGGACACGTCACCAGGCGACCACCGTCCTGCAGCCAGCGGAAGAAGCGACGGATAGTCTCCGCGATATGGACCCGGGATCGCTGCGCGCGGCCGATATCGAGCAGGTGCTGCATGTACGCATCGAGATCTGCCGGGAGAACATCCGCGAGACGCCGGCATCCGCGCCGTCGCAGGAAGGCAATCATTCCCACCAGTTCTATTCGGTAGTGCCTCACCGTCGCGTCAACCCAACCCGTCGATTGACCATGGCGCAGATAGCGTTCGATCTCCAGGTGCATGGCTCACGCCCTCGGATGTGCGGTCCGGCAGACCTGGCGCAGGTCCTCGACCGGGATCGGGGTATAGCGGGCCGTGCTGGAGAGGCTGCGGTGGAGCATCAGTTCATTGACGCTGCGGATAGCACAGCCGTTCGCGAACAGCAGGGTGGCAAAGGACACGCGCAACGATTGCCAGGTGATGTGCTTGCCCGGCAACTCCTGAAGATCGGGATTCTCGGCCACGGTGCGTGTGGTGACGGTGGCGATTACGCAGGCAAGCAGGGCGCGGGTACAGGGCCCACCACGCAGACCGATGAAGAGGTTGGGGATCGGTTCTTTGACCAAGAGCGGACGAGCTCGCTCGCAATAGAGCCGAAGCACCTCGATCGCCCAGCCTGCCACGGGGAGGATGCGCCCTGTCTGTCCCTTCTCGCGGTCGATGCGCAATTCCCCGCGGTCCAGATTAAGGTGCTCTGGGTGGAGATGAATCACTCCCGATGACCGTCGCCCGGTGGCCAAGGCCACCGCCAGCATGGCCAGATTGCGGACCTGGATGGTCCACCTCCGTGAGCCCTCCCGGAGAGCCATGACCATGCGGGCCTGCGTCTGCAGCAGGGCCGTCGCCTCCTGCTGGGTCAGGTGCTGGCGCACCACCACCCGGGATTTCCTGACGTAGATCGACAATGATCGCGCAGGCCGGGTCACGATGATGCCTCGGGCCTCGAGCCACTGATAGTACGAGACGACCTGACTCAGGAAGCGGCTCTGCGTCGAGCGCATGAGCGGCCTGCCCGTGGGCGTGCGATGTTCGGTGACGATGTATTCCCGGTAGCCCTGGAGCTGGTCGGCGGTCGCGAGGAGCGGAGTGATCCCATGGCGCGCCAGGTAGCGGGACAGATTGCGCAGCGATTCGCGCATGACCCGGGCCGTGCCCAGACGCCCGCGCAGTTCCAGGTACGCCAGGAAGTCCTCCATGGTCGGGCACAGCGGAGGTGCGGCCGGCCGTGGGCTTCCAGGACGATCTGCGGCACCGCCTGCCTCCAGTCGCGCGGGAACATCATAGGGCTGGGCGTCGTATCCCTCCAACCCTCGTGGCACCATGGGGCTTGCCAGCGCTACGATACTGCCAGACGCGTCCGCGCGTGCTGGCAGGGTGCGGACCACCCCTGAGGTGTCGTCTACCGTTCTATCCTGCGTCTGCATGAGAACCTCCATCGCAAATGGGCGTGTCCTGAACACTGGGGGTAGGATGCACCGGGCAGTCTGAGCCGACCGGCTTCAGGGCGATTGCGCCGGTGCGAGCGAACACCTCCGCCCGGGCACTCAGCTCATAGCGCCGCTTCCGGCCGCGGACGCTGTCCAGGTAGCCGTACGCCTGCAGCTCCTGGAGGGCATAGCGGAACTGCGGGCTTGACCAGTCCGGAAGGATCTGAGCCAGATCGGCCATGGTGAAAGTGGTCAGCTGAGCCCCGGCAATCACGTGCACCAGCTGCCGCGCCAAGCGGCCAAGCCCGTCACGTCGCTCGCCCAAGATCCCTCCCGCCAGCTGGGCCGCGATGGCAAAATCCCTTTCATCCGCACGAATGGCGTCCCCGTCGCGCTGCCGTTGGCGCTGGTGCAGCAGGGCGGAGACCATGATCAGGGTCAGGAAGCGGGACTGATCGGCCCGGTGACGGACGCTGGAGGCCGGGAAGTCGACCCGCTCGATGAAGGGCACCACCACCGGACGACGCTCCAGCAGCCGCTGACAAGCGTGATGCAACGCCACCACGCGTCCGCGCTGGGCAGCGTTGAGCGTTCCGCGCCCCCCTTCTCGTCGGCGTTGATCCAGGAGCACCCGCTGGGTTTGGGTGGTGCTCTCGTCGACCCGGACTCCCATGAAGCACTCCCGGCACCGATGGTCCAGGTCGCCTGCCGCCGCGGCGAGGACCGCCACCGGCCCGCGCGCCTCACCGAGAAGATGACTGGTGCCGGTGATGGCCGAGGCCCCGGCGGTAGCCCAGCCGATTCCGCCGCGCTCGTGGAGGATGCGCAAGGCGAGGGCGGCTTCGGGCCGCAACGTCTCAGCCTGGTCGATGACCAGGAGCCGGTGCCGCAGCGCCCGCTTGTCGGTGTGGGACAGGAGGGTTTCGGTGAAGCGGTGGAAGGCCACCACCTCTTCCGGGGGTGTCAGGGCGAAGATGAGGCCCAGGCCCTGCCAGGCGGTCGTGCCCACGGTCGCACGGTAGCAGCTCCACAACGGCTGCGGCATCATTCGGCTCAGTGCGGTCAGATAGAGGAGGGACTTGGCCTGGTCTTCACCGATCCAGCCGAGGGCGCTGAGATCGGCTTGGATCCGACTGAGGAGATCGGGGGCCTCGAGATAGGCGCTGGCGTCGGCCCGGTCGCGGGGGTCGATCGCAACGGCGGGAGCTTGGACTGCCTGTTCCTCCCGCCGGCGGACCGCCTCCAGGAGGGCCTGGAGATGGGCCGCGATGCGGTCCGCCGGTATGGTCGTGCGCCGGGACGCATTGCCGGCAAAGCGCATCCGCTGCGCCGGGACCGCCACGTCAAACCGCTCCTGATGGGTCTGGGCATGGGCTCGCATGACCACCTGGCGGTGGGTGAGACCATCATCGCGCAGATCGATCGAGTAGCGGATCGGGCCGGCGGCGAAGATCGCCACTTCCTGGGTGCGATCCTCCTCGATGAAGAGGAGGTCGGTCGCCGGCGCAGGGTCCGAGGACGGAACGCCACTGGACCTGTCGGGCGACCGCTCCGGTTCGGCGGTCAGACAGGGCATGGCCTCGGGTGCGGAGGAGGATGGGCCTGCCTCGTCTGGCTCGTCGGTGCCAGTACCGGGTGTGTCCGCCATGGCACCCGGATCCTCGCCCCAGTCCTGTCCCTCTCCCAGGTCCTCCGCCTGGCCAATCCGAGCCGCGATTCCGACTGCCTGGAGAGCCGTGACGATGGCATCGCCCTCGCGACGGGCACAGACCAGAGCTCGTCGAACTCCCCGGGCAGAGAGACGCGGGGCATTCGCCTGAGCATCCACGGCACCGCGCAGGAGCAGCGTCTGGGTCAATCCGCGAGCAAAGCAGCGTCCGAGCTGCCGCACGGTGTCGGTGATCACCACCTCCTCAGCGCTGGCGGCAAGCTCTGGTGCGAGGAGACCCCGAGGCTCGTCGAACAGCGTGGCACGGGTATAGGAGGGCGGACCGGGGTCCACCGAGACCAGATCGACGATGGTACCCTGGTCATCAAAGGCCGGCAGGATGAGGCAGTCGGCGACCCGATGGCCGCTCAAGGCACGCTGGGCATCGCGCGAGAGGGCAGTTCGGGTATCGATGGGACAATAGCCGATGCGGTATGCCGTGATCAGGTCGACGTGCTGCAGACCCATCGCCGTGAGCGCCTCGGTCGCACAACCATCCGCCAGCCGCCCGCGGGCAAAGTCCACGATCTCCCGAAGCAGTGGCGCCGTGATGGCTGGCTTCGGGTCGGGGTGATCGAGCAGCTGCGCAATGCCCAGGAACTCCAACGAGTCACGGGGTGTATGCGGGATGTCGGGGAAGACGGTGAGCAGTGTGGCCGCAGCTCCCAAGGGCCCCAGTGCCGTCTTCATGGCGTCCATCCGGTCTCGGCGGTAGCCCGCCAGGACCAGGTCATGCGACGTCAGCGAGGGAATCAGGGCAGACAGGACCGTGGGCGTCTCAACTATTCCAATACCTGGGACACCGTGTTGGGCTAAGCGGAGGCCAGTCAATGGCCCGTCCACCAGGATGATGCGCCGGTGCGTACGGAGGTCGGCACCACAGGCGATCCCCCGTGGGGGTGTGGCAAAGACGTGCTTGTTCTGCGCCTGCGTCAGCCGGATCACGCCGATCACCTGGTCAGGGTGCGCCGGGTCGTACGTAGGCAAATTGAGGCCATCGGCGCGCGCGATGGTGAGGCTCTTGTGGAGGCCATGGACAAGGCCGACCTCGTCCAATGCCGTCCAGTCCGCCGGCTCGAGACCGACGGCCAACGATGCATGACCAGCACCCAGGCGAAAGGCGGACCAGACGGCGGCATCGGGGACGCCGACCGACTGCAGGTACTGCCGCATCGAGGGTGACGCGAGCAGCGCCTGGT
>PLEW01000059.1 GCA_003136555.1 Planctomycetota bacterium | reverse complement strand
GCAGCTGTCGATCGCGCTCGGCGAGCGCGATCGACCGCTGACCGCAGTGGCCTTCTCGGCCGGCGAGGACGGCCATCTCGCCGGCGCCCTGCAGACCGGCGCCGACGGCCATGCCCATGTGCTCATCGCCACCCTGGCGCAGGATTCCTCACTCGGCGGGGAAGGCGCGCTCCACCTCGATGCGGTCAGCGACCTCACCAGCCAGGTCGGCGGCCAGCCCTCGATCCTGCGCATCGACGAGCGGGGCGAGGGCGTGATCGTGGCCTCCCGCGACGGCGAGGTCGAGTACTTCTTCCACAACGACGACGGGCTGCTCCTGCGCCAGCGCTTCCGCCCCTTCGATGACCGCGATGACACCCGGGTCTCGTCGCTCGATTTCCTGCTCGGCGACGTCTCGCTGGTGGCGAGCAATCCCAAGGGCGTCAACCGCATCTTCAGCCTCTACCACAAGGATGGCAGCGATACCCGCCTCTTCGGGCTGACCAAGTCGCTGCCCGACCTGCCGGGGGGCGGCAGCGCCTTCGCCCCCAGCGTGCGCAACAAGGCCTTCCTGATCGCCTGCGACCACACCGCGTCGCTGCGCTATGGCACCTCCGCGTCGGTCCGCTGGCAGGAGCGCATGCCCTATGCCATCGAGGGGGTCGCGCTCAGCGCCAAGTACGAGCACCTGATGCTGCTGGGCGACGATCAGCAATTGCACCTCTACCGGCTGCACGACCCCCATCCGGAATCGGGCTTCGCCTCGCTGTTCGGCAAGATCTGGTACGAGGGCGCTGACCGGCCCGCCTATGAATGGCAATCGACCGGTTCGGACGAGAACGAGCCGAAGCTCTCCATGGTGCCGCTGATCATCGGCACCCTCAAGGGCACCTTCTACGCATTGCTGTTCGCCGTGCCGATCGCCCTGCTGGGGGCGGTCTACACCTCCGAGTTCCTCCATCCGCGCTTCAAGTCCATCGTCAAGCCGACGGTCGAGATCATGGCCTCGCTGCCATCGGTGGTGCTCGGCTTCATCGCCGCCCTGTGGCTGGCGCCGCTGATCGAGCGGCAGGTGCCGGCGCTGATGGTCGAGCTGGTGATGGTCCCGGGATCTGCGATGCTGTTCGGCTGGTGGTGGGCCCGCCTCCCGATGCGCTACCGCAGCTGGATCAGGCCCGGCTACGAATTCATCGCCTTCGTGCCCATCATGCTGGTGGCGATGACGGTCGCCTGGTGCTGCGGACCCCTGCTCGAGCGCCTGGTGTTCTCGGTGAGCGATCCGATAACCCATGCCCAGGTGGGCAATTTCCCGCGCTGGTGGCGCATGAATACCGGGCTCGCCTTCGAGCAGCGCAATTCGCTGGTGGTCGGCATCATGATGGGCTTCGCCGTCATCCCGATCATCTTCACCATCGCCGAGGACGCGCTCTCCAATGTGCCGTCGGCGCTGCGCTCGGGCTCGCTGGCCCTCGGGGCCAGCCGCTGGCAGACGGCGCTGAAGGTGGTCGTCCCGACCGCTTCCGCCGGCATCTTCTCCGCGCTGATGATCGGTCTCGGCCGCGCGATCGGCGAGACCATGATCGTGGTGATGGCGACCGGGAACACCGCGATCATGAACATGAACATCTTCGATGGCATGCGCACCCTCTCGGCCAACATCGCAGTCGAGCTCTCCGAGGCGCCGCAGGACGGGACGCTCTACCGCACGCTCTTCCTCGGCGCCTTCCTGCTCTTCCTGCTGACCTTCCTGCTCAACACCGCCGCGGAGGTGCTGCGCCAGCACCTGCGCGAGAAGTACAAGACCGTCTGACATGAACGCCCCGCATGCTGTCAAAGCGAAGATCGCCAGCGGGCGCGTGGTCGGCGAATCGCTGGTCTGGCTGACCGCGATGGGGCTGTCCATCGGCCTGGTGATGGTGGCCGGGCTGCTGCTGCTGATCTTCTGCAACGGCATCGCGGTGTTCTGGCCGCGCCCGGTGATCGAATACACGCTCAAGGACCATGGGACGACCAGCGTCCTGCTCGGCACCGAGGTCAAGAACCAGGTCAAGGCCTCCGGCACCGGCAGCGAGGTGCAGATCTGCACCGGGAACAAGGATGTCGCGGCGCCCTATCGCTTCATCGACGAGGCCGACATCGCATCCCGGCGCTACCCCGCGGGAGTGATGCGGATCGAACGGCTGGCCTATGGCGATGCGCTGGGTTATCCTGTCGAACTGCACATCAGCAACGCCTCCACCCTGCCCGCCGATGATCCCCACTTCGCCGAGCAGCTGCGCATCCTGGTCGATGAGGCATCCGCCCGGCGGCAGGCCATCTCCCATCTCGAGAAGGATGCGATCGGCGCCAATGCGCGGGCCATCACCAGGCTGCAGCTGCGCCTCAAGGTGCTCGATGGGCATGGCGGCGATGCCGCCGCCAGCGCTGCGGTCAAGGCCCAGATCGCCGCCCTGGAGGCCGCCTATGCCGATTTCTCCGCCAAGGCCAGGGCCCAGGAGGGCCTGCAGCGCATCCACCAGCTGGTGATCCGCCTGGCGAGCGGCGAGAAGCGCACCATCCCGCTCGGGCAGATCCTCGACTTCCACTACCCCAACCAGGTCACCCTGGCCGGGCGGTGCGCCTGGTTCCTGGGCAACATCATGCATTTCATCATCGACGACCCGCGCGAGGCCAACACCGAGGGCGGCATCTTCCCCGCCATCGTCGGCACCCTGGTGATGACCATCCTGATGAGCGCCGCGGTGACCCCCTTCGGCGTGATCGCAGCCATCTACCTGCGGGAATACGCCCGCCAGGGGCTGCTGGTGCGCAGCGTCCGCGTCGCGGTCAACAACCTTGCCGGCGTGCCGTCGATCGTCTTCGGCCTCTTCGGCGTCGCGCTCTTCGTCCATTTCTTCGGCTGGAACATTTCCCTCATGGCCGGCTGGTTCACCCTCGCCTTCATGGTCCTGCCCGTCATCATCACCGCGAGCGAGGAATC
>PLEW01000031.1 GCA_003136555.1 Planctomycetota bacterium | reverse complement strand
TTCCCGCTCGACGATCAACCGCACCGCCACCGATTGGACACGACCGGCCGATAGGCCACGGGCGACCTTTGCCCACAGCAGGGGCGATACCATGAATCCGACCACGCGATCGAGGAAGCGTCGCGCCTGCTGCGCATTGACGCCGTTCATGTCGAGCTCACCGGACTTCCTGAACGCCTCCTGGATCGCCGTCTTGGTGATCTCCGNNGCGATCGCCTCGCCCTCGCGGTCACGGTCGGTCGCCAGGTAGACCGTGTCGGCCTTGGCTGCGTATTCCTGCAATTCGCGCAGCACCTTCTCCTTGCCCGGGAGGACTTGGTAGCGTGCCTCCCATCCATGCTCTGGATCGACACCCATGCGTCTGACGAGGGCGGCATGGGCGCGGATCGCCTTGGCCGCGATGCGCTGGGTCTCGGTGACCTTCTTCGCCGTAGCTTTGGCCTTGGGCCTCTTCTCGCCTTCAGCCTCCTCTCCTCCGGAGGAAGGCAGATCGCGAATATGGCCAAAGCTCGACTTCACCACGAAGTCCTTGCCGAGGTACTTGTTGATGGTCTTTGCTTTGGCCGGGGATTCGACGATGACCAATGATCGGCCCATGATGCCCTGTGACCTCAATTAAGTGACGCGGTAGCGCGCCGGTATATGGCGCGAGGAATGGCCCGGTCAAGAGCGGGACGACCGGTAAGTTCTGTAAATAGCGAATGGCATAGGTCTTACAACTGTCTGCTCTGGTGACGTCGAACCGCGCTGGCGAGGGCGTGCAAGGCGATAGGCTGCCTAGGACATGAAACCTGGCGACGCCATCACCTTCCTGCGCTGGTCCGGATGGTCGGCCACCAAGGCTCTGCTGCCATCGCTGGCAGCAGGCCGCCACCGCTCCCTGGCTCATGGCGCCGCAAACTTCTCACGTCGCTCCATGACCCTCATCGCACCATGGCTGGTTGCCAATGCAGGGCTCGATGCACCATGGGCATGGTCGATCGGGGATGCCCATCACCGGCATTTCACCACGCTCGCCCACGGGCGGTTGAGGCGGGACGGTCGACCTGCCGTCAGCTTCGGCATCAATCAGCACGACCACCAACATCCCTCGCCGTGGCATTGGGATATGATTCGCCTGCTTGCCAGCCTGCTGAATACTCGGCCCCTCCAGCAGTCGCAGATGCGGTCCCTGGGAGAAACCCTGATCAGCGATTATTCGAGCACCATCGCACGCATCGCCGACGATGATGCAGAGGCCTGCCGCATCGACATCAATGGACTACCGGAATCACTGAAGCGATTGATCGAGCGCGACAGTGCGCCCGAAGCCTTCGACGCCCACCTCAGGCGGCACTGCGTCGGAGACGGCGCCCGACTCCGGCTCCGCCGGGCAAGCCGATCGGACAGCGAGCGTCAATCGTGTGCCGTGCTGGGCCGAGCGCTCCAGGATCAATTCGATGCGCGCCTGGCGGGATCGCCCGCCGTGATCGGCATGGCCCCGCAGCCAACCTCCCCCCTGCGGGAGGCCGCCCGTGCTGGCTACCTGGCGCTCGTCCGCGAAATGGACCGTTCTGGAGCGCCGCAGCTACGTCTTCTGGCGGTCCAGGACCGACCGCTCAGCGCTATCGCGCGGGTGCTTCCCGGTATCCCGTTCCCACCACGTGCGGCGATCCCCGGAGTCGTAGCGCTGTCGAACGATCCATTTAACCTGACGATCCGCATCGGTGAGCGGGCATTCCAGGCGAGGACCTACTGCCATGCCCAGCATTCCGTCCCCATTGCACGCCTCGACGCTGGCGATCTGGTCCGCTTTGCCCATCTGTGGGGCCAGCAGCTTGCCGGCTTTCACTGCGCCGGCCTCCTCCAGATGGGGGTGCCGATCGGGCCATTCGCCCACGGGGTCACCTCCGATCTGCGTCAGCGTAGGTCCGAGCTGCCGCTACGGGCGATCGCCCTCGCCCGTTTCACCTCCCACGCGCAGCGCCTCTGGTCACGGCAGCCGGCAAGCCCCTGAGGGCTGCAAGATGACGATTTCCTGACACGATCCCGCCTCCCGGCCGTATATCATTGACCAGTGCTCTCCCTCCGTCCCCACCCGCATCGCCGGCGCATCCGTCCGCCGAAACTCCGTGACCAGCCACCTTCCCGCTGAACATCCGGCCGGCTCGAAGATTCCGCACCAAGCGCGCCATCTCGTCGATCGGCCGATCGGCATACTGTCGGTCCTCGCCGCCTTGCTGGTATTGGGCGCCCTGACCCTGCCGGGCATGCGCATCAGCCTGATCCCGCCGGGTCTGCAGGCACCCTTGCTCTTCGTCACCATGAACATGGACACGGAATCGAGCCGCGAATCGCTCGAGGCCCTGACCCGTCCTGCTGAGGAGGTCCTGCGCACCCTCCCGGGAGTAAATGCCATCGACTCCCGCACCATGGGCGGGAACGTGCGCCTGATGATCTGGCCTGACCCGGAAACCCCACTCTCGGTGCTCTCGACACGCGTCTCCGACGCCCTGGACGCCAATCGCCAGCGCTTCGTCGGGCTGATCCGCAGGCCCTCGGTTGGAACCTGGTCCTACAGCGATTCCGAACCGCTAGTAGCCGCCGCCTTTGGTGCCGGGCAACTCGATATCGAAGCCTTCATCGATATCCTCGATCGGGAAATCATACCAGCCGTCACCCGCGTCCCCGGCGTGGCGAATGCGAGCCACAACCTCGACGGCAATGGCAACCTGCTGGTCTCGTTCGACCCCATCCGCACGAGCGCATCGCGGATGGATGTCGAGTCCACCGTGACCCACCTTGGGGCCGCTGCGCCATCCGCATTCACGGTCCCGACCATCAGCAATGGCATGAGGCGCGAATCGATCGTGCGCGTGCGCAGCAATGACCTGAGCACCACCGGGCTCAACGGCTTGGCCATCACCGACGGTGCGCAGCTGGCCGACGTCGCGGGAGTCACCCGCCAACCGCCCTCCTTCAACCACTGGATCATGGTCAATGGGCGGCCGGGCGCCTCGCTCAGGGTCTTCGCCGCCCCGGATGCCAATGCCTACCGCACCTCGCTGGAGGTGACCAGGGTGCTGGAGAGCGAGAGCCGTCGCCTCGGCCTGCCGATGACGATCCAGTCCGCCAACCACCGAGAGATCGAGGCCGCCGCGCATGAGCTGCTGGTCGCCGGGCTGTGGGGCGGGCTGTTCTCGGTGATCTTCCTGGTGGTGTTCCTCGGGCGGGTGCGCCTGGCCCTGATCATATGCTGCGCCCTGCCCCTCTCCATGGCCCTGGCGCTGCTGGTGATCGCCTGCCAGGACAATCGCATGAACCTCTTCACCCTGATGGGCTACCTGCTGGCGACCGGCATGGTGATCGACAATGCGATCGTAGTGGGCGAATCACTGCTGCGTGCTCGCGACGTCAGCGATCCGATCGAAAGGTCGGTGGTGCTGCGGCGGGCGGTGGCGGCGGTGGCGATGGCGATCGTGGTGAGCACCCTGACCACCATCGCGATGTTCCTGCCCATGGTGGTAATCGGCGATTCAGGCATGCGACCACTGCTGATGTCCATCGGGAAGCCTATAATCTGGAGCCTCTTCGGCAGCCTCGCGGTGGCCCTGATCGTGGTGCCGATGGCCTTCCCGCGCCTCTATCCTCGCGGCCTGGCGACCGCTCGGCGTCCATCTCGCGGGCATGCCCCCTGGCTGATAGCGGCTGAGAAGGCCTATGGCCGCGGACTTGCTTGGCTGCTGCTCAGGCCGTTGCTCGCTGGTGTGCTTCTCCTGTTCCTGGTGGTACCCGGGGTTATCGGCTGGTGGTACCTTCCGAAGGCTCCGGAGGATAGCGGAGAGGATCAGCGCCAGCTGGAACTCGAGGCACGCATCAGGGGCTCGCCCGGACGGACCGCCATTGCCGCCGCATTCGCCGATTGGCACGCGCAGCTTGAGGCCCATGCCCAGGAATTGGGCATCGTCTCGACGGTCGAGGATTTCACCCTTGAGCATGGCAGCATCAGCGTCTACCTCCAGCCCATCGATCCGCTGGGCCGCAGTAGCACGGTGATCCAGGAGCAGATCATCAGCCTGCTCACCCCGCACATCGCCGTAGCTCTCGAGGAGCACATCGACCGCGCCTTGAGCCAGGCGGTCGACATCCCCGATACCAGCGCAGCCGTCACAGGCAAGGACGCCAAGGCGACGACCGCGGCCAAGAAGGCGGAATCCCAGAACCAATGGGGGGAGAACCGCTTCGAGTTCCGCATCAATGCCCCCGATGAGGCGAGCTGCGATGAGGCGTGGACCCGGCTGCGCGCGATGCTGGCCGAGACCCCGGGCGTGATCAACCCGGGGCCGCAGCTCAACGATCCTCCGCAGCAGCTTGAGCTCGCACTCAGCTCGGACGCAGAGGAGAAGGGATGGCGGGCCGATTCGGTCGCCGCACAGGTGACCCGCTATGGTGGCACTCGTCTGCTCACGACCCTGAGCGATGGCTGGCTCCTGCGCGTGGGACCGGTAGCCGACCAATCGAGGACCATCGATCGACTGCTGTCCTCCGAGATCCGCCAGAATGACGATGCCCGTATCGATCGTCTGGAGAGCATCGTGAGCCGCAGCACGACGCCGAACCAGCTGGAGATCCGCCGTCGCGATGGCATGAGCCAGCGCATCGTCTGGTGCCTGGTCGAGAGCGAGACACGCGAGAAGCTGATTGAACGCATGCCGCTGCTGGCCGTGCAGGCCGATCTGCCCTCGGGCACCTCGGTGACGCTCAGCCACTGGGATCAGCATATGCGCGAGAGCCAGGCGTCCCTGATCTTCACCATGTACATCTCGGTGGGGATCATCTATCTGCTCATGGGTATCCTGTATGAATCCGTGGTGGCGCCCCTGGCATTGATGCTGACCGTGCCACTGGCCATCGTCTTCGTCATCGCCGTCTTCAAGGCCGTCAAGATGCCGGTCGACCAGATGGCCTATCTCGGCCTCTTCCTGCTCGTCGGGATCGTGGTCAATCACGGCGTCGTGCTTGTCGACCGCATACGCAAGCGCGTCCCGATGCCCCGACTCGATCAGGGGCTGTCGTCGGCCGTATGGCAGCGCCGTCCCATGCTTGCGATCGCCGCCGCCGCCCGCAACCGCTTCACCCCGGTGCTGCTGACCAGCCTCACGACCATCGCTGGCGCCGTGCCGATGGCCTTCAGCCATGGCCGGCTCAATAGCACGCCGATCTGCGGCCTGGGCAGGGCCCTGGCGCTCGGCCTGACCTGCGCGCTGATCTTCACCCTCGTCATCGTGCCGATCGTCTACCACTGGCTCGGGGCGGCCCGCGCGGGCTTCCTGCGCCTGGCGCGAAGTCTGTAAGCGACGAAGATGCCGGCAACAATGACATCAGCCGAAAGTACTCCCTACGTGACGCGCATTCCCGCCTGTCCGCTCATCGTCGCGCTCCTGGCGCTGGCCCCGGTCACTCGCACGGCGAGCCAAGACCAGCCACCTCCGGCGCCGGTCCCGCAGCATTGGCTCTCGCCGCTGATCGCCTCCTCGCTCACCCTGGCTCGGCAGCAGCCGCTGGTGGTGATCGCCCTGAGGGAGGAGCAGCGCAGCTCACTCGCCGTGGCCCAGGTCGAATCGCGCTGGGGACCGACCTTCAACCTCAATACCACCGTCGATGAGGATCACCGGCTCAGCAACAGCTTCGTCGACGGCTTCGGCATCGTCCGCGATCGTACGACCACCGCCACGGCAGGCATCACCCAGAATCTCGATACCGGCACCGCGGTGACCATCCAGAGCGGGAGCTCGCGCGCCGATACCACCAGCGCAGGCGCCATCTATGACACCTTCTACACCAGCAGCGTGCAATTGATGGTCACCCAGTCCCTGCTCCAGGGCAATAGCAGGGAAGCCAATCTCGCAGATCTCTATACCGCCCGCGATCAGCTGGCCGGGAATCGCGAGGTCACGCTGCAGAACATCGAGAGCCAGCTCGAGGGACTCGGGGAGGATTGGCTCAATTACGCCCAACGGGAGAGCGAGGTCAAACTGCGCAAGAGCCGCCAGGCGTCCTCACAGCACAACCTCGAGACCGGCGAAGAACGGGTCAAGCAGGGACTTGACCGCAAGCTCAGCGTGCTGTCCCTGCGCCGTGATATCGCCATCCAGGATGCCGCCTTGAGCACCGCGGAACGGGCCCGGTCGACCGTCCTCGAGCGCCTGGCGGTGAGCTGGCCGGGGCTCAATGTCCCTGACGGCAAGGACCTGCCAGCCACACCCATGACCTATGAACCGCCTGCCGTCAGCTACGCCCAGACCCTTTCCGGTCACGCGACCCTGCGGCGGATCTCGCTGGCAGCCCGTATTCTCGGTGTGGCCCAGAACAACGCCCTCGACCGGCTCGACCTCAGCGTCACGCTCGGCAAGATCGGCACCGATCCTACCATGGACCGCGCCTGGAGCGATATCTCGAACCATCAGACCTATGAATGGACGGTCGGACTGAACTATATCCACCATTTCGGCGCGGACCTCAACCGCCTTGAACTGACACGTGCCATGCTTGCCCTGGAGCAGAGCAAGCTCCAGGGCGATGCCGATGAACGCGCCTGGCACACTCAGGATATCGCCTTGCGGCTCGCCCTCAAGGATGCCAAGGCCACCGTCGAGGAGCAGGAGAGGATCTACGCCGCCTATCATGAAGAGGCGCGGCTGACCCATATCCAGGCCGATAGCGGACTGATCAGCGTCAAGGATTATCTCGACATCGAGCAGCAGGTCACCGATGCCCAGATCAGCGTCCTGCAGGCCCGTATTGATGTGCTGCGGGCAGAGCTGCGCTTGCGCGCCCAGGAAGACAGCCTGCTGGAGCTCCTGCCCAAATGAGCCATCCCATGCCTTCCCGAACCAAGCCTGCGTTCATCACCTGCGTCGCCCTGGCAGGTGCGGCGGCGATCATGTATGCGCTCATCTCCGGCTGCGGCATTCAGGCCGATGGTGCTGGCGATGATACCGACAAGAAGAAGGGTCCGACGGTCGCGCTGCCGGTTCGCACCACCGTCGCCAAGGGCGGGGTGGTGGTCGAGGCGCTCTCGGTCCAGGGACGCCTCGAAGTGTGGCGCCACGAGCTGCTCACCGTACAGGCCGCCGGGATCATCGGTCAGCTCCCGTTCCAGTCCAACCAATCGGTGAAGGCCGGGGATGTCATCGCCCAGCTCTCGCCGACACCCGAGGATGAGGACGGCGAAGCGCGTTCGCACGCAAAGCTCGAACGTGCCAGGCGAGATCTCATGCGCAGGGAGAATCTCGCCAAGAGCGCTCCTGAAACCATCAGTTCCATCGACCTCGATGCCGCGCGCGACCTGCTCGCCGATGCCGTGCTCGACCAGGCGATGTACCATGAGCGGCAGATCAAACGACGCATGGTTGCGCCTTTTGATGGCGTCCTTATCAACCTGACCGGCACCGTCGGGCAACGCGTCGATGCCGGATTCCTGATCGGAGAGGTCCTCGATACCAGCCGCTACCGGCTCGGCCTCGATGTCCCAGAAACCAATCTGCGGCGGATGAAGGACAACCAGGCGGTCGAAATCACCGCCTTGGCTGACGGCGTGGTCGCCGATGGCGTCATCTCGATCCTGCCCCATGCCATCGACATCGTTAAGGGGAGCGGCCACGTCCTGGTCGATATCGCCAAGCCGCCGTCGAGCTGGCGCCCTGGCGGATTCGTCACCGCCCGCCTGGTCCTGGGCACCACCGCCGCGGATCTGGTGGTCTCTCGCGACTCCGTGCTGTTTCGCGAGAACCGCCCGTATGTCTGGGTTGCAGAGGAGCACGAAGGCAAGCTGGTGGTGCGCAGGGCGTGGGTCGAGCAAGGCCCTGGCGATCCCAGCCGTGTGAGCATCATCAAGGGCATCAACCCCGGCGACCAGGTGGTAACGGAAGGGATGTCCGGACTCAGCGATGGGCTTCCGGTTGTGCTGCGCACAGATGAGGTGAGTGCAGCCGCTGCACTGCCGCACGGAGTGGAGCCAGCGAAGTGATGACGGCCATGGCCAGCAGCGCCTGGTGCGCCCTGACGCAGCAGCCTCACCGGCCCATACCATGCTGAAGCGCATCATCAGCCGCCCCATCGGTGCGTGCTTCATCGCCCTGTCGATGGCCTTGCTCGGCGTCATGGCCCTGCACCAGCTGCCGGTCGCCTTGTTGCCACCGGTCGAGCTTCCGGTCATCACCGTCCGCTGCGACAAGGCCGGCTCTTCGGCCATCGAACTGGAGGATCAGCTGCTCCGGCCGCTCGAGCAGGCGCTCAGCACCGTGCCCAGCCTGACCAGCATGGAAGGCCTGGCCAATACCGGCTCAGTCGAGGTGCGGCTGTCGATCCGCGCCGATGCCGATCTCGAGGCCATCACCAACCGCCTGCGCGAGCGGCTCTCCGGCATCCCCCTGCCGGTCGGTACCGATCCACCCCGTGTGCTGCGCTACGATCCGAGCACTGAACCCCTGATGCGCATGATACTAGAGCCGGTCCCCGGCGGACCGGACTCCACCACCCTGGCGGCGATCGCCCGCGATGAGTTCACGCCCCAAGTCGAAGGCCTCTCCGAGGTCGCCTCGGTCCGCTTGCGGGGAGGGCGAGAGGTCGAAGTGCGGATCATCCCCAACCCCGCGCGCATGATCGCCGCCGGTCTGACCGGTGTCAGTCTCGAGGCTGCCGTGCGTGGCGCGGTGAGCAGCCGCTCGGTCGGTACCGTCGCTGATCAGGAGGGTTTGAGGCAGGTGCGCCTGCGCGGGTCGACGATCCGTCCCGATGACTTCACCCGCATCCTGATCGCTCCCGGCATCACCCTCGGCGATGTGGCCACGGTCGATCAGGTCCTCGCCGAGCCGCAGGAGCTCGCGGTTTCCCTCCAGCCCAGCCGTGGTCGGAACGACTCGGCAGCAGAGGGTCGCGCCAACGATCTGCAGACCAGCGAATCCATCCTGGTGGAGATCCTCACCCAGGCCGATGCCGGCCTGGTCTCGGCTTCCGATGCGGTACGCGAGCGCATCGGGCTGATCGCCCACCCCACCGGTCCGGGCAGCTGGAACTACAGCGGCGGACGGCTCACCCTGCTTACCGATCGCTCCGAGGCCGTTCGCAATGCCATCGGCGAGGTGAAATCGGCCACCATCGAGGGGGCGATCCTGGCCTGGCTGGTGATCCTGGTCTTCCTGCGGGCGATCAAACCTTCCCTGATCGTCTTCCTGGCCATACCCCTTTCAGTGGTGGGAACCTTCCTGCTGATGTCGCTGACCGGGGTCGGGCTGAACCTCATGAGCCTCGGCGGCTTGGCCCTCGGTGTCGGCATGCTGGTGGATACCGCGATCGTGGTCCTGGAGGCCGCCGATCGGGTGGGTGGACCGGGGCATCACGACGGGCCAGCCCGCACCAACGCGATCGCCATCGGCGTTGGCGAGGTCGCAGGCGCGGTGGTGGCATCATGCCTCACCAGCGTCGCCGTGTTCGTACCGCTGGCATTCCTGCCCGGTGTGCTGGGCAGGCTGTTCTATGATCAGGCCTTTACGGTGTCCTCCAGCCATGTGGTCAGCTTGGCGGTGGGACTCGGACTGGTGCCGACCCTGCTGGCGCTGCCATCCTTGACGCGTCATCATCGCCCGCTCTCCTACTGGTGGCCGTTATGGCGGGAAAGCGATCACCGCATGGTGACGCGCCTGACCCTAGCCGTTGTCGCCCTGGTGCCATGGCTCCTGGTGCTGCTGCTGCGCGCTGCGGCTGCGGCCACCTCCGTGCTGCTGTCAGGATTGGCCATCATCCTGCGCGTGCCGATCAGGCTCGTCGATTACGGCTGCGCCGTCCTGCTGTCTTCCATCGAGCGGATCTACAGCGTCATGCTCGACATCGTGCTCGCCAGGCCCGCCCTCGGCCTCATCGGTTTCGCCATCGCGCTGACCCTCGGGCTGGCCTTCATCCCACGCCTCCCGGTGCGGGTCATGCCGCCGAGCCTGTCGACCCGCTTCACCCTCACCATCGAACTGCCACGGGGTCGCAGCGTCGACCAGAGCGCCAATTGGGCCGCCGACTTCCTCGCCTACCTGCGCGGCCGGCGACACGACCTGGATGCCGTGGCATTGGCCGGCGAGGACGAACGCTACGCACCCAGCCTGACCCGGCGACAGGCCTATGAGATGCAGCTGGTGATCACCATCCGGGAGCGCGCCCACGACCAAGCGGGCGAACGCCTGTTCCTCAACGAGCTTGAGCATCAGGCGCTCGCGCGCGGGGCGGTCGCCGCCTCCGCCGCTGTTCCCCCCCTGATCAATCTCGGTCTCGGCTCCAGCGACGCCCTCTCGATCGCCATACGCGGAGCCGATGCCGAGACCCTGCGACACATCGCACTCGATTACGCAGCGCGACTGCGGGTCGCCGGATGCCGAGGTGTTCAGACATCGGCGACCGCCTCCGCCGACGAGGTCCTGGTGATCCCTGATGACGGCAAGCTGCTGGAAGCCGGTCTGACGCTCGATCAGATTCAGGCTGCCATCGCTGCCGCCGCAGACATCCATGAGATCACCGGCTTCATCCCCCGCTTCAGCGACAAGCAAGTGTCGACCAAGACCCTGCCCATACGCGTACGTGGACCGCTTCGCGAGGGGGCTCCGGAAGCCCTTGAGAACCTCAACCTTGGCACTGCCGCCAAGCCCATCCCCTTGTCGCGCATCGCCACCATCACCCGGTCGCCAGGCGACGGGCTGATCGTGCGGCACAACGGCAGCCGGGTGGCGACGCTCAGCGCCGCCGCCTTGCCTCCCGATCGAAGCGCTCATCAGCTGATCGCGGAGCTGCAGCGCGCCTCCCCCCTCCCTGCCGGGTATGAGCTGGTCGGCAGCTCGGTCGAAACCGTTACAGAGAACAGCCTCAGCGCCATGGCGGGCATGCTCGCACTCTCGGTCTTCCTGGTGCTGGTGGTCATGGCGGTGCAATTCGAGAGCCTCGGGCAGCCGCTGTTGGTCATGCTCGCCGTTCCCATGGCCGCAGCCGGTGCCTTCCCGGCACTGTGGCTGTTCGGTCATGGCTTGGATGTGATGAGCGGCATTGGATTGGTAGTCCTGGTCGGTGTCGCGGTCTCCAATGCCATCGTCCTGGTTTCGACGGTGAATCTGCGACGGGAGCAGGGTCTCAGCCCCAAGCAGGCGATCGCGCGTGCAGGTCGCGAACGGCTGCGTCCGATCCTTATGACCACCGCCACCTCCGTCCTGGGCCTGCTGCCGCTGGCCGTCGGATGGTCGATACATTATGATTGGCCGCCCACGATATCGGCAGGGGAGGCGGTCGAATTGCGCGCTCCCCTCGCCATAGCGGTGATGGGCGGGCTGTGCTCCTCGACCCTCCTGGTCCTGCTCTCGCTGCCTTCGGTGCTGCTCCTGGTGTCGCGCGAACGCACCATCAGACTTGCCGATGGCCGAGGCCATCCTCCGCCGGTGTCAGGCTCGCCTCCGCCAGGGACAGTGCCCTGAAGCGACCTCCTCCTCTCACTGACGCGGCCGGTGCACCGTCCGCTGCGGCATCAGCGGACCTCCCCGACTGATGGGATCTATCATGCCCGACAAGGCCTACCGCCATCAACTGGTGCGCGATCTCCAGTGGCTGATCTCCAGTCCGCCACTCCTGGATGATGGCGTTCCCGGATTGCCTCAGCCTCCGCCACGCTGGCTCGAGCAGGTGGCGGCCGAAACCCTGCCATGGCTCGACGCCCTCGATCGCGATTGCACTGAGCTCGACGCCTGGATGGGGCGCCATCGCACCCGCCGCCTCGGCCATCATGCCGAGGCCCTGGTCGCTTTTTGGCTGATGCGTCATCCCGGCATCACCGTCCATGGCCTGCGGGTGGCGGTCGGTGACCGTGGCGTAACGCGCGGAGACCTCGACCTGCTGTTCAGCTGCGCTAGCCGACACCAGCGCGTGCATTGGGAGATGGCGGTGAAATTCTACCTGGGCGCCCCGCCGCAGCCGGCATGGGAGCACTGGATCGCCCCCGATCCACGTGACAACCTGGCAACCAAGCTGCAGCGCATAATCGCCCATCAACTGCCTCTCGGCCGCCACCCGATCGCCAACCAGGGCGCCGCACAGGCGACCCATTCCGAAGCGTTCCTCAAGGGCTGGCTCTTCTACCCGGCCGAGCTCAACTGGCGCTCCTGCCCGTCGGCGCCGGCGCATGCGCATCCGCGGCATCGGCGAGGCTGGTGGCTGCGGCATGGCACAGCCGATGCGCCGCAAGCCGCGCGCGCCTCCCGCTATCTGGTACTGCCACGGCTGGCCTGGCTGTCGCCCGCGCGCTGCCCGCGCGGGCGCCATGCCGGCCTCCTCTCCGGGCGGGAGCTGCAGGCGGCGCTGGCTCGCCATTTTGCCGAGCATGTGCACGGCGCCATCATCGCCGAGGTGCAGAGCGACAGCGAAGGCTGGTGGGCCGAGGTCGCCCGTGGCGTGGTCGTGCATCCGCTCTGGCCCGGCCATGCCGACCCGGGCGGCGGCGATGCAGAGGCTAGCCTGCGCTAGTGGATGAATGGGTCATCGTCATCCCCGGGGGATTCCCAGAAGTGGAAATTCCTCAGATATTCCGCCAATGCCAGGTTGTGGGCAGAGGCCTCAGTGACCCAGGCGTGAGCGCGTTCAACCAGCTGGCGCTCCCGCTCGACGCTGATCTGTCCAGCCAGTACGCGCGTGCGCAGGAAGACGAAATAGGTATCGAGCACATCGCATTGGCAGTAATCATCGATCCGCTCGCGCTCCCCACGCTCCCAGAGGTCTTGGACCATGCTGCCCTTGGTATCCATCTTCCCCGGCTTGCCGAGCAGGATGGCGCAGAGATTGAGTCCACCTTGGACCTGGGCTGCCCCCTGATTGCCGATGAAATCCTGCAGGTCGAGGTGCGCCGCGGTATTGAAACGATTGCGCGGCTGCTGGTATTGGCTGCCAGTGGCATTGAACCAGTTAGGTACCGGGACGCCATAGCGGTACGCGGACAGTTCGAGCACCGGAAGGTCGAAGCCCCGGCCATTGAAGGTGACCAGGGTCGGCTGGCCGTAGGCCGTCCAGCCCTTCCAGAACTTGCGCGTGATGACCTGCGGCCGGAATTTGGGCCGATCCAGGGTGGTGACCTCCATCAGCGCGAAATCAGCAGCCACCTTGGCGATCGCCACGGACACCGGGACATGGAATGTTTGGGGGATGAAATCGCTCTTCCCGCCGCTCTTGTCGAGCAATTCGCTGCGCTGCTTCGCGACCGCTTCAGCCGGAGTGAGCGAGACATCCTCCGGATAGCGCACCCGCTGCACCAGGCGTCCATCGACGACAGTCTCGACATCGAAGACCAGGAAGGCCGGCTTGTCACTCATGTCAGGAGCCTAGCGCCCAGACTGCGATCACAACCTGGCCACGGCCAGTCTCGGCGTCCGATAGCGTGGCCACGTGGTCGAGACGGGCATGAGTCGCCGTACCTGATTGCCAGGACTAGAGCCAACCCATGGCGCTCTGGTCAGCCAGCCGCCAGTGACAGGGTGCGTCGATCAGGCTCGCATCGGTCAGACGTGGTGATCCAGCGTCGTTGGAGCCCCGATGCCAGCACCACCCGTATCCCCGGTCCAGCCACGGGATGGTGACTTGCTAGGCATCATTTATCGACATCATCACGCCATTGAGGGTTGAAATCGGCAGAGAACGGATCACAATGTCAAAGCTCAGACGAAAAAGGCAGGCAGGAGACCTCTACGCGATGTATAATCCGGTATGATTCTTGCCGCTCCCGAGCAGCCGACATGCGCTACGGTTGGTGCCGCCGGACTCCTGCTGCGCCGCCTGGTGGACAGCGAGAGCCGCTGGCTGCTGCTGAAGGCGAGCAAGCACGGGGAATGGGGATTCCCCAAGGGCCATCAGGACGATGGCGAGACGCCGTTGCAGACCGCGATCCGGGAATGCGCCGAGGAATGCGGCATCGGCCTGGTCGCCATCGAAGGCCCACCGCTTGAGGCGACCTATCTGCTGCCCAATGGCCGTGCCAAGCGCGTCGTCTACTTTCCCGCCCTGACCAGCGAGACCCATGTGCAACTCAGCGATGAGCACCTCAGCCATGCATGGCTGAGCGCTGACGGCATCCTGCAACGTCTCGGCCACGCGAACCTGGTGCTGCTGTTCCGCGCCTATCTCCACACCTTGTCTCGCTGAATGGTCTCACTGCTATTTTACGAATCGACCGCGGACGCAGGTCCGACGGTCACCCGCGATGGGCTCGAGGATCACCTCGCGGCCGCACCGGGGGTCGAGCTCGATGGTGCCTGGCGGGCTGCCTACCGTTCAGGCCGCTGGCGCGATCCGGCGACCGGAGCCTCATGCACCATCGACCTGGGCAACCCGCCGATAGACGACGATCCGCTGCATCCGCCCCGCACCTATGATGGCTGGCGGGAGGCCGGACTGACGATCGGCATCCCGCTTTCAGGTCCCCATTGGCTGTGCGTCGAGGCGCTGCAATTCGTCGAAGCCATCCTCCACCACCTGCCACACCTGCGCGCCCTCGACAGTGAGGATACCGAGCGCGGGACGGCCGAGGGACCGGGAACCTGGAACCGTCCACGCGTCCTCGCCAGCTGGGAGCGGCAGCATGCGGTGCAGTACCTCGGCCGCACCGATGCCTGGCGCATGAACCGGCTCTCCAGTGTCTGCGTCTGGCGCTATCGCCGTGAACGCGCCGCTGGAAGCCGCGATCACCCGGCGCTGCAGTGGCCGGAGGCCCTCGCCCTGCTCGACAACGACGGCCCAGTGGTCCGCAGCGGCGCCTTCTGGCACGATCCGTCGGTCCCCCTGGCCCTGCCGCCGGTCGAGGTGCTGGTGATCGCGCACGGCCCGCGCAGCGGCGTGCTGATCGCAGCCGACCTGGCACTCGCGGCCAATCCCACCCCCCTCTCCTTGGCCAATGCCGCGGTCATCGAGCCGAGCGCGGCGACCCTCGCGGTATTCACCCACGGGGTTCTGCTGCCGATCTCGCGCTTCCGCGCACTCGGCGATCTGGACTGGTCCGATTAGCCCACCGTGGCGACCCGGACGATGACACATCTGCGCCACGCATGGGATCGCACACTGTTGGGAGTGCCATCGGCTGTACAGGCTTGCATCCCTGCAACGACGGCCGGACAGTGGAAGCAATGAGCGCGACGTTCGTCTGCCCCCATTGCAATGCCAGTTATCCGCGCAAGCCCGTCCTGGTCGGTCGGGCGGTGCGTTGCACGACCTGCAAGAATGCCTTTCGCCTGCGTGAAGATGGCATCGCCGATGCCATTGAGATGCCGGGCTCAACCGCACAGCAGACGCCCGAGCCCCCTCCTCCCGCAGCCGCGAGCAGCCCGCTGGCGCCCAGCGCCAAGCCACCCGCTGCAGCAGTACCGAGCCGACCGATCATCCCCCTGACCTTGCCACCAGGGCTGGCAGGGCCGCCGAAGGCCAAGTCCGCAGCGCCGGCCGCATCCTCCTTTGCCAGCGATAAAAGGGACGTCGAGGTGGTCGAGATCGACGAGCGACCGGCACCGCCCGCACCGCCGCCCGCCGCCCTCAAGGCGAAACCGTCGGCGGCGAAGGCGGGTGGTGCCGGAACCGCCACCGTCTCCCGCTCGGGCGAACCGGGCAAGACGCGCGGCTCGGAGATCCTGACTGCCCAGCAGCAGGATGTCCGCCGGGCCATGGCCGCCACGCTGGCGAACTCGATGACTGCGGCGTTGCAGGCCGAAACGCTCAAGAACGAGCAACAGAGCGCCAAGCCCACCAAGACCCCCAGCGAAGGCCGGGTCGGCAAGATCGGACCAGCGATCCTCACCGGAGAAGGGGTGCGGATGGCCCGCTTGCGGCTCGCCTGGTGGCTTATCGCCATCGGACTCATCGCCAGCATAGGCGGTTGCAGCTGGCTGATAATGCACCGCAATCCGCGCCAGCAGGCGCTCGATTTCTACAGCAGCGCGGTCACCGGGGCACGCAATCGCACTGATCGCATCGGCGGCATCCAGGAGCGTGCATGGCTGATCGGCTTGCCGCCGGCCAATATCGGCGTGCCGGCAATGTCAGATCTCTCAGATGCCCATATCGGCCCAGTACGGACCTACCGCTTCAGCGTCGCCAAGGCGCTCTTCGATCAGGTCAACGGCATGGTCATCAGCCCGCGCGTGCCGCTGTGGATGCCCAAGGCGGCGCAGGCCGAACTGGAGGCCAGGCTGGTCGAAGGCCTGAGTGTGCAGAAGCAGGTCGCTGCCATCCTCCAGCTCAATAAGGGGGCGATCGACTACCGCGACTGGAAATCGCGCCTTGAGGCTGCCGGATTCGGCACCGAAGGCGCCGATGCCATCGATCTGCTGCTGCGCGGGCGGACCAAGGCAAGCGGCGAGAACATCTATGCCGCGCGCTTCCTGGCCGGGAAGCTGCCCGATGCCATCGAGATCGTCTCCTTCGCCGGGCGGAAAGGCAGCCTGGTTATCAGCCGCTCGCAAAGCTACGAGCAGCGCACCGTGCAATATCAGGGCGTGCTGCTGCACTTTGTCGGCAAGGATTGGCCGCAGGAGTGGCGGGTGCTCACAATCTCCACTGCCATGAACGCCCAGCAATAGCGCGCGGCGCCACACCTGGCTCAGCCATGTGCGTGGCGCCGCTGCTGGCACACTCAGGCGCGGCCGGACTGGGCCTTGGCTCCGTCGCCACCAACGACATTGGCGAGCAGATCCTGGACCCGGCGTGCGAACGATGCGGGATCGGCAATCTTGCTGCCCTCGGCGAGCAGCGCCTGGTCGCGCAGAATCTGCAGATAACCGCCCAGCTGGGCCTGATCGCCCTGGGCATGCAGTGCCTGCAGGCGCTGGATCAGGGGATGATCAGGATTGAGCTCGAGGGCCCGCTTCTGCTTCGGCACCGGCTGACCCATTCGCTTCATCAGCTCCTCCATCTGCGGCGAGATCCCATGCTCCTCGCCGACCAGGCAGCAGGGGCTGTCGGTGAGCCGGTGGGAGAGGCGTACCTCATCCACCTCCTCCCCGAGGGACTGCTTGCAGAAGCCGAGGAAATCCCCGTAGCTCTTGCTCTTCTCGCCGATGGCCTGCTTCTCGTCCTCGCTCGCGAGGTCGTCGCCGCCCTTGGCGACGCTGATCAGCTTGTGCTTGTCGAACTCATGCACATGGGAGACCACCCATTCATCGACCGGATCGATGAGGAACAGCACCTCGAAGCCCTTGCGCACGAAGCCTTCGAGATGAGGACTGGCCTTGGCCGCGTCCAGCGACGGGGCGGTGACGTAGTAGATCGCCTGCTGACCCGCCGGCATGCGGCGGACGTAGTCCTCCAGTCCGGTCTTCGCCGGCTTGGCCGACTCGCCCTCTGCAGCCGGCCTGATCGTCCAGGTGGACTGGTGGCGGGCAAGTCGCTGGATGCGATCGCGGTTCTCCTGGTCGACGACCAGTCCTTCACGCAGGATCGCGCCGAAGCTCTCATCGATCGACGCCCACGCCTGCTTCTCGGCCTCGTCGTTCGAGGATGCGAGCTTCAGCAGGTGGTCGAGCAGCCGCTTGACCAGGTGCTTGCGCAGCTTGGCCACCGTATCCTGCTGCTGCAGGATCTCACGGCTGACATTCAGCGGCAAGTCATCGCTGTCGACGATGCCGCGGACGAAGCGCAGGTAATCGGGAAGCAGATCCTTGCAGTCATCCATCACGAAGACGCGCCGGACATAGAGTCCAAGTCCGCGGCGATCGCGATCGAACAGGTCGAAGGGCTTCTCCTTCGGGATGAAGAGCAGAGCGGTGAACGACAGCGTGCCCTCGACGGTGAAATGCAGGCGCGTCGCCGGAGCATCATACTGCTTGCAGGCCGACTTGTAGAAGGCTTCGTACTGCTCGTCGGTGATCTGGTCCTTGGCCCGGGTCCACAAGGGCTGACCGGCGTTGACCTGTTCTGGTTCCGCCGTGATCCCCTTCTTCTTATCCTCATCGGTCACGAACTTGGGCAGCGTGATCGGATAGGCGACATAATCGCTGTACTTCTTGATCAGCTCACGCAGCTTCCAGTTCTCGGCAAAGTCCTTGGCATCCTCCTTGAGGTGCAGGACGACTGAGGTCCCGCGCGCGGCACGGCTGATGGCCTCGGTGCTGAAATTGCCATCCCCGGTGCTCTCCCAGCGTACCCCGGCATCGCTGCCCAGGCTCGCCGAACGGCTCTCCACCACCACACGGTCGGCGACCATGAAGGCAGAGTAGAAACCCACGCCGAACTGCCCGATGAGGTTGGCGTCTTTGGCCTGCTCGCCGCCGAGGCCCTGCAGGAACGCCTTGGTCCCCGACTTGGCGATCGTCCCCAGGTGCTCGACTGCCTCGCCTTCGCTCAGCCCGATGCCATTGTCGGTGATGGTCAACGTGCGCGCCTCCTGGTCCGCCCGCACATCGACGTGCAGTTGGTCGTCGCCGCGCAGGAGCTCGGGTTTGGTCAAGGCCGTGAAGCGCAGCTTGTCGCACGCATCCGAGGCATTGGAGATCAGCTCGCGCAGGAAGATCTCGCGCTCCGAATAGAGGCTGTGGATCATCAGGTGCAGGAGCTGGGTGACCTCGGTCTGGAACGTGTGCTGAGTCATGGGATTCCTTGTGGCGGCGATACGGGTCAAACTGACGCGATCTGGCCGTGCATTGGCATCATATGCAATCGGGATGCCAAGCTGCCCAGCCGAGCACCACGAATCAGGGGCACAGATCGGCCACCGGGGCCTGGGACTCCGGCCCAGCCCAGTCCCACAGGTAGAGCGCACGGTCGTGCTCGTCATACGCTGCCCAGCGGCCTGCCTCGACGGTCGCAGCACCCAGGTTCAGGAGGCAGTGCGCCCGACGCTGCCCGGGACCAGGCGAGAACCAAACGGGCAGGCTCGCCGGGATGCCCGGAATAGCCGCAAATCCCCAGCGCCCGAGCGGGGGAGGGGCGTCGGGATCAAGCCGACGCAAGGGGACTTCGCCGGCCACCGCCCAGGCCTGATCGGCCGTCAGGCCATGAAGGACAAGGAGGTAGCGATGGCGGTGGTTCACCGGGTAGAGCGCCGCATCGATGGAGGTGAGTCCGCTGGGCAGTCGCTCAGGGGGCAGACCGCAGGCCGATGGGGGCATGCCCACCGCGCGTATCCAGCCATCGGAACCCAGGGTAGCCGGCCTGGTGCGGCAGGCGATCTCCATGGCAGTGGCGAACTCATCGGCCATCGCCAACGCCACCGGCGCCGGGCGCGCAGGGTGCACGTCGGATCGCATCCACTGCCAGAAGTGCAGCGTCATGGTCGCCGCATCGTAATTGGCGAACAGTCCGGCTGATTGCTCACCGGTGAGGTGCTCGTAGATGCGGCTGCGCAGACCGGTCGGATGCCACCAGGCCGGGACCGCGAAGGGGTCGCCCGCCGTCCTCCCCCACGGCCAATCTTCAGGCGGCACGTCCTGCAACGGACGTCGGCTCCCCACCGGAAAGCGGAACAGCGCGTCCACTTCTTCGGGGGCAACATGGCAGCGGACAAAGGTCACGGTTCCGCGCTCATCCTGGAACACCCGCACGCTGATGGCACTCCAGCTGTGGGGCTCCTTGCCGGAGAGATGGAAGCCATGCCGCTCCAGTTCGGCAGGCGAGACCCCCTCGAGGAGGATGTCGGGCAGGAGGTTGCGGCCATGGCCGGAGGCATCGCCAGAGAGGTGCCATCCGACCGCCACCGCACCGATGAGGATGCCGCAGCCGATGGTCACCGAGAGGACCAGCAGCTGCGCGGGAGTCCGGCGGTGTGCCATGGCCCATATCGTAGCGTCAGACGCCGCCACTCCAGGCCAAGCGCAGGCAGTTGGCACGGCCGGTGGCAGCGGTCTGGGGTGGGTGCGGGCGGAGATTGCATGGGCACCGCCCCGGCGATCATGCCGGCATGCTGCCAGCCCTGGTGGACACCCACTGCCACCTCACCCACCCGCGCTTCGCTGATGACCTCGAGAGCACCATCGGTCGCGCACGGGCGGCCGGGGTCGCGCAGGCGATCACCATCGGCACCAGTGTTGCCGACGCGCGCCGCTGCCTGGATTTGGCGAGCGCGCATCCCGGCTTCCTGCATTGCGCCGCCGGCATCGATCCGCATGCCGCCCATTGCGCCGGGGCCGGCTTCGCCGCCGAACTCACCGAACTGGAAGCACTGCTGCGCACCGGCTCTTTCTCCGCCCTCGGTGAGATCGGTCTGGAATACTACCACCGCCTCGACGAGAGGGACCGCCAGATCGCCAACCTCGAGGCCCAACTCGACCTCGCCGAGCGCCTCGACCTGCCGGTGGTGATCCATTCCCGTGATGCCCATCCCGATATGCTGACCGTGCTCGCACGCCACCCTGCCTGCCGCGGAGTGATCCACAGCTTCACCGGGACGCCTGCGGACGTGCAGGCCTTTCTGGCCCTGGGCTGGTATCTGAGCTTCAACGGCATGGTGACCTTCAAGGCCAATGACATCCTGCGCGCCGCGCTCGGAGTGACCCCGAACGACCGCCTGCTGATCGAGACCGACAGTCCCTACCTCGCGCCCGTCCCCCTGCGTGGAAAGCGCTGCGAACCTGCCTTCATCACCCATACCCTGAATTGCATCGCCGAAGTGCGTGGCCAGCGGGTGGAGGACCTGGCGGCATGGACCACGCGCAATGCGCAGCTGCTCTTCCGGCTGCCGGTCAGCTTGCCGGCGTGAGACCTACTCAGCGCGCGGAATCAGCTTGAGATTGCGCAGCAGGGCCTCGAGCCGCGACATCTTGAGCGGCTTGACCAGGTATCCATCGCACTGTCCGTGGAAGGCGCTGCGGACATTCTCATAGTCGCCCAGGGCGGTGGTCATGACGATCTTCGCCCCCCACCCCTGCAGCAGGCCCGCCCGGACTTCCATCTCGCGAATGAAGCTCAGCGCACGACGCCCGTCCATGACTGGCATCATGATGTCCAGGAAGATGGCATCGTAGAGCTCGCCGCTCTGGAACGCCTTCTTCACCGCCTCGATCGCCTCGACTCCGGTGATGGCGACCTCGCAGCGACCGTGCTTCTCGAGCGCCTTGAGCAGGAATTTCCGGCAGGTCTCATCGTCATCGACGATCAAACTACGCATGGATGGCCCTCGCGGCGAATGCGCTCCTGGGTGACACTATTTGTCATGATGTGAGCATACACCCGCTTATTCGCCACGTCCACCCCCGACGCCGATGAGCTCGACTGGCGATCGGGCTATCCTCCCGCATCCGCATCGAGGCAGCGGGTGCTGGCCCATGCCCGCAGCTGTGCGATCCGTTCGGCCATGGTGACCGACAAGGGCGTCGAGGAACGCATCGCCGCCAGCACATGGGAGCCTGCCAGGGCCGCCCCCTCGGCATGTGCATCGAAGCAGGCGGCCACGATGGCCTGCTCGATCTCAGCCCCGCTGCGCCCCGCGGCGGCATGCGTCAGATCGTCGATGGCGAACTGCTGATGCTCGAATCCGCGCTTGGCCAGATGGATGCGGAAGAGCTCGGTGCGCAC
Organism: Planctomycetota bacterium; assembly: GCA_003136555.1. Taxonomy (GTDB): domain Bacteria; phylum Planctomycetota; class UBA11346; order UBA11346; family UBA11346; genus BOG-1363. The sequence continues at coordinate 42 of PLEW01000031.1, read as the reverse complement.
CTCCTGGCTTGGGAGATCGACGAAGAAGATCTCGTCGAAGCG
>PLEW01000222.1 GCA_003136555.1 Planctomycetota bacterium | reverse complement strand
CTGAGGAGAAACTCACGCTAGGGTCCGAAAACCTGGAGTTCGCGGAGATGCAGCTGCTGCGGCAGCGCGCTCAGCCCGAGCGTGGCCACCGGCCATTGCCCGAAGCTGGTGGCGGTGACATGGAAGCGGATGGCGTCGGCCAGCACCGGTGCGAAATCGCTGACGAAGATCCAGGGATCGTCGTACCAGGTCAGGCGGGCGATCTGGCCCTCGAGCTTCAGCACCGTACCGTCGAGCGGGACCTTGATGTCATCGACATCCTTCCACTGCCCGTCGACCCGCACCTGGACGGTGAAGGCGGTCGGGGTGCACTTGTCGTTGTCGGCGAAGGAGCCGTAGAGGATGCTGCGCGAGAGGCGGCGGGCCTGCGGGAATTCCACCGTCACATCGAGCGGCAGCTTGCCCGGCGTGGCGCGGAAGCCATCGCGCTCCGGCTCGTCCTCGAAGTCGTATTCGAGGATGCCGTTGTGGAGGAACGGGATCTTCGCTGCGGCCTGCGGATCGTCGACGCTGATGCGCGCGTCGGCGGTGAGGTCCGTGAGGCCGCCTTGCACCTCGGCGCTTAGCGCCGCGAGGTGGGGGATGGTCAGATAGGTCGGCCACTCCTCGATCTGGAGCACTGCCGTGCGGCCACTACCGAGATCGAGCGGGTTGCCGAAGCAGTCGAAGGCCTTGGCGCCCTCGGGTAGGGTGACCTGTACGGACACGGCTCGGAAGCAGCCGGTGTTGGCGATCATCACCACGTCGTGGTCAGCCCCTTCGTAGCGGTTGCCGAGCAGCAGCCAGTCGGCCGGTCGGGGGAACGGCAGGGCGGCTGCGAAGCGCCTGCTGCCGAGCATCGCCGAGCGGGTGCGCATGAGCAGCGCGGCGGGATAGGGCTCGCGCCGGCCGTCCACCAGGTACGAGCTGAAATCGGCGAAGCCGCCCGAGTTCAGGTAGTAGTAGAAATTGCGCTCGGGCCAGGTGCCTTCGCGGTCGAGCACCAGGTACTCGAGGAGCATCGATCTGGCCTGCCAGCGATGTCGCAGGATCATGCCATGGTAGTCGCCGAGGTAGCCGTGCTCGGTCTGCCATATCGGCTTGCCGGCGCAGCCGTAGTGCTCCATCACCTGGTGCAGCTGGGCGAGCTTCCACTGCCAATGGGCGGCATCCATGGAGTTGTGCCGTTCGTAGGTGTGGATCGAGATGGCATCGACGTAGTTGCCGCCACCCTCCTTGAAGAAGGCGGTGAACCAGCCAAGGCCTGCTCCGCATTCTGCCGGTCCGAGCACCTGGACCTTGGGGTTCGCCGCCCTTGCCGCCTCGTAGCAGGGCTTGAGCAGCTTGACATAGTCCGCCGGGCTGGTGTTGAGATTCGGTTCATTGACGATCTCGAGCGCAGGGAGATCGGGGACCATGGCGAGGATCATGCGCACGTTGTCCGGCGTGCAGCTGGCCTTGTCGGTGATCTGGAGGAAGAAGGGAATGCCCAGCGTGCGGGCGCTGGCGAGGTCGGTCAGGAGCGTCGCGAGCTCCTGGTCGTTCTTCGGGAAGTGGAAGCGGTGCACCCCCATGCCGAATGCCTTGTGGGTCGCCATGTCGTTCCAGCCGCTGGATTCGCGTTCGGGGATGGGCAGGGCGGCATCCTCGAGCGTGCGGCCAAGGAAGGTGACATGGTCCATCAGGGTCTCGCTGCCGCTGCGCATGGCGATGTCGAGCTGGTACCACCCGAGACGCGGGAGAGTGAGCGGGAGGGCGAAGGCGGCGGCGGCGTTCCCGGGCAGCGAGCACGCCAGGTCGCCCTGGCTGACGGTGAGCTGATGGAGGTCGCGCAGCTGCCAATGCAGCACCAGCTGCTGCAGCCGGCGATTGCCGCCCTGGAAGGCGATGGTCAGATCGGCGACCGGTCCGGTGAGCAGCTTGTAGGGGTGGGGGGTGGTGACCTCGAATTTGAGGCCGAAGCAGCGCGTGCTGACCTCGTCGCAATCCTTGGCGCCGCTGCTCACCCAGGAGCGCGGCAGTCCGGTGATGCGATGGAGCCCGCCATCGACCGCATAGCCGCGCTCGCCCGACAGGGCGAAGCCGGACAGCGTATGGATCGGTCCGGTCCATTGGTGGTCCCATGATTCCTGGCCATGGAAGTGGAAGCCGGTGCTGCCATCGGCGCTGTAGTGCAGGAGGGCGCCATAGTTCGCCAGCGACCAGTAGATGTCGCCATGGTCATCGACATCGAAGGCCTCGTTGATGTAGCCTGCGGGGATGCCGCAGCGCAGATCACCGCCTGAACCGAAGCGTTCGACCAGGGTGCCCTTGGCGTCGTAGTGGTAGACCACGCGCTCCTCGCCGGAATAGGCGTAGAGGTGGCCGTCAGAGCGGACGTGCAGCGAGCTGAGCCGGCCCTTGGCCGGGATCGTGGACAGGGCGATGTCCTGCTGGGCACCTCCAGTGCAGAGGCTGCGGCCGACACTGGCGCCTTTGCCATCGAGGAGGTAGAGCGCCTCCCCCGCGGCGGTGGTCTTCAGCGCCGCCGAGGCGACGCCATCCCGGGTCAGGCTGGCGTGCCCGTCCACCGTGACCACCCACGCCTTGCCCTCGCCGAGGACAAGGCAGCGTCCGCCGGCGTCAATGGCGGCCCATTCCGGGCGGTGGACCTCGGTGGGCAGTGGGGTTTCGCCGAGCTCGTGGCCGTCGCTGGCGAAGCGCATCACGATCGGGCCGGGGTTGCGGGCATCGACCACGACGAGATCGCCGTTCGCGGTGGTGGTCAGTGCACGCGGATCGCGGATCGACCCTTCGCCGATTTTGAGCACCTCGGCTGCGGCGGCGGATGCCAGCAGGGTAGCGATGAGCAGCAGCCCGGTGCGGCGGACAGGGCAGCTGACGATGCGACTGAGGTCCATGGCGCCCCTGCTGCTTGGATGAGACCCACAGTGGCCGCGGTGGACGGCAGGTCCAGCAATGGACAGACGCTCCGCAGCCAGGCTCCAAGCGGTGGAATAGTACTATATAAATATGAATCACTACCTCAATCTGCCGCCGTCGTCCCGGACTGTCTGAATGGGGGCCCCATAGACTCGGGTCGGCACGGGGGTATGCGCAGGCCTGGTAAGGCGTACGCGACAACCAGGTGATCAAAGCCGATGCCGGGTGGCGGTTTGGTGCCGATCGGCGATCTGTTTTACCCCTGCGAGGAGGGAGAGACGTTCTCCGTTTATCTGGTGCGCCACGATCATCCGCTTGGCGGGTTACTCGTCATTGCAACGAGCTGTGCTCGTTTGCGGCATTCCTGGCGTGGCCATCTCCTCCCAACGCAACCCGACTTGGCCAAGTGGTCGTTCAGCATGTGTACCGTTCCCGCATTGGAAAATTTATCCACAAAAGGCTCAATACTTTTAAGGCCATATGGTTGGGATATATTAAAAGAAACATAATATACATTATCAGACATAATGGGAAAGACCTAGCCGCATGTTCGTCAAGCCCTCCAAGCGCCTGTCCACGTCTTGTCCATGGGTCGTCCGCGAGGAGAAATGGTCATTAGCCACAACTGGCGAAGGACCGCACCCGCAGGTCGCGTTGAGGTGACAGGCGGTGCCTGGGCAGGCGATCGCCGACAATGTCCCCGATCACTTCTCCATAGCGATGGTGGCGCATTCGCTGATCGCAATCGCGATCGTCTTCGGCATGTATGTGCATCCCAATCCCTGCGGTCGGATTGGCGGAGGATCGCCTGGTGGTACCGCCGCTTTCGGCCGGCGTACTGAAGTCCTCCAGGCGGGGATTCCTATCGAATGAGAAGCCGCCATCGATTCATTGCAGGACTGGGGGCGCAGGGGCAGCGTCCTGAAGCAGCGTCTGAAGTGGCTGATCGTCAGCGACGCGTTCTGCGAGCGGGGACTGATGAAGATGGCCCCTCACGTCCATCCGGCATTTGTCCATGAGCACATCGATATATGCATAACCTAGATCTAGCACTCCGTTCTACCGGTAAGGTTCCTCCTTGCTGGCGAGAGTTCACTATGCCCAGGTCTTGGCCATCGCGGGGTCATCGATTCGGAGGACATCGTGCGCGTGCTATGGGACGGATCACTCACGATGGCTGGAAGTCCACAGCGCAGCCCCCCTCTGGCGGGCGATGACTTCAGGGCCGCCAGTCCGGCAGCTCATCGGGCTGCAGCAGATGGTGAACCTCATATCCGAGCAGAGGTCTTCGTGATCGGGGCATCATGCGTGCAGGCGCATGACAGTCCCACCACCATCACGCATGCACCACGCGTGCCGACCATGCCACAGGCTTTCGCCAGATACTGCTTCAGGGGACCTTCAGCCCGGATACGTCTTGCTTGCGGCAAGAGAGCCCCCTTTCCCGACTGGACCAACCGACCATGCGCATGCTCGTCAGTGCCACTGTCATCCTCCTGTTCATCGCCTCCCACCTCGGTGCGGCGGACGGATCCGGCACGGCCACCTGGTACACCCGCCTGGATGATGCCATCCAGCAGTCGCAGAAGACCGGCCATCCCATCCTGATGGACTTCAGCGGCAGCGACTGGTGCGACAAGTGCCGCCAGCTGAAGACCGCGGTCTTCGATACCCCCGCTTTCGCGGCCTGGGCGGACCAGGCGGTGGTGCTGCTGTCGGTCGATCTGCCGATGGCGTCGCATCAGCCCGCCGACATCCGCAAGCAGAACGATGCCCTGGCGAAGCGATTCTCCATCGACACCTTCCCGGGCCTGCTGATCGTCGGACCCGATCTGGCGGTGCGCGGGCGGATCACCTATGTTCCCGGCGGGCCCGAGCAGTTCATCGCCGCCTGCACGCAGCAGCTGGCTGCCGCCGCCAAGTAGGGGCGGGTGGGATTACCGGGAAGTGCACCGACAAGCGCACCAGCACGGTACGGCATGCAGCCCCCCTTCCTATCGCGTCGCGTGTTCATAACCTTCTCGTATATCCCAACATATAGTCTACCGGGGCTTCGCCCCAGCCCAACG